>MGZZ01000086.1:23312-68567 GCA_001802795.1 Ignavibacteria bacterium GWC2_36_12 | reverse complement strand
GAAGATGTTGTTGTTACAATATCTCACCAGGGATTTATAAAAAGATTTCCCGCAAGCGGTTATAAAAAACAGGGACGCGGAGGCAAAGGGGTAACGGGCGCCGGAACCAAAGACGAAGATTTTATTGAACATATGTTCATAGCATCTACGCACCAGTATATTCTTTTCTTTACAGACAAAGGAAAATGCTACTGGCTTAAAGTTCATGAAATACCCGAAGCGGGTCGTGCTGCAAGAGGAAGATCGATAATAAATCTCCTTCAGAAAGAGAAAGATGAAAATATAACTGCTTTTGTTGCTGTTAAGGAATTTACTGATAACCAGTACCTTGTTATGGCAACAGAGAAGGGCACAATTAAGAAAACAGTTCTTTCTGCTTATGGAAACGTTCGTAAAGGCGGTATAAATGCTATAAACCTTAATAAGGACGACAGGCTGATTGAAGTTAAGATGACCGATGGCAGCAGCGACCTGGTGCTTGGAACAAGAAACGGTTTTGCAATAAGATTTCATGAAAAAGATGTCAGAGATATGGGAAGAACCGCAACCGGCGTTAGAGGAGTAAGATTAGGAAAAGGGGACAAAGTAGTCGGGCTTCTTGTTATTAAAAGAAATGATACGATACTTGTTGTTACAGAAAAAGGTTATGGAAAGCGTTCAGATATTAATGATTACCGCATTACACATCGCGGCGGCAAGGGAGTCATTACTGTTAAGACAACAGATAAAGTCGGAAAGATGATTGCCCTGATGGAAGTTGTTGACGGCGATGAGCTTGTTATTATTACAACTCATGGAATGGTAATAAGGCAAAGCGTAAAAGATCTTCGTGTAATGGGAAGAAACACACAGGGCGTAAGAGTAATAAGATTGAAAGATGATGACACGATTGCAGATATTGCCAAGGTGCTACCGGAAGAAGAGGGAAACGGAGAAGAATAACCATTATTGCGATTTCGATAATATTATAGGATTTGAAAAACAGCCGGGTTTGTGAATTACTTTAAAAGCAGCATTTTTTTAGTGATAATTCGTTTCCCAAAGGCAAGCCTGTAAAAATATATTCCACTGCTAAAAGAAGACCCGTCAAAATTAATTTTGTACTCGCCAGCCCTTCCATTCTCATTAAATAGGGTGGCAATTTGCTGCCCAAGCGAGTTGTAAACTTTTAAGGTTACAAAATCTTCCTGCGGCAAAGTATATCCGATGACAGTTGAATTGTTAAAAGGATTGGGGTAATTCTGTTCGAGATTAAGTTGCGGAAGTAAAACTGCAGGGTCAGAAATGATCAGGTCTTTAAGAATAAAATTGTTAGGGTCAAAAGTTAGTTGTGTTGGTTTACCGGAAATTCTAAAACTAGATTTTTGATTTTGTGCATCATTAAATAGAGATAGAATTGTGTCTCCCACCGAGGTTGAAATTTTTATTTTAACAGGCATTGTAAAAAATTGCGGATAGGTATTAACAGACTGTTCTATATTTATATTTACATCATACATGTTATCGGCAGCCTGCTGAAAATCCCACTCCAGATTGTATTTCGGATAATTCTTTCCGTATATCCATTGATTAAAGAAATAATTAAGTTGCAGACCGCTTGTTTCTTCTGCAACTCTTTCAAAATCTTCTGTTGTGGCAGTGCGGTATGCCAGGAAAGGGTCGTTTAAGTAGTTTTTAAGTATATTGAAAAAAACGGAATCACCGACAATTCCTCTCAGCATATGTAATACAATCGCTCCCTTGGAATAGCTCCTGTTGCCGTTGAATATTTCGCTGATAGATGAAACATCTTCTACATAGATACTGCCGACAGCAGCTTTTGACCGGTTAATATGGTAACTTAAAAATGAGTTATATGCAGATTTATCTTCCGAGAATTCATAATATAATCCTTCTCCATAAGTAGCAAACCCTTCGTTCAGCCAGATATTTTCCCAGTTTCTACATGTTATCTTATCACCAAACCACTGGTGGGTTAGCTCATGTGCTATTACGCCGTCTGTAAAGATTCCTATTGAGGTTATAGTTTGGTGTTCCATTCCCCCGCTTCCGAATTGTGCGTGACCATATTTCTCTTTTATAAAAGGATACTCGCTGAAGAGATCACTAAAAAGTTCAAGCATTTCTGTTGTTTTATCTAATTGTGGTTTTAATTCATCAAGATCTTCAGGGTAGATATAATGAATGACAAGCATTGAATCATTGTTGGAATATCTGAAATAATTTTTGTACACGGAGTAGTTTGATATTGCAAGTGAAATAAGATAGTTGGCTATCGGGTAACTGTTTTTCCATTTATATGTTTTAGTTCCGTTTCCATTATCAATTTCATCCGTAAGAGTTCCATTAGAGACGGCTATGAGATTATCAGGGACTGTAATCCACACGTCTGACGAATCAACTTTATCTTCAGGCGTATCCTTGCAGGGCCACCAATCGCTTGCCCCGTAAGGCTCGCTAAGCGTCCATATTGATGGCTGTTCGTTATGTGAATCAAAAACAAAACTTCTCAGTCCTGTTGTAACAGGAACACCATGATAAAAAATAGTAAGAGTAAAAATTTCATCAGGAGAGTATGGTTTATCCAGTGAAATTATGAGTTTGTTTTCGGAATGACTGTATTGACATGAGAGATTATTTGATAGTACAGAATCGACACTAAGAGCATCCGAAAGATCAAGAAAAACAGAGGTTAAAATATCCCCCAAGCTTCTTGCCGAAACAGTGACTATACCGGACAGAGATTGAGGAGAGTAGCTAATATTCAGATCAAGCTTATAATAACCAACGTCAAAAGAAGAATCCCCGAGATATTTTGCATTATTATTTTCGGACGTTTTTAAGAAACGGGCTTTCTCAAACTCAATATAAGATTGTCCGGTTTCCTGTGAGAATCCCGAACCGACGACACATAATGATATAAGCAGCAATTTTGCAAAAACGGTTTTCATGTAAATAAAAATAAATATTATAAGAATTAAATACCGTAGTAAAAAATCCGGCAAATTATTGGCTGGTACGGATTATTAGTCAAAAAATCTAAGAGGAATTTTTGAAAAGAGTTTCTTCATTTTTTCCCAAAAGAAATCAAATTTTCCGAAGAGAAAAGCATAACCGAGTAACAACAGATGATAAATCGGAAGTATTAAAAAGATGTAAACGACAATATAAAACAGACTCCATTTCTCTAAACCGAGGGTATGTGTAATTATCCCCGAAACATAAACTGTTGTTAAACCGGTTAAAGCAAATACAAGTAATATTATTATAAGGTCAATATGTTTCTTTGTAAGTTTCATTTTAAGCAGAGTTGTTTTTCTGTTAGAAAAGAATATCTAAACAAAATTTATTCATATGACAAAGATAAGCAGAAGGCGGGGAAAACAAGATATAATTTATTATTAGGGAGAAAATATGCGATAGGTGTTAACTAAGCTTAGGTTGGGGTAACGTAATCAATATTAATAAAAAAAGAGGCTGCATTAAGCAGCCTCTCTATAATCTCCAACTGGTAGCTAGAATAGAAATAATTTATATCACTGTACTGTATAATTCACCGGCACAGTAAAGGCTTGTCCACCCTGAGCAAGAGTACCCGAAAAGGTAAATGACCATTGCTGACCAACCTGTGCCTGATTGGCCGAATAAAATCCAATATACTCACCTGCGTTAAAAACTTGGTCGGGGTTGGGGTTATTTACAGTTTCATTAATGCCTAATTGTGCTTGTACAACAAGAGCGCTCGTAAGTTTTACCGCGACACTGGGATTAAAGGCAAATACGTTAGCACCCTGATCATCCTGCCCAATTGCAATCTGTATAGTTACATTTCCTGTTCCACCACCACCACCGCCACCAAAAGGGTTTGTTCCAGTTGCTGTATCATTGCTATTACAGCCATTTACTAAAAGAAATAGCAGGGGAAGTAACGCAATAATTATTTTTTTCATACACCCTCCTTGTGATTACAATTTAAACTTCAAACAAGCGCCGAGCTTCAAAGAAAAAATACTATTACTTAACCCCGGGAAGTTGTAAGTATCGGTTATAGGAATATAAGCCATAAAATCCGAGCCAAGAGACATATCAGGAGATAATTTAAAGTTGTACCCGGTTCCAACAGCAATATCAAATCTAATTGATTTTGTATCTAAATTAAGTGCCTGAACAGCCGGATTTTGCCCTGCAGCAGACTGGGTTACTTCACCACTTGAATTAAGTTTAATTCCTAATGAAGGTCCGCCAACCATATAGAATCCGCTGAATTCAGCTTTGAACATAGGATCTAAGCTTACATAAGACAGAGATAAAGAATTTTCTGTGGTAACATTATTGTTTGTTTGCGAATTAGAAAAATTCTTCATATCGAAAACAGTTAGGTTAACTAAGAGACCAATAGTTCGGCTAAAGGAAACATCTACAGTTCCGCCGATACCGATTCCAATACCATTCCATGTACCCGTAAGACCTTTTTGATTGTAAATATTCATGTTTCCACTTAATCTTGGTCCAATTGAAACGCCTTGTGCAAAGCTTGTGCTTGATATTGCGAACAAGAAAAGAAGACATGTAGAAAGTGTAAAAAGAGATTTTTTCATAAAGAACTCCGTTTTTAGTTGTTTTTTTTAATAATTTTATTTTTCCAGTTCAGACGATCTCTTTTGAAACTAAATGCGAAAAACTCCATTGAAACAGCTCATTAAAAAAATTTAATAATGATTTTTTCCTCCAATGTGTTTTAAGTTATGCGCTAAATTAAGTCGAACCAATCTAATTATCAATATTTTATAATTTGTTTGTATCAAATGTTATTATGATAGAAGCTAAAAACAAGCTTATTTTGAGATTTCTTGTAATGATTCATAGTTAGCTTCAATTGTTTTGTCTAAATCCTCTTTGGAGTGAGCAGCCGAGATGAAAAAAGCCTCAAATTGTGCTGGTGGTAGATAAACACCCCTTTTAAGCATTTCATGAAAATATTGTCCATAAAGTTTTGTATCAGCTTTAACAGCGGAACGGAAATCTTTTACTTCTTCATTAGTAAAAAAAAGAGTAAGCATCGAGCCAACCCTGTTAAGAGTTAAATTTTCATTTAATCTTTTTAAATTTTCTTTTATTCCTTTTTCAAAATATGCCGATTTTTCTTCAAGTTCATTATAAAGATCCGGATGGTCTTTAATATAGCATAATGCAGCATAACCGGCAGACATTGCCAAAGGATTCCCGCTTAATGTGCCTGCCTGATAAACAGGACCCGATGGAGCTACCATTTCCATAATTTCCTTCTTTCCGCCGAAAGCACCGACAGGCAACCCGCCGCCAATTATTTTCCCGAATGTGCTTAAATCTGCTTTGACTCCCAAAACTTCCTGTGCGCCACCTTTCGCAACCCGGAACCCTGTCATTACCTCATCGATTATTAAAACAATCTTTTCTTCATCACACAGCCCCCTAAGTTGCCTAATAAAATCGTTAGTTGCTTTTACTACTCCCATGTTTCCCACGATAGCTTCAACAATAACTGCAGCAATTTCTTTCCTGTTTGTATGGATAAGCTTCTTTGCCGAGTCTATATCGTTAAAGTCTGCAATTAAAGTATCTGCCGCGTTTCCTTTTGTTACACCCGGGCTTGTAGGAACACCGAGCGTTAACGCCCCCGATCCTGCTTTAATTAAAAAGAAGTCTGCATGACCATGGTAACACCCTTCGAACTTTATAATTTTCTCTTTCCCGGTATAACCCCGTGCAACACGAACGGCGCTCATCGTTGCTTCTGTTCCGCTGTTTACCATTCTTATCATTTCAACCGAAGGAACAAGTTCCGTTATAAGTTTTGCAGTTTTTACTTCGAGCTCTGTTGGGGCACCGAAGCTTGTTCCGTTTTCTAATGCATCAGACAAAGCTTTTTTAATGAACGATGGATTATGACCGAAAATATGAGGTCCCCAGCTGCCCACATAATCTATAAATTCATTTCCATCAACGTCGTATAGTTTTGAACCCAATGCTCTTTTTATAAATAAAGGATTGCCACCAACAGATTTAAAAGCGCGCACAGGGGAATTAACTCCACCGGGGATATATTTCTCAGCTTCTTTAAATAGTTGCCTGCTTTTTTCGGTATTCATTATTTACCCAAGAATATTTTACTGTACTAACTTAATAATATCCTGAATTTTTGTGGATGCAAAGAAAGGTTCTCAAAGAGTAATCACTAAATATTATTAACAAGCCACCGGTGAAAGGGCAGCATTTCGGCGAATTTTTTATAAGCAAATTTCACGGGATCTTTCCCCAGCTTCTTCAGATCAGAGCTCTCTCCGTAAAGATATATTCCATTAAAAAGAAGGTAATTTGAATATGGATATTCGGCGTCAAAACCTTTTGGTACTCTTTTAAATGTTTTCCCGCCAAGAACATACCCCTTTTTCTTCAACTTTTTAACGATAGAATCAAGCTCTTTTGCTTTATCAGGATTATAAATAACCTGCCGGTATTTTTTTAGTATATCATCAGAAAACATATACTGTCCGGCTCCAAGGAAAAAATATCCTGGTTCGATGTGAAAGTAAAAGCCGGAACAATCCATCTTTTTTCTTTCTCCTTCCCAGAAGAGAATCCCCAGGTTAGTTTTATATGGAGATTTATTTTTGCTGAACCTGACATCGCGGTGTAATCTGAAAATCGATTTATCGGTTTTAGGTATGGCAATTATACCGGGCGCAATAGTACGCAACAATTCTCCCAGCACCACAACGAACTCCTGCGCCGGTTCTAAAACCGATGTAACAAACTCTTCCCGATGAGATTCGAACCATTCCCGGTTGTTGTTTCTCTTTAGCTTTGAAAGGAACCTTACTGAATTCCCAGGAAAACTTTTTGGCATAGATAATTATTCCCAGATTTTTTAATAAATATAACTACTTAAAAATTATTTGCAGCATGTGAACATCTAAAAGCTTTCCAAATTTTTTTCCCACTTCTTTCATAATGCCCACATTTTCAAATCCTGCTTTTTTGTGAAGTTTTATGCTGACATCGCTTCCCTCGGCAATTCTTGCAAGCACAGTATGCAACCCCGCGGCTTTTCCTTCTTCAAGAATTTTTTGGAGTAAGTTTGTACCGATTCCTTTACCCCTGTAAACATCTTTAATGTAAATTGATATTTCAGCAGTTTCTGAGTAAGCACACCTGCCGGACCACCTACTGAGAGATGCCCAACCTACAACAACACCGTCAATTTCAGCAACAAGGATTGGAAACTTATCATTGTGTTCGTTAAACCAGAGCCTCTGTTCTTCCAAACTTTGCGGTTCAGTATCAAAAGTTGCAGTTGTGGTAAGCACAGCATCGTTATAAATATTTGTAATGAACTCAAGATGTTCTAAGGTTGCGCGCGAGATATTAAGCATTTATTTAGGCTTATTACATGTTGTAGCGCAAAACTAAATAATTAAAGGTTTATTACAAATTGCAAAATGAAGAATCATGAAAACGAAGGTCGCAAGAGGCAGGAAATAGGTTTAATGACGCAACGCTTATTGATTGGAAAGGGTAAAAATTGTTATCGGGGATTTATCATTATAACAGTAACCTCCGGAGTTGAATTATATCTTAATGGAACGAGTGACATTCCCAATCCTCTTGTTACCACCATAAGAAGATCCCCAAAACGGAAATCTCCCCGCAAATAATTAGTTTCAAAAAGTGTAGGGGTTAAATTTTTGAAGGGGAAAAGAAAAGTTACCTGCCCACCGTGAGTGTGCCCCGCGAGCAGCAGGTTAAAATCATACTTGCCGGCTTTCTCAATTAGAAAATCAGAAGGCTGGTGTGCCAGCATTATTTTTAGGTCACCACGGATACCACTTCCGATTACATTATTAAATCTTGTCTCGTTGATTTTTTCCACATAAGTGTTTGTTATGAACGCGAGACCAATTTCTGCACCGTTTATATCAATTGTTCTTTTCTCATTATTAATCATTTTCACATTCTGTTTTTCAAGAGCGAGCGTTACCTCTTTCAGGCTCTTGCTTGTGTTATTCCTATGTGCCCAGTTATCGTGGTCACCCACGCACGAGAACACTCCATATTTTGATTTTATTTTTCCTGCATACTTGGCAGAAGTTTCAATATAATTTGGAGTTGAAGTAATAAAATCTCCTCCAGCAAGTACAAGATCCGGGCTGGTTGAATTCACCTTTTCGATGAATCGCTCTAAACGCTCATCATTTGTAAATTCATCTGCCTGTATATCCGAAATAAATACCAGCTTAAAATTATTGAAAGCATCGGGAAGAGAAGCTTTTTTATATTCCGTAATTCTAATTGAAACCGCGTAATAATCATAGATTACCCGTGCGGGAATGTAGAGAATAAAAAAAACAACCAGGGCAAAAACAAATTTAGATTCTCCCTGCGGTAATCTTTTCTTAAATTTCTTATAAACAGGAAAAAGGATCAGTTTTATCAGCTCTACCGGAAGCAGTATAAGTATAGATTGAATAACAAGCAGCATCCATATCCAAAACGGAATAACGATAAAGTAATCGAATAATAAACTTTCAGGAATAAAAACACCCTGGCTACTTATTCTTGAATAGGTCCATGCAGCAAGTAAATAAGCGGGGTAAATATTAATTATTACCAAAAAGAAAGTTGACCATCTTTTTCTTTTAATTTCATTATGGCTTGGAAATATAGTCTTTATAGAATTAGTAACTTTTTTAATAAAGTAGAACTCGGTGAGAACGATAATCAACACTGCAAGAACAATACGGAACACAAACCACATAAATATTTAACTGCCGGTAAAACTAAAAGTTATTTTGATCTTAAATTAAACAAGATGAAGCCCAAATCTCAACTTAGAAAGAAGTACATTGCTCTTTATAATGCACGCAGAATTTTTTGAACGAGCGCACTCATTTTATTATAATGGCTTCCTTTCCAATAGACTTTGTTGCAATGGTTACATATAAAAAATTCGTTGTGCCGTAATTCTACTTTAGCCGGAATCTTATCTGCGATCTTTTCTTTTTCTGTTTTTTTAAGCAGCAAATTGCACCCAAGACAACGTGTAAATTCTCTTATCTGATTTTTCAGATCAAATCTTTTTATAATTTCAATAACATTATCTTCCGGAGTTTTGCTTCTGATCCAGCAACCATGTGTTACGTTATTTCTTTTAAGTATCTCTCTGTTTTTTGTGATAATAGTTCTTCTTTCTTTTTGAGAAATATCGATCAACTCATTGTCTTTAGTATTATTTTTGTAAAGAGTATCAAACCCAAGCATTCTGAGATTTTTTGCCAATCTTCCAAGATGCACATCAACTATAAATTTGGGTTCACGCAAAGGTTGTGGTCTTAGATGCTGTACTTCCGAAATATCAAAAGACTCAAAGACAGGATAAACACTTATTTCATCTTTATCATTAATTATATAAGAAAAATCAACGGACTTTCCATTAACCAAAATCAAATCAATTTCTGTATGAGGAACACCCAAAGATTCGATTATATCTTTTACAGAAGCCCTGCAAAAAAAAGGATGTTCAAATTTTATTTTTCTTTTTTCTGGAGGGAGGAAATCATTCAACTCTTCGTAAAACCTGAAATAAGCGGTTTTCATTAGGGTTTCTTTCGTCTCATTGCAGATGGCCCGAAGATTGTGTAATAATTAGCAATTGTAAAAAGAATTAATATTTCTTAATATCTTGCCTTAGTATAATAAAATATTATTTTAATCTTTCTATGGGAAGAAAGGGGCAAAAAATGAAACCGATCTTAAGATTACTTCTCTTTTTATTTCTATTTACTAGCTATTCATTTGGCTACAGCTGGTTATATGTGCAGGATCCTCAAAATTGGTGGGGAGGACAGGGAACAATAGAAGAGGCGGCACTTTCTGTTAAACCGAGCGGTATTTATATGGAGTATGAACTCTATTTAACTTTTTCGGCGAGAGGGTTGGGCTTTAGTAACTCCGACACTCTTGAGGTACAGCTTTATTTTGATTTACCTGAAAATGCAATTGTCTGCGATTCATGGCTCTGGATTGAAGATGAAATTATCAAAGCAATCATTCTGGATAAATGGACAGCATCATCAATTTATGAAGGAATTGTGAACAGGAGAAAAGATCCGTCTATTCTTTATAAAAGAGGACCGATGAGTTATGAACTTCGGGTTTTTCCTATGGCGGGTAATTCAACGAGGAAAGTGAAGATTACTTATTTAGTGCCTACCCAATGGGGTTCCACTGCCGTAATTTCTCCAATACCGGCAGAGTTACTCCGGACTTCCTTATATCCTATTCCCGCATTGCATTTTATAACGCAGTTAAACCAGGATTGGCAAAACCCTAAAATTCAGGAACTCCCCGATGTCCACTTTCAAAATATTCCGGATTCTACCTCGGGGAATTATTTTGAGGCTTCTATACCATCAGAGGCACTTCAAAATACTCTTAACTTTATGGTTGATGTTCCATTCAACGATGGAATTTATGTAAATAAATTTGAGAACGAAGCCGAGGGTTTTTATCAAATGGCATTTCTTCCTTCCAAGGCACTGAATATTTCTTCTTCAAGTAAAGTAGCTATATTAATAGACTATGATGCTTATAACACCACTATTACAAAAAGCGAAGTGGTTAATAATTTAAAATCAGCCCTCTCCCTGAATTTTACCTCAAAAGATTCATTTAATATCATCTTATCTAAAGCTAATATTCAAAGAATCAGCGAAAATTGGCTTCAAGCAGATTCTGTTACCATAGATAGTATTTTCCAAATTTTAGACGAAGATCAAATTGCAAATTATAGTAATATGCCAAGCCTGCTGGCTAACGGTATAGACTTCGTAAAAAATAATGGGAACAATGGGAGTCTGTTTCTCATAACCAGTTCAGACCAGGTTGGTGATTACCAGGGGGCGAACCAGCTTATTGGTGATCTGCTTGCACTAATGGATCCCAAAGTACCAATTCACGTTGTCAATTTTCAGAATCAAAATTTTAGCTATCACTGGATTGGCGAACGTTATTATATGGGGAATGAATATTTTTATATAAATATTACAAGGATTACTTCCGCAAATTATTTTGATATTAATAGCGGTTCTTTTTCAGCCATTCTTTCAGACGCAATACAATCTACAAACGGGTTTATCACTTCTTTTGACTTACACACCACACTAAATGATGGTTTTTGTTACGCTCGTTATAATCTGGATCCCAACATAAACTCTGTCTATTTCAACAAACCGATTTTACAAGTTGGAAAGTTTAATGGAAATTTTCCTTTTATAATAGAAGTTTCGGGAGTATATAACTCTAATCCATTTTCTCAAAGATTTACTCTGGAAGAAAGCGGAATATTTGGGACAGATAGTTTAAGTGAAGAAATGTGGGCAGGGAATTATATTAAATTTTTAGAGGGTCAAACACAGACAAACGATGTAGTGAATGAAATTATAAGCTATAGTATCGGCGAAAGAGTATTATCTACATATTCTGCGTTTATCTGTCTTGATCCAAACATAGAATGGGAAATATGTTACGATTGTTTTGAGGGAGGCGATGGCGGCGTTATTGGAGTAGCTGAAGATTCTTCAAATAATAATAATGACAGCCTATCTTTAAGCGCATATCCCAATCCTTTTAACAGCCAGGTAAATATAAGAATAAACCTCCCGGCTTCTTTAATCACTGAAAATGTGACGTTTAGAATTTATAATATTTTAGGCGAGGTAGTTAAAACTTTTCGGGAAGATCCGGTAAAATTACAGAATTATGAATTTACCTGGGATGGAAGAAATGACGATGGTTCATCGGCTGCGTCAGGTATCTACTTTTTTGTTGTAACAACAGCCGAGAAAAATTATTCTGTTAAATTGTTGTTGATGAAATAAATACAAGAACCGTAAATTTTCCTTGCTCTCTCCACACATCCTAGGTGGAGAGGGCTTTTTTATTTCCGGTTTTTATCTATCCATCTTGCTGCATCTTTAGCAAAGTAAGTTAAGAACATATCCGCACCCGCCCTTTTTATTGCAATAAGAGATTCTATCATTACCCTTTCTTCATCAATCCAGCCGTTTTGTCCTGCTGCTTTAATCATTGCATACTCACCGCTAACCTGGTAAGCTGCTGTAGGCATACCGAATTTGTCCTTTACCCTTCTTATAATATCAAGATAAGGTCCCGCAGGTTTTACCATAACAATATCCGCACCTTCTTCGATATCTGTTTCAACCTCTCTCAAAGCTTCAAGGGCGTTAGCCACATCCATTTGGTGCGATCTTCTGTCTCCAAAAGCCGGGGACGACCCCGCTGCATCTCTAAAGGGACCATAGTATCCCGATGCATATTTTGCAGCATAACTCATTATAGGAATTTTTTCAAAAGCATTTTCATCAAGAATTTTTCTTATTGCGGCTACGCGTCCATCCATCATATCGGAAGGGGCAATAATATCAGCACCCGCTTGAGCATGTGTTAATGCTTCCCTGGCAAGCAACTCTACGGTTTCATCATTTAATATTTCTTCCCCCTTTAATAAACCGCAATGACCGTGAGACGTATATTCACACAGGCAAACATCGGTAATTACAATAAGATTCTTTACCCCCGCTTTAATAGCTTTAACTGCTCTTTGAATTATTCCGTGTGAGTCGTAAGCACCCGAACCTTTTTCATCCTTCTTTTTGGGAATTCCAAATAATATAACAGCAGGAATACCAAGCGAAGCAACTTCCTTACATTCTTCTACAAGAGTATCGACCGAAAACTGGTAAACTCCCGGCATAGATTTAACTTCATTCCTGATTTTTTCTCCCGTCATAACAAACAGAGGATAGATAAAATCATTTTTTGATAGCTCGGTTTCACATACCATATCTCTTATTAAAGGGTTATGTCTTAACCGCCTTAATCTTTTGGTTGGATAGGTTGCCATTTTTTCTCCAGTTTTTTTTCAATGTAGAATTTAGAATGTAGAGTGTAGAATTATTCTTTTAGTTTTGACGATTTAATAATCGTTGTCGATAATCTTGAAAGCTCATCACAGTCTGTGTAAATACTTGTATATTCTTTTTCACTTATTATGTCAGATTCTTTAAGCAACTTTAACCAAAATTCAGTTTCCCGTGATTCTTTTAACGCAATTCCTAACTTATTAATGAAATCCTTTTTAGTAAATGCACTTTGCGCCTCTGAAATGTTTGCCCCAATAGAAGTCCCCGATTTTAGTAGTTGTTTTAAAAGAGGAAGAATTGAATAATCTTTTTTGTAAAAAACACGGTAAAATTTCACAATCCTCACTGCGAATTTAAAGCTCTTTTCAACTACAGGATTTCCATATTTGACCTCTTTTTCAAAAATAAACATGTGCTTACATTCTACCTTCTGAATTCTACATTCTACATTTACTAAATACCGCTTCTGCGTTCTTAACGCAATCACCAATGGAAATTCCCCCACGGTAATTACCGCTTAAAATTAAGCCGGGATTGTTCTTTTCAAATTCATCAAAATATCTTTCATGTTCAATATAACCAATGTTGTACTGGGGGATCGCCTTCGACCAATATTTGTATGTCATAAACACAGGGTCAGAGGTTATTTTCATTATCAGCTCAAATTCTTTTTTTACTTTACTGATTAATATTTCTTTATCAATGCTGCCTATTTCAGGGTTTCTTGCACCACCTATGAAAAGCGTAAATGCAGCCGTAGTATCATCTGTCCTACCAGGGAATATAACCGAGCTCCATATTGCACCAAGAAAAGATTTTCTTTCTCTCGACGGAATAAGAAAACCGAATCCATCCAATGGCTGTCCGATCTCTTCTTTTTTGTATACGAGATAAAGAACCAGCACCGGCGGATAGTAAATTTCATTTAAATGCTTTGTTAGATCTTTATCGAAATGACCGAATAAATCTGCTGCGGCATAAGCCGGAACTGTCGATATAATTTTATTGCAATCTATTATCTGCAGCCCATCTTCATTATGATAAGCTACCTGGTAACCCGTTCCATTCTTTTTAATAGAAACAACATCAGATTGCAGGCAAACTTTTTTACCAAGATGTTTAGTAATTGTTTTAGGTAAAACCTGCATTCCGCTTTTAAAGGAAAACATCTTTGCACTTTGCTTAGATTTCTCCGCCCTTCTCTTTCTTTCTCTTATACTTCGGATAGTTCCGATAATCAGCCCGCCATATTTTTCCTCAAGCTCAAAAAGTTTTGGGAAAGCCGATTTAACGCTTAAGTCTTCGGGATTGCCGGCATAAACACCGGCGACAAAAGGATTAATAGCATAATCGAGAAATTCTTTTCCCAATCTTCTTTTTACAAATTCCGAGATGCTCTCATAATAACCATCGTCTGATCTTCCGATGAAAGGTTCTGCTATTAATCTTAACTTGGCAGAGGGAGAAAAAAGTTTTGTCTTGATAAAAGCAGGCGGGGACATTGGAAGCGGATAAAGTTCATTGTTCTTCAATATATATCTTTTGTTCCCCTCTTTATTAGCGTAAACCAACTCATCCTGTAAATTCAGCTCTTTAATTAACTGTCCTATTAATGGGTGAGTTTCAAGTGCGCTGTTTGGTCCTTTGTCAAACAAAAATTCTTTTTCAATTACAGTTTCAATTGAGCCCCCCGGCTCTTTTTTCTTTTCAAGTACAGTTATATCGTGACCGAGTTTATTAAGAAGATAAGCTATAGTTAGCCCCGAAATACCAGCGCCAATAATTACTATTTTGTTCTGAGGTTCTACTGTAATGTTCAATTTTGGTTTAACCCTTTCCTTCAGAAGACAGACTTTTTGTAACGAGATCATAAAGCGCATCCACAAATAATTGTGAATCGTTTAAGCCCGCCATTACAATATAATTTTCTATACCGACTTTATCGGCAACGTGCCTATATTCAATATCCAGCTCAAAAGACGTTTCAACATGATCCGAAACAAAACTTATGGGAATAATCAATAAATGTTTTTTCCCTTTGGCGGCAAGTTCTTCGATCATTGTGTCGGTAGCCGGTTCCAGCCATTTTGCCGGACCAACTTTACTCTGGAAACACTGATAATATTCGTGAGAAGAATTTCTTAACCGCATAACTCCTTCAACAGCTTCCTTTATCTGGAAGCTGTATGGATCACCTTTCTTAACGTAACTAACCGGGGTACCGTGTGCGCTAAAAACAAGTTGAATATCTTTTCTTGCTTCTTCAGGGAAACGCAGAAGCGATTCTTCTATTCTCTCATTTATTGCTTTAAGATAGAAAGGATGTGTTTGGTATGAATCAAGATAAACTACTTTTGATTTATCCCCCTTATAAAATCTTTTCCATTCATTAAAAGAAGATCCTGTTGTGGAAACAGAAAAATGCGGATAGAGAGGAAGCATTATCACCTTTTCATAATTTCCCGTTTCAACTTTAGTAACTACTTCCTGAGTTAAAGGTTTCCAGTACCTCATTGCGATTAAAACATCTGCATCACTTCCCGAGTTACGTAATTTTTTCTCAAGCATCGATCTTTGTTTTTCAGTCCACTCATTAATAGGAGATTTTCCACCTATTAATTCATATTCTTTTTGAATTTTTGGCGCGCGTTTTTTAGAAATGAACCGGGCAAGTGATTTTTGAAACGGAAGCCTAAAAATATCCGGATCGTTAAAAAGATTTTCCAGGAAAGGCTGGACTGCTTCGAGGGAATCGGGTCCGCCAAGATTTAATAATACAACGGCAATTTTCGGCATTTAGTATCTAAATTTAATTTATTCACCGGTACAAATTTACCAAAAACGTAGGAGATTGTAGAATGGGAAAAATCTTATTTACGAAACATTTTGAATTTATAATTATTTGGCTTTAACCATATTAAGTAATTATTTCTGCCCGGATTCCTGTTAAAAAGAAATGAAGTGTTACCTGATGATGAGAGCTAATAGATAAATCAAACATATCATAATTGCTTTTTCTTAAATTGAATTCTTGTTGCAAATCAATCACACGAACTCTTATTTTGTGGTTTCTAGATTCCGTTATTACTGCGTCAAAAATACGGGGTTCTCTTGTTTCATTATCAATCCACGTTTCGCATAGTTTTGGATTTAGATAATAAAATTTGTTTTTTAAAGTATAAATGTGCTCCTTTGAATACTGAAAATTTTTATTATATGCTTCAGCAATGTAAGTGTAGTAATGAAACCGAATAGGATCTTGTTGTTCAATATCTTTGTTACCCTGGATTAGTTGAAACAATTTTGTTCGATTATCCGTGACGAAAAGATTTCTGCCATAGTGCTTGAATAATAATCGTTCAACATCATTTAAATAATCATACTCTTCCAACTCCCTAATTAAAACCTCTAATTTGTTATTTTCTTGTACTGACTCATAATAGTAATATTTAAGGATTATTGCATATGGTCGCAAGGATTCCTTTTGATAAATCTCATCAAGAAAACTCAAATATTCCCCATCACTTTTTGCGAACTTGTTCTTCACGTTTTTTATAAAATCCGCTCTCATGTTAGCGATCCAATGAGAATTTTCAAATACAGACTTTTCAGCCTTATCAAATAATTCTTCTATTTTAACATACTGCTGAATTCTGTTCTCGTTATCGAGTACAATTTTTTCATAACACCAAACTTCTAGTTTAATATAATCCACATAACTGTACGCACTAAAAGGATCCAGGACTGTCTTTATCTCGAATAATGCCCTTGCTTCGTTAATGTATATATAAGTATCTGATAACTCAATTTCCTGTTGATATTTTAACTTGGCCATCATAAAATTTAGAACCGCTCTTCTGTGAATTAAAAAGTGATTTCTCGTTTCAAGAACGGATTCAACATACTGTACTTTCTCTATAGCAACTTTTAAATCTGCTTCATTGTTTCTGTGTTGAAGGTTTATTGCATAGTGCAAGGTGAAGTGGGGGTCTCCAGCAAATTCAGAACCACACACATCATATAGTTTATTTATTTTTTTTGTTGTAAGATCTTCAGAATTTTCTATGGCGCGAAGGAGATCGATAACTAATCCAGCATTGTAAGTATTGTAGTTTAGGCGTTTTAATAAAGCTTGGTAGGTATCAAATCTTTTATCCTCATTGGGCAATAGAAGCTCAACAAGTTTTTGAGATACTATAGGGTGTTTCGTCCTAAAGTATAAATCTGGTTCGGTCCCAGTAGCGTCTATAATTTCTTGAACCAAAATGTTTTTGCTATCGTATTCTAATATATCCCTTCTAAAATCTTCCCAGTTTTTTGAAATCATCTTTTGTAATAAACTAACTGGGGTGAGGATGTGGAAACGGTAAAAAAGTGATGTAAATAAAAATGCTTTTTGAGCATCTTTAGTTAGTTGATTGTAAGCGTCTATCAAAGTGTTTGCATGGTGACTACTTGATATCAAGCTAATTAATGTGATAAACGAGTCCCCGCTGAATTTATTAATCACTTTATCTACTAAAATATTTTTTTGTTTAGCATCTCTGTAGCTTATTAAACCGGAGTCAGAGAGTTTTTCAATAAGTTCTGCCGCTTCGTCTCTGTTGAAAGGTATGTCAACATTAATTTCTAATGCGTTTAATAGTTCTTTGTTTAACTTGTACTTAGTTAATATGTTATCTCTTATGGAGGCAAGTAGAAGGATTCTAAATTCCGTATATTGTTCTATGCTCAGCTTATTTCTGAAGTCCAAGAGAGACTTGAAGATACTATCTACATCAATGCCATTGAAAAATATTATAATATTCTTAGCCCTTGATTTAGATAATAATTCCCCTATATCGATACTGTTTATTTTACTTGCATTAATAATCTCAAAACCCAAGTATTTGCTGGGCATATCCAGCAATAATTCTCTAATTAATCGGTAACACAAAGTTGACTTGCCAATTCCATAGGAACCCGTCAATAACAAGATGGGTACCAGAGCATTGTTCTCATTGAGCAATCTTCTCGCCTCATCTTTAATCTCATCAACTAATTTCCTTTTAACAACGTCATAATCTTTTTTTACGATTTCAAAATTTGGTGTTTCACCCTTATAAAAGTCTTTTGGTTCAACATATGCACTCTTATAGTAATCAGAAAGTTGCACGAAATTGTCACCAAGTCTGAGTGCCAAGTCGGGAGGAACAGAGATTATTTTTTTTTCAACATCTGAATACTTAATTCTTTTCAAATTATAAAAAACTTTATCTTGCGAATTTTCCCAATCAACATATTCGCCGATAAACTCATCGCATGTCATTTTTATAACAGCAATTTGATTATCCCTAAAAAATGGCAATTGCTCGTCCTGTATAAAAGGATCAACACTTATCATCCACTTTTTACGTCTGAAATTGTAACTGTCGAATTTATCAAGTAACATTTTGGAAAAAGGGTCTGTAAAGGAATATCCCATAGCGAGGAAATTAATTTGGGGTGATAAATTTTCTAAGGAACTCAATACAATTTTATAAAACCTGCCGGCACTATGAAAATCTTTACTAGAGAAGACAAGCGGGTATTTATCTTTATTGCTTACACACCCACTTAACTTAACATATTTAATTTCATCATTTGCCGGATAATATCTATAACTATCCCAGTTTCTAATGACCTTAATTTTTAACAAATGGTCTCTCGTGCCAACTATCTGATCATATGCTCTTTCTATAAGAAGATCAAAATTAGTAGTAATTATTTCTCGCCAATTCATACGGACAATAGCCGAGTGTGTTTCGGTGGGTTTTAGTTTCTCAGAAAAGGTTTCTGTCACCCATGTATCAAAGTCGTCTCTATCAAATATGTCTGGGTTAGCACTTAGCTGGTCAACAAAATCAACCAGATTGTTAACTGTAAGGCGAATTCCAAGTTTATCTGAATATAGATCAATTATTTGTTGTCCCAGAAACCTTTTTGTTCCAACAGATGCGCCAGCCCCTAAAAATAGTATTGTATTTCGATCTCTAATTCCTGGGAATATAACGTCTCTTAAATATGATAGATTTTCTTCACTTTTTTCCATTAAGTGTTTCATAGTTATGATTCTATCCCTAAGAATTGTAGGTATTTTTGATATTTAATATACAATTTTTTTAAAGATAAGACCTTACCATTTTCGGAAATGATTTGCTATTATAATTTTTACAAAACAATAAAAATCGGATTGTTAACTTTATATGTATTTTAAGATATAGAAAAGTATTTTTACCAGCCGTATATTTAACTCTTTAAGATAAAAATGTGTGAGAATCCAAATATTATGAGTAGAAACAAACAACTGCGACTTCTTATTGCAAGAATAGACCGCATAGGAGATGTAGCACTTTCGACAGCGATTCCACGTGAAGTTAAATCTGCGGAACCGGATAGTTTTATTGCTGTTCTTGTAAGACACGAAACAAAAGATATCTATCTGAATAATCCTTACGTAAATACGATTCTTATAATTGATGATGAAAAGGGAATGCTTAAACCTTTCGGGCAAATGGTCGGCGAAATCAGGAAGCATAAATTTACACATGGTTTTATGCTTTTGCCACAGGAAAGGCTAAGCTGGCTTTTCTTTTTGAGTCGGATTCCCTACAGACTGGGAGTCAGCCGCAAGCTTTACCAGTTTCTTACTTTTACCAAGTATGTAAGCCGGCACAAATATATTCCTCTCCGGCACGAAGCCGATTATTGTCTTGATATGGTAAGAAGAATAGGGATAGAACCGAAAACAATTCATCCCGAAATATTTTTGAGTAGAGAAGAAATGATTAGGAAAGAAAAAATACGCAGTACATTAAAGCGGGATGGAAAAATATTAGTCGGGGTAAACACAACAAGCGGCAAATCTGCACCCAATATTACCCCAGCAGAATACAGGAGATTAATTGATCTGTTTCTAAATGATAAAGACTTCAGTGTTGTTATAACTGATAATAATCCGCCCGATGAAATTAGAAATATTGAGGGCGTTAAATATATAAATGAAGGAAAGCCATTAAGGGAATCAATTGTTAATTTCAGTACTCTTGATGTTTTAGTTTCTGCAAGCACCGGGCCAATGCATATTTGTGCGGCTTTAAAAGTTAAAACCTTGTCTTTATTCTGCCCGTTAACAGCCAGCTCACCAAAACTATGGGGTCCTCTTGGGAATAAGGCGGAAATAATCTTTCCACAGGATAATTATTGCTCTAATCTATGTCCCGGAGATCCGCACATTTGCGATTTCGGTGGCGAGGGAGGAATTAACAGCAAAATTATTTATGAAAGGTTGAGACAGTTTATTTATAAAAATTAATGGAGAAGGTACGATGAAAGATGAAACAATAGTAAAAGAAGTCTTATTAAATGTATCAACTTCAAAAGTCTGGAAGGCAATTACCAATACGGAAGATATGAAGCTGTGGTATTTCGATATTTCAGAGTTTAAACCTACGGTTGGTTTTGAGTTTCAGTTTGAGGGTGGAAAAGATGATAAAAGCTACCTGCATTTGTGTAAAATAACCGAAGTAATACCGGGCAAAAAACTTTCTTATTCGTGGAGGTACGATGGTTATCCCGGAAATAGCCTTGTAACATTTGAACTTTTTGAAGAAGGAAACCGAACAAAGCTGAAATTAACCCATGAAGGAATTGAAAGTTTTGGGACAGAAAACCCCGATCTTGCCAGAGAAAATTTTGTAGAAGGATGGAATCAGATTATAGGCACAAGCATTAAGGAATATCTCGAATCAAAATGACGCGGCTTTATTAATTGCTGCTTCTGCAAAAGCATCTATTAAAGGATGGTTTTTGTTTTGTAGCGATGATCTTTCGGGTTGAAATAACGTTGCTATAAAAAACGGGTGATTCTTCAACTCGACAATTCTTACTTCTTTATTTTCATCATAACCGGAAATTTTCAGATCACTTCCTTTCAGCTGTTCCAGGTAATTTTGGTTGAATCCATAATTGCAGTGGTAGGTCTCATTTGTTTTACCGGCATTAAAAATCTTTTTAGTAAAGGAGCCTTCTTCGATGAATATATCCCCGTTCTTTTCAACCATTGAGCAGGATAATGCAGAAATTACAGGGGCTGAGGTTTCCGGGTTTGATTCGGGATGATCAGCATTTTTAATCCCGACTATGTTTCTGAAATACTCAATTATGGTATGTTGAAAACCCCCGCAGGTTCCGAGAAAAGGAATATTATTTTCTCTCGCAAATTTTATTGCAGACAAGGCTCCTTTCATATCTTTATATGGAGAAGCCGGCACAGCCCACAACCCATTAAAAGAATTTAATTCATTAAAATATTCTTTCGTTATAAGATCGGTGTTTAGCCAGAAATATTCGACTGCGCAATTTAATTTTTCTGAAGATAACCGAAGTGCCTTTGGGATAGCAATGTGTGCAGTAACACCGGGATTGTAATCACCGATTAAACCAATTTTGATTTTTCTATTCATCATTTTAAGATTCTTCAGTAACTCCGTTCCCTCAGAATGGCTTAAGGTTTTATTGATGCCTGCATATTAATTAAAAAGGACAGCCAATTATGCTGTCCTTTAATTTCACTAAAAGAATGACGAAAGAATTTATCTTCCTCGCCCGCCACCACCGCCGCGGCTAAATCCTCTTCCGCCACCGCCGCCGCTACCACCACCGCCTCTTCTATTGCCCCTGTTATCCCGGTCTCTTTTCGGTCGGGCTTCGTTAACCACAAGATTCTTTCCTTTTAATTCCTTGGTGTTTAGTTCCTTAATAGCATTCTGCGCATCAGTCTGTCCGGGCATCTCTACAAATCCGAATCCCCTCGATTGTTGAGAAAACATGTCACGAATAATTTTGGCTTCTTTAACCTGACCGTACTGTGAAAAGAGATTCGTAAGGTCTTCCTCTGAAACGTCAGAGGCGAGATTGCCGACATAAATGTTCATTAGATACTCCTGAAAAAATGTTTTATATATAATAATTATCCCTGTAGATTAAAAATCAGAATGAGAAAAAGAGTATCTGTATTTTTAAGCAGGTGATGCAAGATAATTTTTATTCGGCTTTAAATCAAACTAATTAGAACAGCAAATAAAGACGAAAAAATTAAATAAAAATGGTCATTCCGGGTTAAGGAGAAGATTCTTTCGTGCAGCAGCATCAATTTTTATTTTTAATCCCAGGTGCTTTTTGATGAAACACAGTATTTCCCGCCGCCTGTAAAGAAAAGAGCAAGTGCGCCAAAGAAGAAGAGAGCATTTAATTCAATTGCCCAACTGCCCGAACTCTTTATGGTAAAAGCCAACTCCCGGTGAGCTAAATATACTGTCATAAACATATTGAACGCTACAAATAATGCTGCAATGCGTGTTCTATAACCAATTACTAAAAGTATAGGGGCGATTATTTCTCCTATAAATACTCCGTAACGCATTACCGGCGGCAGGCTGACTTTAGAAAGCAATTCTCCAAGAAAGTCTATACCGTTAATAAGTTTGGAAATACCATGAGGCAGCAAAAGCAATCCTACTGTTACCCGCACAATAACAATCCCAAAGTCGTTTGATTTAAGGAAGTTTGACATGGGTGATACAGGCTTTTATTTTAAGTTATATTTTGTAGTTGGGAATATCAATGAAGCTTATGGTTCAATCCCAATAATTAATAGTGGCACTGGAGGATTGCTTCTTCCGTGCCTTAAAATATTATAAACCTCTCCCTCATAATAAGCTACACCGGAAGACATAATTGATTGCATCTTTTTTATTGGTAAAATTTCTACACCAACATTTATAATTCCGCCAGAGTAAAAAAGTAAATGTTTAACAAATAAATCAAATGCAACAAAAGCATACTTGCCAAATTGTACCTCAACGGCAATTCTATTTTTCACGAAATCAGTTTGCTTATACGAAGAGATTGGTGATGTTATTCCCTTTGAAATTAAAAACTCTTTTTGTTCCTGATATGAAAGAGTGAGCATTTCTTCCATATATTTTCTGTCCGTAGTAACGTAATACTTATAGCGAGTTTCATTCCAGCTTAATTTTCTAAATTTCTCGTTGAAGGTCTTATTCAAAGCAATAGGATTATACAACATTTTCCCACGCATGGTTTTTTCTTTGCTAATTTTGGTCATCAAAGCATTTGCGTTAACATCGTTTATTACTTTGTTAATTTCATTGTATAGAGATTTGTGGTGAACTATAAGATATTCTTCCCCATTTAGATGTGAATAGATTTCAGCTATTTTCATTATAAATTAAGCGAAAGCCACTCGGTTGGAACCTGAGCAACCTTATCATTTTTTGATGGAATATGAATTGGTTTATTAATAGGACGTATCTTTAGTTTTCCGTCCTTTAGATCATTGATTCTTTCTTCTGCGATCTTGCAATATTTTTTTTCTTTTTCTATTCCCACAGCATTTCTATTATTTTTGATAGCTGCAATAATTGTAGAACCAACACCTGCAAAGGGATCTAATACCCAACTTTCCTTTTCGTTTGTTAACGCTAATATACATCTTTCAACAAGTTCTACGGGGAACTGGCATTGATGAATAGTTTTTTCGGGATGATTACTTTTTACATTAGGAATATCCCACAATTCATTTTCCCAATCTTTCTGAACAATCTCCCAAATATCAGAAGGATTTTTCCCATTTGGATTACCGGAGGGTTTCCCTTTATTAGGTCCCTTGAAATGTCTCTTTCCCGGATATTTTGAAGGAACTCTTACAGCATCAAGGTTAAAAATATGGTTATCCGTTTTCGAGAACCAAAGGATTGTTTCATATCTTCCAGAAAATCTTTTGGAAGAATGAAGTCCATGTCCGAAATGCCAGACAATCCTATTTCGTAGTTTTAGTTTGAGCTTCTTAAATATCTGATAATAAAAAATGTCTAGTGGATAGACCTCTGACTTTTCAACGTAATTTCCCACTTCCCAACAAATGCTTCCCCTGTCGGATAGTTTGTCAATAAGTAATTCAATTATTTTTTCTTGTGTTTTGAGATATTCTTCAATTGATTTTTTTGTTTCGTATTCTTTCCCAATGTTATAAGGTGGTGAAGTGATGATCAAATCGAATTTTTTATTTTCGAAATTTTCTAATTCTTTTAAAGCATCCCCGTTCAAAATTTTATACTTTACATTTCTATCTAAATAATCGAAAAGGGGCTCTTTAATTTTCATATAGTGTTCGAGGAATTATAATTTGAGTTTTGTTTTATTCCAATATAAAAATAATCAATATTACATGTAACATTAAGCTCACACTGTTCTCGAATACTTCGCAGTATCTTCTTTCCTCTCTATAAAACCGTCAAAATTCATAGCTATGTTACGGATAAGGAGCCTTCCCATATCTTTTATTTTTATTCCGCTGCCGGAGATTTCTAAAAGGTTATCCTCTTCCATCTCCTTAAGGTTGTTTAATCCCCACGAGAAATAATCTTTAAATTTAATTTTAAACTTCTCCTCAACTTGTGCAAAGTTCAGTTCAAAGTCGCACATCAGCCGCATAATAACAAAACGGCGGATATGGTCGTCTTCAGTAAGCCGGTAACCCTTATTTGTCGGGAGAGTTTCTTCATCGAGCAGCTTGTAATATTCTCTTTCTGTCTTGTAGTTCTGCGCATAAACATTCTGCAATTGGCTTATGCCCGTAATGCCGAACGCATAAAGATCGGCATCTGCATTTGTACTGTATCCCTGGAAGTTCCTGTAGAGCTTCTTTTCCTTTAAGGCGACTGAAAGATCATCTCCCGGTTTTGCAAAATGATCCATTCCTATAAAAACATAACCCGCACCGGTAAGCTGTTCAATTGTTGTCTTCAGTATATCGAGCTTAACTTCCGGCGCCGGCAAATCTTCTTTGTGGATAAGCGCCATATGTTTTTTCATCCAGGGAACGTGCGCATAATTAAATACTGCAATCCTGTCGGGAGAAATATCAATTATCTTTTCAACTGTCTCTGCAAATGAGTAAACTGATTGAAACGGAAGTCCGTATATCAAATCGAGGTTAATGCTTTTAAATCCAAGCTCTCTTACCCATTGCACTGTTTGCCTTGTCATATCTTCAGGTTGTATGCGGTTAACATACTTCTGTACTTTTTCATTAAAGTCCTGCACACCCATGCTTATCCTGTTAAAGCCGTTGCTGCGCAAAGCCGAAAGATGTTCTTTTGTAAGTCCGCGTGGATCGATCTCGCAGCTATTTTCAGATTCTTCCTTAATATTGAATGATATGTTAGTGAATGAAGCAAGATCGGCGATTTCATCAGGATTAAGGTGTGTCGGTGTTCCGCCGCCCCAGTGAAGCTGCGTGACTTTTCTGTCTGTAAGCAGGTAGCTTCTCATCAAATCCATTTCTTTTTTTATGTAGCCCACATAATCGCCTACTCTGCCGCGGTTCCTTGTAATAATCATATTGCATCCGCAGAAATAGCAGAGTGTATCGCAGTAAGGAAGATGAACATAAAGAGATAAATCCGGCAGATTCTCTCCATAATTAGTTTTTATTATTTCATCAAGAAACTGTTCGGCTTTAAAGTTTTCATTAAACTGTGGAGCGGTAGGGTAGCTTGTGTACCGTGGACCCGGTTTATCGTATTTCTTAAATTTTGCTAAATCTATTTCAAACATGTTTTACTCCCTTTACTCTATCGTTTGCATGGTTGCATTATTGCATGACATGGTTGTAACATGCATTCATGCAATCATACAATCAAGCCTTTTCACTTTGTTTATGATATTTTCCGCTTTCTTCTTTTACAACTTTTACCAGATACCTGGCATTCTCCGGATCAACATCCGGTAAAATACCGTGACCCAGATTAAAAATATGTCCGCTTCCTTCACCGTATAAACCGAGTATTTTGTTTGCCTCTTCTTTAATTTTTTCTTTGCCGGCATAAAGAACAGCCGGATCGAGATTTCCCTGCAAAGCAACGGTTTTTCCTATTTTTTCCCTGACCTTTCCAATATTCATTGTCCAGTCGAGACTAATAACATCAGCCCCGCAGCGAGATAGTTTTCTAAGCTTGAAATGAACTCCCTTGGGGAAATAGAGAACAGGCTCTTTCTTTCTTTTAATATTTGAGACAATCATTTCAATATACTGTAGAGAAAATTCCTCGAAATCATTTTGTGAAAGAATTCCTGCCCAGGTATCGAAAATCTGTACGGCATCAGCACCGGCTTCAATCTTTGCCGAGAGAAAATCTGTAACGGCGTCAGCAAGCCTGGAAAGAACCGAATGAGCAAGCGAAGGATTATTATAGATTAAACTTTTTACACTGGAAAAATTCTTTGAGCCTTTTCCTTCTACCATGTAAGTGAGAAGCGTCCATGGCGAACCACTGAAACCGATTAATGGGACTCTTCCATTCAATTCTTTTTTAGTTAGCGAAACTGCATCAAGAACATATTTTAAATCTTTTGCGGGATCAATTTTCTTTAAACTTTTCGCATCATTTTCGTTTCGTATTGGTTTGTGAAAGATTGGTCCTTTTCCCTCGTGCATTTCAAGCTTCATTCCCATTGCTTCGGGAATTACAAGAATATCAGAAAAGATAATTGCAGCATCAACTCCAATAATATCAACCGGTTGTATTGTTACTTCAGCAGCAAGCTCAGGAGTTTTACACATTGTAAGAAAATCTGCTTTTTGGCGAATAGCCCGGTACTCGGGTAAATATCTTCCAGCCTGCCGCATAATCCATATCGGGGTGCGTTCGACAGGTTGTTTCCTGCAAGCTCTTAGAAAAATATCGTTTTTAATTTTGTTCAAGTTATTTCCCTTTTCGTTCTAACCTTCAAGGTTAGCACATCGTTTGCGATTCTTTAACTTTGAAGGTTCTCACTACTTTTTATAATGATCGACAATAGCTTTAGCAAGTCCTTCGTTTGTAAATTCATCCGGAATAATATCCACACTAACCCGCCTTTCTTCAATTGATGATTTTGTAGTGGGACCAATTGCCGCGATAAGGTACCCCTTAAAAAATCTAACCGGGTCTTCGATCTTCATTATCTGTAGAAAGTTCTCAAATGTAGAAGGACTTGTAAAAATGAAAAGATCGGGATTTCCTGCATTTAGTCGGTCAAT
Source organism: Ignavibacteria bacterium GWC2_36_12 (assembly GCA_001802795.1). Classification (GTDB taxonomy): domain Bacteria; phylum Bacteroidota; class Ignavibacteria; order Ignavibacteriales; family Ignavibacteriaceae; genus RBG-16-34-14. Next base: position 41,462 of record MGZZ01000086.1, on the reverse strand, counting down.
GTTTTCTTTGATGCTGTCCCCGGCGGGAAGCGAAACATTATAAACCGGGACTGATTTTATAACAGCGCCAAGCTCACGAAGCCCTTGCGGTAAGACCTCGCGCCCGAGAGCAGATCGTGGAATTAAAACAACTTTTCCTTTAAGATCATGTTTCGAAAGCTCGTCAACGACAGCTTCCCCGCTAAACTTTGAAGGAATTATATGAACGGGCAAGCCGGATTTTCTACAAATGCCGGCGGTCTTGCTTCCTACGGCAACCACTTTTATTTTATTATAATCGAATACGATTTTTAATTCCGCACATCTTTTGGTAAACATTTTAACAGAATGTGCAGAAGTAAATATTAAGAAATCAATCTTAGTGCTATCCGCAACCGCCTCATCAAATTGTTCCCAGCTTGTCGGGGGAACAATTTCAAGTGTCGGGAAAATTATCACCTCAGCGCCAAGCTCACTAAATACTGCAGACGATTCTTTTGACTGATCTACAGTTCTTGTTATAACAATTGTCTTGTTAATAAGAGGGAACACCTTGTTATTATCAAATCCCGAGAGTAAACCATGTAATATAAAATCGAAAATTTTTTCTCGTTCTTTAATTACAATCTCTTCCGGAATGTGGTTATCAATTCCCCGGTGAACAGTGCCGTAAATGCTTCCAAGAATTACATTAACTGCAAAATCCTCATCTATATTCCTGAACAAACCCTTTATCTTGCCTGTTTTCACAATGCCGGTTAATTGCCGGCGTAATTCATTTTCCAGCGACCGAAGCTCTACACATATTCCGTTATCTGCTCTTAGAGATTCTTTTCTGTATATAAGAAAAAAGCTTCGGTATTTCATCAAATACGTATAAAAATATGTTACAAAAGAGCGTAAAGCATCTATGGAATTGGTTTCACTACGAATTTTATCGGTTAAAGAATTTGTTAGCTTTTCCAGCCTCAGTTTCAGAATAGAGTAATAAAGTTCTTCTTTAGAAATAAAATAATTGTAAACAGTTCCCTTTGCAATTGAAGTAAGTTTTGCAACATCATCCATCATAACTTCATGATAACTTTTCTTTGAAAAGAGTTCGGAAGCAGTTTCAATTATTCTTTCCCGCTTTAAGTTTTTTCTTTTCTCTCTTTTTTCCTTTACTGTCATTTTACGTCGTTAATAATTTTTCGTTTTAATTCAGCTCTCAGGCAGCTGGTTGACCCGTACGGTTTTATAAATTTCATCCAGGATCTTTTTTGCCCCCGCTTTAAGCAAATCATTTGCAAGTTGTTTTCCAACTTTTTCCGGCTGTTCTTTCGAACCCCGCACTTTTTTTCTGAAAGTTAAACTTCCGTTAAGCGAACCAACCATAGCATCAAGGTATAACCCGCTTGGTTTTATTTCAGCAAAAGCGCCTATTGGCACCTGGCATCCTCCTTCGAGCGTTCTTAGCAGCGAGCGTTCTGCAAGTATCGCTCTGAATGTATTCTCATCGTGAAGATTTTTAAGTATCTCGTTTATAAAATTGTTTTCAGTGTGAGTTTCAATTCCAAGTGCACCCTGTCCAACCGCTGGCAAAATATCATTTATGCCGATATATGAAGAAATATATTTTTTAAGGTTCAATCTTTCAACACCCGCACGAGCCAGGATTACCGCATCCCATTCCGATTTTAAGAACTTTTGAATTCTTGAGGGCACATTTCCTCGTAACTCAACCACTTTAACGTCGGGGCGAATATGAAGAAGCTGGCACCTTCTTCTTAAAGAGCCCGTTGCAACAACAGCATTCTCTCTTAGTTTTTCTAATGTAATCCCTTTCTTTTTTGCAATAAGCACATCTTCAACGGGATGTCTTTTAGAAACGGCACCAAGCTTTAATTCTCTGGGTAGTTGAGTTTGAAGGTCTTTAAGGCTGTGAACTGCCAGATCAATTTTTCTTTCAATAAGATGAGTTTCCAGCTCTTTTGTAAACAAACTTTTATCGCCGATTTTTGAAAGAGCCACGTCAAGGATTTTGTCTCCTTTTGTTTTGATGATCTTTATTTCCACAAAAATATTTTTATCAGATTTTTCAAGCTCTTTTTTTACGAAGTTAGCCTGCCATAACGCAAGCTCGCTTCCTCTCGATCCTATAATTATCTTCTGCTTCAAGATGTATTATTTTCTTTCTTCTTTTTCATTTTTGTCTATTCCGAATAGCTCTCTTATTATACTTATTCTCATTGCAGATTCATCCGGACTTGGGTTGATTTCATTATTCTTTTTTAGCTCAACCGTTGGGTAATGAAGAATTTTGTTAATGATTCTTTTTGTGACTATGTCGAGCTTTTCCCTGTCTTCTTTTGAAAATTTATTTACATTCTTTTCCACCTCTTCGTGCCGGATAGCCTCAAAGTGGTCGCGGAGAGTTTTGATTGTTGGGGCAACTTCCAGAGAATTGTACCAGTTTAGGAAATTATTTATTTCTTCTTCAATTATTGCTTTAACTTTTGGAATTTCTTTTTTCCTTTTTTCAAGGTTTTGTTCTACAATTATGTTAAGTGAATCAATATCATGATAAAACACATAATCTAGTCCGGATGTGGCGGGATCAATGTCTCTCGGCACGGCGATGTCCATCAGCACCAACGATGCATTATTTCTTTTCCTCATAACAGTTTCAATATCTTTCCTTGTAATAATTAAATTGTCCGCGCTTGTTGCACTAATAACCACATCATACTCATGCAGGGAGTCCTTAAAATTTGTAAATGGTATAACCCTGCCATTAAGTTTTTGAGCTAGTCTTTCCGCACGCTCATTCGTTCTATTGGTAATTGCGAGTTTTCCAATTCCCCTTTCCACAAGGTGCTTGGCTGCAATTTCTCCGGTTTCTCCCGCACCGATTACCAGTGCAGACTTCTTTCCCAATGCCGAAAGTATTTTTTCTATTAGTTGTACCGCAGCATAACTTACAGTTACAGCACCCTCGCTTATTTCGGTTTCCGAAATTGCTCGCTTGCCCGCCTTGATAGCTGCATCGAAAATCCGGCGCGTGAGAAATCCAGTAAAATGTGTTTCTTCAGATATTTCGATTGATTCTTTTACTTGCTTAAAAATCTGGTTGTCTCCGATAAGCAACGAATCAATTCCTGCGGCTACACTAAAAAGATGTTCAATTGCCGGTCTGGAAAAGAAATGTTGGAAATACTCTCCATTAAATGTTTGCCTGTCTTTGTATTGAAGAAGAAAGTTTTGGATGCTTTGCGAATTTATATTATGGTTTGAAGGCAATCCGTAAATTTCTGTTCTGTTGCATGTTGATATTACAAGACCCTCGGCTAAAAACCTTCCCTTAATTTCTCCAATAAAATTTCTTATTTCTTCTTCTTGCAGAAAAAGAGATTCTCTGGCATCAACAGGGGCGGTATGATGATTTATGCAAACTGAAATCAGATTCATTTTAATAAAAAGAATGAAAACTTTGTGCGACAAAATTGCTTAACATTGTAGACATTAGAGCAAGTATAAACCCAACAATAGACAAAACCACAACTTTCTTTCCTCTCCATTTCCCCAAGACCTTGCTGATTATGCCGAGTCCATAAAGTATCCATACTAAGGCTGAGCTAATCAGTTTAGGATCTGAATATGAAAAATCCGGAAAGGCTTTCGGAAGCCAGATTACTCCAATCGTCATTGCAATTGTAAGCAAAACAAAACCAATGATTGCTGAGTAAAAACTGAGTTTTTCAAGAACCTCAAGGCTTGGCAGTTTGTTAAAAACTAATCCGAAGCGGCTCAGTTTAATATCTTTATATAAAATAAGGTATAGAAAACCATATACAGCGGATATTGTTATTCCCGAATATCCGAGTAGGGCGGTGAAGACATGGGAGCCGAGAAGATTACTCCTCAGAACTTCTTTTACTTCAGCAAGGTCTTCTATAAACAAAGTAGATATAACCTGGAAAATTATTGAGATGATAATTATAAATGGTCCTGTCCCACGGATATCTGTCACTAGTTCAAGGATGAAGTAAGAAAAGCAAACTGAGAATGCAAGTATTGTAAAGATTTCAAATACATTTGTAATAGGGGGATGATTAAATTCAGCAGTTCTGGAGAACAGGTATATTAAATGGAGTAATAAAGTTGTAAAAAGACTAAGTCTGGCAAATTCAAAACGTCTTTTGCCTGTTTTTATAAAATCAAAAGAATAAGCACCAAAAGTAATGATGTAAAGAAAGGGGAGGAAGTTGTTGAGAAAATCAATAAAAGGATACATAAAGAATTTTTTAACCTGACTGATAAGTTCAAATTTAGTTAATTCTTATCATGAATGCAATGACTTATCAGTCAAACCGGACTATTTTCCTATTGATTCCCTAATATTATCGGCAATCCATCTTTGCCCGAACCTATAATAACTACCTTAGAATTAGCAGAATTAGCAAGTTTTTCCGTAGCTTCTATGCCTTTCCATTTAAGCAACTGCTCACTTATACCCTGGGACACGATCTTCTGGAAATCCGCAACACCTTGTGCTTCTATCCTTTTTCTTTCTGCTTCCTGAGTTTCCCTCTGAAGAATGAACTGCATTCTTTGGCTTTCCTGTTCAGCTTTAAGTTTTTCCTCTATGGCTCCAGTAAGTCCCGGAGGCAGAATAATCTGCCTTAATGGTGCAGCCTCTAAGGTAATACCCCTGGCTTCAACGAGTTTTGCCAGGTCTGTCTCTATGCGTTTTGATAATATTTCTCTTTCTTCAGTATATAAAGCCTTTGCATCATAACTTGCAGTAACTCCACGAACAACCGATCTGAATTGGGGAATAAGTATTTTTTCAACATAATCTTCACCAACGGTTTTGTATATTTTATTCGCGTTTGCAAAACTTAGGCTATAAAGAAGACTTATTTCAAGTTCAACACTCATACCTTCTTTAGAAGGAACATTCATTACTTCTTTTAATTCCTGCGTTCGTGCATCAAACTTAATAACATTTGCCATCGGGTTAACAAGATTTACACCCGGGTATAAAGTATTATCGCTAACGTTACCGAAGAAATCAATTACTCCGACATGACCAGCAGGTATAATTGACCAGCATTGAAGCAACGCAATAAATACTGCTATAACAAATCCTATCAGAGCAAAATTAGATTCCTGTTTATTAAATCGTTTTTTAGCATTAAAGTAAACCAACATTGCTACTATTGCTGCCGCTAAAGCTATAATAAATAACATATCACCACCCTCACTTTTAAAAAATGAAACAGATATACGCTTTTAATATAAGCAAATCCTTTTAAGGAATCTTTAGACAAAAAGATAGCAAAGTGCATAGTGCAGCATATTTAAGCTCTATGCACTCGCTCAATACGAATAGATTTACTTTTTATATTCTTTTAAAAATCCCCGGAATTCAATCAGGTGGGATTCTTCCATTCCAAGCAGTTGAACGCAGAGATCCTGAGTAACATAATCAACACCATCACACAGCTTAATTATTTTGTTGTACTGTTTTATAGCTCCCGCCTCCGCATCAATAACTCCTTCAATAACCGAGACAACATCTGTTGTATCTTCGAGGGTTTGCAACCCCCTCTGCACAGCACTGAATTTAAGAGAACCCGGAACGGTTCCACCAAGTTCCTTGATTCTCTTTGCAAGTCTTTGTGCGTGCGTTATTTCCTCGGCAACATCAGTAGCAAGAGATTTTTTTATTTCCTCTGCTCGCACACCATCAAGATTAACCGAATTTGATATATAGTTTATTACTGTTTCAACTTCCATCCAGTAACTTTTTGTTAGGTTTTCGATAATCTGTTTTTTATTAGTCATTTTATTCTCCCTGTTTTATGATTTTTTTTATAAGTCTTGGAGGATTAACTTTTCTACCGGATAATCCAACCATGTTGTTAAATCTTTTTTCCACCAATAATATTTTATTTTTATTGTCAGAATATAATTCCGCTATAATATCTCCTTTATTAATTTTATCTCCAATTTTGAAGTTAAATTTTATTCCAGCAGCTGGATCGACTAGATCATCCTTTTTTAGTCGCCCGGCTCCAAGCTCCACTGCAGCCAATCCCATTTCAAATGTATTCACGCTATTTAAGAAACTATCTTCAACCGATTTGATAACTCTTTTAAACTTTGGTTTCCGGTATTTACCGGGATTATAAAGATATTTTATATCACCTTTTTGCGCTTTAACAATCTCGACAAACCTTTCAAAAGCATAGCCTTTGGTTATTTGTTCTTTTGCGATTTGCTCACCCTCTTTTATAGTTAAAGCCTTTCCACCGAGAAATATCATGGTTCCCGCAAGTTTGATGCTCAAATTATAAAGGTCGTTCTTTTTTTCTCCTTTCAAAATCTCAATTGCTTCATAAACCTCGAGCCAGTTGCCAATATAATTTCCCAAAGGCTGGTTCATGTCGGTGATAAACGCAATTACTTTCTTGTTAAATGCTTTTGCTGTTAAGACGAGGGAATCTGCAAGTACGATTGCATCTTTTTCTTCCTTCATAAAAGCGCCGTTCCCGGTCTTTATATCAAGTACAAGTCCGTCAATACCCTCAGCAAGTTTTTTGCTCATTATACTTGCTGTAATTAATGGAATAGATTCAACGGTTGCAGTTACATCCCTTAAAGAATAAATAAGTTTATCAGCGGGCGCAATATCTTTTGTTTGTCCTATTAAAACGGCACCACAATTCTTTAATACTTTTTTGTATTCGTTTATTGATAAGTCTGTTCTAAATCCCGGAATTGATTCAAGTTTATCGAGTGTTCCACCCGTGTGACCAAGCCCCCTTCCCGAAATCATCGGAACCTTGACTCCTGCAGCAGCAACTATAGGTGCAATTATTAATGAAGTTTTATCGCCAACGCCGCCAGTTGAGTGTTTATCAACCTTAACACCGGGAATTGAACTTAAATCTAATACTTTACCGCTATGCAGCATTGCATTTGTAAGATATGATGTTTCCTCTTTAGTTATTCCTATTAGATAAGCTGCCATCAGGAAAGCCGAGAACTGGTAATCGGGGATTTTGTCTTTGCTGTAACCAGAGACAAGAAAATTTATTTCATCTTTTTCTAAAGCATAGCCATCCCGTTTCTTTCGTATAAGATCAACAGTATTCATGTTGTAAACTTACAAATAAAGAGAGTTTTATCGAAAAATATTATATATGAATAAATATTCTATGGTGCTGCAAAGGTCTAATGCCTTTTTAATTTGTAAGCCCTTTCTTTATTGATTATTTTTAACTCTTGTATTTTTAATTTGTGGAAAAGGAAATGCTTTTTAAGACCAGAACTCATACTTGCGGGGAATTACGGCAGGACAATATCGGGCAACAAGTTGTGCTTAACGGCTGGGTAGATACGCGCCGTGATTTAGGTGGACTCATTTTTATCGATCTGCGCGACAGGTATGGACTTACGCAGGTTGTATTTGAGCCTTCCTTTGATAAGGAAGCACACCAGTTTGCTGCAAAGCTAAGGACAGAGTTTGTTGTTTCTGTAGAAGGAACTGTGAGAAAACGCCCGCCCGAGACGGACAATCCTAAAATTCCAACAGGACACATTGATGTAATGGTTAAAAAACTTGTTATCCTTAATGAAGCACAAACACCGCCGTTTCCGATTAATGATGATAATGTAAATGCTAGTGAAGATTTAAGATTAAAGTATCGTTACCTCGACCTGAGAAGACCTTCTGTTCAGAATAACATGTTGCTTCGCCACAGGATGTACCAGATAACAAGGCAGTATTTTGATAAGCAGGGCTTTATTGAAGTTGAGACTCCTGTGCTTATGAAGAGCACCCCCGAAGGCGCGAGAGATTATCTTGTCCCAAGCAGACTGCATGCGGGAAAATTTTATGCTTTGCCGCAGTCTCCGCAAACATATAAACAGCTTTTAATGGTGGCAGGAATGGACAGGTATTTCCAAATTGTTAAATGTTTCAGGGATGAAGATTTAAGAGCAGACAGGCAGCCAGAATTTACACAGATAGATGTTGAGATGTCCTTTATTGACCAGGAAAATATTTTTGGGGTGGTCGAAGGACTTATGAAAATATTGTTTATGGAGATTTGGAATAAAGAGCTTAGAATTCCGATACCAAGATTGTCTTTTGATGAAGCAATGGAAAAGTATGGAAGCGATAAGCCTGACCTTCGCTTTAATCTTGAAATGAAAACACTGAATGGTGTCTTTGCGAATACTTCTTTCAAAGTTTTCCAGGATCAATTGAAAAGCAAAGGAACAATAACCGGACTTTTAGCTCCCGGATGTGGTGAGTACACAAGAAATCAACTTGATGTGTTAACTGATTTTGTAAAGAAGATCGGTGCAGGAGGACTAATATGGATGAGAGTAAAACCAGATGGTCTCGACGCTCCTATTTCAAAATTTCTTTCTGATGAAGAGAAGAAAAATCTTGTAGAAACACTTGGGGCAAAACCGGGCGATCTGATTTTTATGATTACGGGTCCGCGTCTCAAGGCATTTTCAATTATGGGTTCTTTAAGGCTGGAAATGGCAAGAAGACTTGACCTGATAAAACCCGATGCCGAGCCCAAATTACTTTGGGTTACAGATTTTCCTCTACTTGAATGGGATGAACAAACTAAAAGATATTATGCTATGCATCATCCATTTACTTCTCCAAGGCTTGAAGATGTTGAGCTGATGGAAAGTGATCCGGGAAATGTTAAAGCGCGCGCTTACGATCTTGTTCTTAATGGAAATGAAATAGCAGGCGGTAGCATAAGAATCCATAATTCAGAATTGCAGGCAAAAATGTTCAAAACTCTCGGGATATCTGATGAAGAAGCAGATTATAAATTCGGCTTTTTGATGAACGCATTTAAGTACGGAGCTCCTCCCCATGGTGGAATTGCTTTTGGATTCGATAGAATGGTAATGTTATTTGCAGGAGAAAGTTCAATAAGAGACGTTATCGCTTTTCCCAAGACTGCAAGCGCTGTTTCTCTTATGGACGACTGTCCTTCAACAGTAAGCGAAGAGCAGCTAAAAGAGCTTCACTTAAAAATTAAATGAACATTCTTTGAGAGTTAGCCTATTATTGTTTTTATTTCTTTTGGCAGTACCTCGTGAAGACGTGGATGAGTTTCTACAAGACGCATAATATCTGTCAGGTCTTTTTGGCGCTTACTTTTACGTCTTTCTTCACCTGCCTCGCCGTCAGGCGGGTCTGAGTACGCCCATATTTTTCCTGTTAAAACATCATCTAATGCAGCCACTTTCATTTCATATCCCAAAACTTTTTTCACAGAAGCTTTTGCAATAAAAAATATACATTATGAAGAATTCAGTTGCCAATTTCGAGCTTGGAAACCCGACTGCCTGCAAATAGCGTAGGGTTTTATTTAAAGAAAATCGTTGAGTTATTCCCCGATAAAAAGATACCAAAGAATTATTAGGAATTTGATAAAAGAATACAATTGTTAGTGATGTTCTAATTTTGAGTTGTATGCGTTTACCAGGTAATCATATTTGCCAAAATTAAGATTTATTATTTCTTTTAGTCTTTGGGTGTCGAATAAATCTCCTTTTATCACAAACAGAAGTTTGTCGTAGTACTCTCTTAAACTTTTATCTTCCAAATGTTTTTCACCTGTTTTAATAGTCTCTAAGTAACCCCCGGGAATTTTACGGGCGAAGTGACCAATCCTCCACCATTTTTCTCCAGGCTGTATTTTAGAGCCAACACGCCAATACTCCGTAGCAGGAAGTTTTGATAATAACGGATCTCCAAGTGCCCATGGGTCGACAATATGAATTTGAGGACCCGCATAATAACCGAATATTCCGGCTATTGTGTATACAATCGGAGAGCTTTTTTCTTCTTTAACCTGGAATGCCTTTTTAACCCAGGGATGCTCTTTTAATTTCTTGTGATTTAGTAATCCCGTAAACTGATAGTAGAAAAGTCTTTCATCAGCTATTCCATTATCAAAAGTGGTTAGAATATATGGACCAATTCTGAAACCCTTAACTATTTTTGGTCCCAATCCGTATGTTGTAGAACTAAATATTGTTGGATAGGGAGCCATAAGTCCAAGGAAAACAATAACAGATAAAGCTATAATAGTTTTTCTCCATCGCAATTCTGTTTGAGAAAGTATGATAATTGCGATTAAAAAAGGAGAAGACAAGAACCTTCCGCTCATAAAATCCCCCCCGATTATTACTATATATATAAGATAGAAAAGGATTCCAAAAGCAGCGGGGAAAAAGACGTTTCTTTTAAATAAAAAGGGAATAACCAACCCACCAAGTATTACAGGAAGAGTGAGCGGATCCATGTAAAATGAATTAAGAAGATAGTATGAGCCTTGTGATATTAGTTCGCTTTCATTAATGCCGTTATTAAGCTTTGCATAAGCAGTATTCGGAAATGCGAAACCATAATAAAAAAGAGAAAACGAGATCCATGCAATTAATGGAATTGTTCCTAAAAGAAATTGTTTTATGGATATTCTCCACCCTGTTTTATATATAGAAAAAACCAGGGATGGCAATAACAGGAGAATTGAATCCATCCGGTTTATAGCTGCAATAGAAGTTATTAATGAAAGTAGCACAATTTTTCTATCGGTATCTTTTCCCAAAGAAATAATAAAGAATATTGTAATCAGTAAATGAGTAAGTGGATTTTCAAGTCCCGAAGTTGAATAATCGACGAAAGCTTTTGAGAATATTAATGCAATTAAAATTAAAATAGAGTTATTACTTATTGTAGATATCTTAAATGCCAGCAAATAAACGGTAAATAATGAAATTATTATTGAAACAGTTATTGTTGAGTAGTAAGGCTCTCTTGTAAAAAAGTATATAATAGAGAGAAGAAACATCCATAATGGGTGAGTATAAGCCTGAACTCTCTCAGAAATATTCCATCTTAACCCGTAACCATTAATGAAATTATCAATTGTTCTTAGAGTGATGAAAGCATCGTCTGTAATCCACGCAGATATAATTAAACATAAAAAATAAAGGAATAGAAACGAAAAGACTATAATGCCTGCGCCTGTTTTTAACGATATGGGGGCTTTGTTAAATGAGATCAAAATAGCTCAGAGGTTTTTTGCTGTTAAAATAAGGAAAAGGATTGAAAAGTTTATAGAGGGAAAACTCCTGATAGTATAAAGACATATTAAAAAATCATTATGCATTATACTTTTATTTATGATAGAACGAAGACATTGTTTTAAAAATATAATTTTTTACTATGGTAAATATTACTAAGCCTCAAAATTTTACAAGGTAAAACCTACTAACATAATTACCCCACTTCATTTTGATATTTAGTTACATATAGTTATTGAGTAACACAATTTTGTTGGCACGCTTTTTATACTATAGGTATTGATTTTTTAGAATGTTGTTTTTTGAAAAAATTGTTATGAAAATAATTAATTCTGCTTCTCAGGAAAAAATTACTTTCAAAGAAAATTTTACAAAACCAGAATTAAGTGCGAAAGTAAAATTTACAAACACTTAGAGCTGTTTTAAGAGATTAATTATAAAGAAACATTACGAAGGTAAATATTGGGACAGCAACAACTATTGCTTATTGTATTGGGAATAATAGTGGTGGGAATAGCAATTGCTATCTCGATACAGTTATTCAGACAAAATGCGATTGACTCTAAAAGAGATATTCTCATGAATGAAAGTGCCAACATTGCATCAATTGCAATTGGTTATTATAAACGCCCGGTTCCATTTGGAGGCGGTGGTAAGAGTTTTATTGGCTGGGATGTGCCTGGTGAACTTCAAAGTACCGTCAATGGAAGTTACTCGGCTGTAATATATAGTGACAGTGTCATTATAACTGGCACAGGAACTGAAGTAGTAACAGGAAGTGATTCGATACAGGTAAGGACAACGGTTTCATCGGATGCGTATAATATAATAATAATTAGATAAGGTTTCTTATAAGAAAACTGAAATCAAAAACTAACAAAACAAAAACAAACAAAGGAGATCTATAATGGGTCAGCAACAGCTTCTCTTAATCGTGCTTGGTGTTATAGTCGTTGGTATCGCTGTAGTAGTTGGTATCAACCTGTTTAACGCCAATGCGGTTTCCTCTAACAGGGACGGTGTAGTATCGGACTTGAATAACCTTGGTGCAATGGCACAGCAGTATTACAAAAAGCCAGGGTCGATGGGTGGTGGTGGAAACACCTTTACAGGATGGACTATACCAACTCAGTTAGATACTACTGCCAATGGTAATTATGCTCCTTCAGTTAGCGCACAGACCATAACTATACAAGGTTATGGTACAGAAAAAAATGATGCTGGAACCACAATTCAGCATACGGCTACTGTTTCACCTACTTCAATTACCGTTGTCTTAACGCAGTAACAATATCTTATGATTGTTAAACCGTATAAAACTAATTAACAACCTGAGGGCTGATGGAATGAGTAAAATTTTATCAGCCTTTTTTATTTTAAAAAAGAAAAGATAACCTTCGTGAGCATATATTAAAAAATCCCACCAAACCCCAGGTTAGTATTAGTCATAACAAAAAATGGTCATTTCCCTTTCAAAAAGATTTACTTGTTTTATGTGTTATTCTTTCTGAATTATATGATAAACTATGTAAAAACAAGGATTATATTATTGATTTTTTTTGGAATAAGAATTGAGTTGAATATAAAAACTCACAAGAATTTAAAATAAGAGATAGATAATGGTAGAATTCAAATTTACAGCACAAAAAGTAAACGGGCAGACAATAAGCGGGTCGCTATCTGCTAATTCTATCACCGAGGGCAAAAGGAAAATTCACCGGCTTGCCGAAAGAAACCAGCTGAAGATAAAAGAAATCGAAAAAAAATCTACTTTTATTTACAAAGTCAGACGTGGTAAGGATAAGCCTGTCAAGGGAGAGCAGAAAGCATTTACTAAAAAAGAAGTCGAGGATGCTTTAACAAAACTCGGTTTCGAGATATTATCGATAAATAAAAAGTTAATAGACTTCCAGTCAAAACCACCGCAAACAGAAATCGTAACATTTGTAAAAATTAGTGCGGAGCTGCTTGAGCAGAAACTTCCATACAGTGAAATTTTAACTCTCCTGATAAACGACACAGAAAATAAAACTCTCAGGGAAACACTTAAGGAAATTAATAACGATCTTAAAAAAGGTGCCGATAGCGAGGCAACATTCTTAAAGTATCAATCTGTCTTCGGCAAGTTCACCGCATATATGTTAGGGCTTGCTTCAAAGAGCGGTAATATGACAGAAATATACAGAGCCACAGCTAAGTTTCTTGAGAGAAGGCAAGAATTTAAAAAGAATTTAAGAAGCGCCCTTATCACACCGGCAGTTACATTATTTGTTCTTTTCCTTGCTGTCTTATTCTATGTGGGATATATATTTCCGGAAACCGCCAAGTTGTTTGTAAAGTTCGGAATTGATTTGCCCCCGATGACAGCCTTTACTTTAGCCGTAAGTGACTTCCTGGTAGAAAATTCAATTTTGGTGACAGCATTTACTCTAATACCCCCAATTGTAGCGTGGCGTTTTGCTCAATCGAAAAAGGGGGGATATATAATGGATAAGTACATTATTAGAATTCCGGTTTTGGGTTCGTTAATTCATAAAACACTTATAGAAGTTTACTGCAGGGTATTTTACACTCTTTATAGTGGTTCAGCAGAGAGCATAGAACCGATAAGAATAGCTGCCGAAGCTACAGGGAATAAATATTTTGAAGACAGAGTCAAAAACATAGCTATTCCTTTAATGATAAAAAAAGGTGTGGGTATAACAGACGCATTTACAGCGACCGGGGTTTTTACTGAAACTGCTCTTTCAAGACTTCATTCGGGGGAAGAAACGGGAACGCTGAAAAATACGAGCTTACAACTTGCCAACTATTATGAGAGTGAAACAGTTTACAAACTGAAGAATTTTATTGAAGTCGTTCAAATTTTTATAGCAATGATAATTATGGTTGTAATGATAGGATTGACTCTTGTATCGGCAGAAACCGCAACGGTAAGACCCAAAACGCCTGGAGCATCAAATCAAATTTATGTTGAAAGAGATATTGCATGATCGATACCAATCTTGAAATGACTGACAAAATCGGTTATCTCCTTTTTAAAAAAGGAATAATTGATGGAACTATACTTGAGAAAGCACTTCAGGCGAAAGCAAATGATAAAAGCAAAATAAAAAGAAATCTTGCCCAGATATTAGTGCAGGACTTTGGTTTTGATCATGATCTTATATTCAGAGAGGTGGCAATCCTTTATGCGTTCCGGGAGTTAGATGCATCGCTGGAGGATATTCCCCCCCAAAGATTAAAATCACTTAAGCAATTAATTACAAATGCGCCCGACAGCCTTAAATCTCAAATGCTCGAGCATAAAGTTATTCCCTTTATGTATGACGAACGCGTTAAGGATAAATTGATTCTCGCAGCAATTGATCCAACAGACAGGAACATCCCCAAAATTGCATTTGGACTCAACGCAAAAAAATATGAAGTACTTTTTATTAGGAAAAAGGATTACGAAAAACTCGTAAACACAATTATTCCTCCGGAAAATGTTTATTTGAAAATGATGGAGGAAGCGAATGATACCGAAATTCACATTGAACAGGATGAAAGTCTTGACGAAGAAGCTCTTGATGCAGAAATAAATAAGAGTGCATTAATTAACCTTGTAGAAGGCGCTCTCGTTGAAGGTGTGAGAAAAGGAGCGAGCGATATTCATTTTGTTCCCAAGCCGGGAAACAGGACAGAAATATTATTCCGCTTAGACGGAAATCTCCAACAATGGCATATACAGGACGGTACATTACCGGAAGCTGTTGTTGCAGTTGTTAAGGACCGTTCTAAAGGGATGGACCGTTTTGAAAGAGAGATGGCTCAGGATGGTTTTATACAAAGAGAAATTGACGACCAGGTTATCAGATTCCGGGTTTCAGTTCTTCCTACGGTTGGAACAGAACTAAAAAATAAGTTTGAAAGTGTTGTTATAAGAATTCTTGATGACAGGAAAGTTATTAAAGATCTGGATAAACTCGGATTAGCCGGTTATTCCCGCGCGGCTTTCGAGAAAGCCATCAAACAACCCCAGGGAATGATAATCCTGACGGGACCAACAGGAAGTGGTAAAAGTACAACTCTTGTTGCAGCTCTGTACCAGGTAATAGATCCTTCCGTAAATGTTCTTACAGTCGAGGATCCGGTTGAGTACGTTATTCAAGGTGCCAGGCAGCTAAAGATCGGTTACAAAATGAATTTTGAACAAGCAATAAGATCTATACTAAGACATGACCCGGATATAGTTCTTGTTGGTGAAATGAGAGACAAAGAAACAGCAGAAGTAGCTATTAAACTCGCTAACACCGGACACCTTACGTTTTCCACATTGCATACAAACGATGCCCCGAGTGCTGTAGCTCGTCTTTATAAAATGGGAATCGAACCCTTTTTAATTGCTTATGCAATTAATATTATAGTTGCACAAAGGTTGATTAGAAGATTGTGTGAAAACTGTAAACGTAAAGTATTAAAGCTCGATGATGACCTTCTCGATCTTCTAAAAATTAATAAAGGGGAATGGAAAAACTACTCCATATATGAACCCAAAGGATGTGAAAAATGTAATAATACAGGCTTTAAAGGTAGAATTGCCATTCACGAAGCACTGTATTTCACGAAAAGCATAAGACAAATAATAGTACGATCTGGTATCGAAGTTGATGAAGAAAAGATCAGAGAACAAGCAAAATTAGATGGGATGTTGAATCTGAGAGAAACAGGATTAGAGAAAGTAAAGATGGGAATAACATCAATCGAAGAAGTTATTGCAGGAACATCCGATGAGTAATATTTCCTATAAACAAGTAATTATTACTATAAAAACAGCTTGGCGTGGAGTGATTAAACATTTGCCTTTATATGAAAGGTGTTTTAGTTGTCGATAACCAAAGAAAAAAATATTCTCGATAATTTCTCTAAAACAATTCCTGCCTCTCTTACGGGACCAGACAGGGTAAATTATATTCTCGAGAACATTGATAAGCTCTCTGGGGACGATAAGATAAGTTTGAGAAATTTGTTTAACAAGTTTTTGACGGGAATGATTGAAAGAGATGCTTCGGATATTGAAGTAGGTGGGCATGCGAATGCAACAAGTATTTGGATGAGAATTTACGGAAAGAAAAAAAGAGTTGAAGATCTCCCACAATTTTCTCTTGATGAAGCGGCTGTTTTAATAATTAATCTGCTTAATTCAAACCAAAGAAAATATCTTGCGTTAACAAGAAATCTCGATTTTAGCTATACCTACCTCTATGAAAGAAGAAATCTCAATGTAAGATTCAGAGCAGATACATATTTTGACCTGGATACTTTAGCTCTTAATATGAGAGCCATCAATCAAACAATCAGACCACTTAAGTCGCTTGACTTCCATCCTAACGTTGTAAAGATGATGAGCCATGGTTATATCAAATTTGGCTTATCGCTTGTTACCGGGATAACCGGTTCAGGTAAGTCAACAACCCTTGATGCATTTATCGATTACCACAATAATTTTGATCCCTGCCATATAATTATAGTTGCTTCCCCTATTGAATATGTTCATATATCAAAAATTTCAATTATCAGGCATAGAGAGGTAGGGCGCGATGTTCTTACTTTCAAAGACGGTGTTATTCAGGCATTAAGACAGGATCCGGATATAATTGTTATTGGAGAAATGAGAGATCCCGACACTATATTAGCAGCCTTAGAAGTTACGGACACCGGTCACAAAGTATTTTCAACACTACACACTTCTTCTGCAACAGAATCAATAGACAGAATAATAGCAGAAGTTCATCCTAACGAACAAGAACGTGTAAGAAACAGACTTGCAGATGTTTTGGTAACAGTTGTTTCCCAGAAGCTTATTCCAAGTCTTGATGGAAAACGTATAATGGCAAAAGAAGTTTTGATTGCTACCCCAAGCGTAAAGGCAGCAATTAAAAATAACAACACAAGTGAAATTTATATGATGATTAACCAGGGCGGTAATATGGGAATGATAACAATGGAACAAGACCTGAAACGCTTATACCTGGAAAAGAAAATTTCTCTTGAAAATGCAGTGGCTTATGCAAATAACAAAACAAGAATTCAACAACTATTAACGGCAGCATAATGAAACCATTAGTATGTATATACTGTGAAGGTAATGATACTAAAGTAGCAGTAGTTTCAAAAATGAATAACAGGCTTACTGTTCTGAGAACGGCAAGTGTAGATTTTGTTCAACCGTCTATTGACGTTGAGGAAGGCATATCGAATCTAAACATCGATGGTGCCGAACTGAATCTGGAAAATATTCAAAGCCAGGATACGGTGCTCGAGAACAAAATGGCAGCTTCTACAGTAACAACACTTGCTAACGATCTTGCCGGGATAAATCTTAAAAACAGCTTGTTTATTCCTGCTCTTACAGAACCTGCGATTCACTATCATGCTTATGAGGGGTCGAAACAACTTGCAACAGCCAAAGTTACCCAGGAAATTATCGAGGATATTCAGGAGTCGAAAAACGTAACAATAGATAAACAAAATCTCGGTTATGTAGAACTGGCAGATAAGTCACTGTTGTCCGTATTTCTCGGTGGAGAAGTTGGCTGTATAAATTTGATTAATTCTCTTGCACGTCATCATGGTAAGAGACATTTCAGAATTCCGGCAGTCAAGAGTGCCGAAATATCTCTTGCGTATTATGTTGCTAAAGCAAAAAAGTTTTTCCCGGACGATCAATCGCTGATTGTTTACATTGGTAAAGAATACAGCAAGCTTATTTTTCTACAAGGGCGCAAATTAAAACATATTGGTGCAACGCTGGATATAGGTACTCTGAACCTTCATACTTATGATGTTTATTTTTCTAAAATCCTTCTTGAAATGGAAAACGGGGGAATTTCCTCGCTCGACAATATAATTGTTTGCGGAGAGGACGATTCCGAGAATCTTATACTTTCATTTTATGGAACATTCCCCGAAGCCAATGTTTCCCGAATTGAATTTGGTGATATTGATTTGGGTGGACTAACGCAGGGAGAAAAAGACAAATTTTCTTCTTATAGTGTTCCGATAGCA
>MGZZ01000086.1:10808-23229 GCA_001802795.1 Ignavibacteria bacterium GWC2_36_12 | reverse complement strand
ACTTTTTCAGTTTGGATGGCATGGGTACGCCATGCTTCCTGTCCTTTTTGGCGCCGCCTTTTTTATTACGCTTTATATTTTGGGGAATCAAAAGGAAATTAATCAGCTTGATAACCAGATTACCGAGCAAACAATTCTAATGCGCCAGAACCAGGAAACCCTGACAAAAATAGCAGACCTGGAAACTAAGATTAGTGGATTTGATCAGACCCAGGCTATATTGGATTCTGCTGCAGTAGGAACCGGAGTCTGGCAGGAAATTCTGAAACACGTGTCGAACTTTGCTGGAAGCAGGAAGAATATATGGTTAACAAAAATTAGTTATGGAGACGAAAATATTGTGACAATAGAAGGTTATGCGCTCTCCAGAAGTGTATTATCCGAGTTTGCGTATTCTATTGAGTCAGCGACATTAAAGAGCGTTAACTACGAGGCTCTGAGAGAAAAGAATACATATAAGTTTGTAGTAACATTTGATTTATCAAATTATTAAAAGAAGTATAAAATGAGTAAAAAATTAAGAAGCACATTAAGCTTAGTAGGTTTACTGCTGCTGATCGTAGTTATCAGCGGAGTTTATGTCTTTGTCTTTCAACGCAGTAAGTTGAACGAGAAAGAGAACAAACTGGAAGAGTTAAAAGCAAATGATTACAATACCGAGCAATTAGCTCTTCAGTATAAGGACCTTCTGAAGAGATCTTCTGTTCTGGATTCGATCCTTGCGGCAAGGAAGTTTAATATTCCACAAAATCTTTCTTCAATAAAGTTTTACGACTTTATCAATAATGTGAGTGCCCCATATTCTGAACAGAGCCAGGCAGATATTGAGTTTCTTGAACAGAAGCAGGATAAGGAGTTTTTCTATTTTGAGTATAAACTGAAAGGGCAGGCATCATACAGCGATCTTTTCAACCTGGTTTATGCAATTGAACATAGCAAGGAATTGAAAAAGATAACAAACGTATCTCTAAGTAATCTTGTTGTTACCGACATTGATGGTGTCCCGAACTTTTTGGTGGGATTCACGATGAATGTCGGCGTTTACTTTTCAACAAATGACCGGTTTGCAACAGCATCGCCGGTTGAAAACAACCTTAAGACTGCCCCGGCATACGATGCATTTTACCCGGTAATCAGAAACCAAATCCCTCCGAATGTGGATATGTTGCTTGATGTTCAGGGAGCTAAGCTGCTTGCACTTATTCCCGAAGGTGCTTTTATAGCTGATAATAAAGGCAATACTTACTTAGTATGGGAGGGTGAACAGGTTTACCTGGGGTATTTAACAAAAATAGATTATGAAAAGAACAGTGCTAGTTTCATTTTAAATAAAGGCGGAATAATAGAAAAAATTGAGCTTGCGCTTGAAAAAGAAAAACCAAAAGAAAAATGATTGAGAGAATAAAAATGAAAGCAACAATGAAAACACTTTTAGTAATTCTGTTTTTGGCTGTTCAAGCCAATCCTCAAAAGTATCTTGAAAGAGAGTTTAAGGGATATACTAATCCCGATGAACTCGTATCTCTTTCTCCCAACGTATCGTTTAACCAGGCAGTCGCACTTCTTAGTAAAATAAGTGAAAGTATTACCGGGAAGCGGATTGTTTCAACGGTAGAATCCGACGAGCCAATTGGGATTGAAATAAGCAACATGGCTTATGACAAAGCTCTTGTTGTGTTAGTTCAATATCATGGGCTTATTTTTGAAGAAAAAGAAGATGTGATTGTTGTTAAAAGAAAGGATGATGTAGCACCCGATATATCACCTGAAACATATGCGCCCGTAACCTCAAGAGACGTTAGAATATCCGCCGTATTTTTTGAAATGGATGTTAACGAATCCAGGCAAAGGGGAATAGATTGGAAGGTTTTATTATCGCATAAGGGATTACAGTTTGGAGGGGAAATAATTAGTGACCCTAAAAGCGA
The DNA here is from genome assembly GCA_001802795.1 of Ignavibacteria bacterium GWC2_36_12. Taxonomy (GTDB): domain Bacteria; phylum Bacteroidota; class Ignavibacteria; order Ignavibacteriales; family Ignavibacteriaceae; genus RBG-16-34-14. The sequence goes on along the minus strand of MGZZ01000086.1, from coordinate 21,301 downwards.
AAGTTCAACAGGTGGTTCAAGCAATCAGCAACCTCCTGATTTTAATCTAAATGCCTCATCCGACTTTGATTTGGGAAACTTCTTTGGAGAAGCAACTGCAATGTTCAGATTTTTTGAAGAAGAGAATCTCGGTGAAATAATTGCGAGCCCCAATATTATTATGAGAGATCGTAAAAAAGGAAGAATACAAGTCGGCTCTGATTTCTCTGTGAAGCAAAAAGACTTTGCAGGAAATGTTGTTGAACAATTCTTTCCAACGGGGACAATAATAGAAGTAATACCATACGTTTATTATGAGGATAATGTTAATTATATGCTCCTGAATATACTGGTTGAAAGAAGCTCGTTTGTCCAGGGGGAACTAACAACTGAAATCAGAAAAACAAATGCAACCACCCAGGTAATTATGTTAAATGGGGAGGAAGCAGTGCTTGGAGGATTATACATTAATGAAGAAAGCACAATTCGTACCGGCGTTCCTTTCCTTAAAGATTTACCATGGTGGTTCTTTGGTCTTCGGTATATATTTGGCAGCGACACGAGGGAACTAAGAAAGAAAGAACTTGTCATTCTTATTAGAGCAGAAATTTTACCTACACTTAAAGAAAGATTATCTGCTACTACTTCCAAAACGCTGATAAAGGATGAGGTAGAACGCCATAAAGAACAAATTAAATATTACAAATTGAACGAACAATCTTATAATGAGCAATAGTTTTAACTATGGAATCGATACTTATAGTTGACGATGATGTTAACCTGTGCACAGCACTTAAAGATGAATTACTCGAAGTAGGGTATGATGTTGATTATGTCAATAGCGGCGACGACGCCTTTCAATATCTTACAGGTAATGAAGTCGATTTGCTTTTGCTTGACCTTAAAATGCCCGGCAAAGACGGGTTTGATGTTTTAAAACAATTTAATGATAGGAGGCTTAAGTCAAAGATTATAGTTTTAACAGCTTATGCTGATGTTAAAAGCGCTATAGATTCTGCCAAAATGGGCGCCAGCGATTTTATTAGTAAGCCGTACGATTTTGATGAGTTACTGATTACTATTAGAAAAGTTTTGCAAAGAGATACATAAGTATGAAAATTAGTTTGCGGATCCTGATAATTAATTTCGCAATCGTGGTGCTGATAATTGGTAGTTCGGCGGTGGCGTTCTATTCTATTATGTACAATGCCCTCACTTCTCAAAGATCACAGTACCTCGTCAGATCAGCAAATGACTTCATTTATGCATACGGTGAAATGCTGCAGGATACGGAAGATGATTTTCTTTATTTTATTAATAAGTCCCCGGCTATCCCCACTCTGGCAAATGAAAAAAATATTGACTTTATTCTTGAAGCGGCAAAGAGTACGGACCTGCTTATAAAGCGTTATTCGAAAGAGATTATCTCTATACCCGAAAAAAGTTTTTCGGTTAATGAGTTTATCTCAAACAATCCTTTTGCAGTAGTAAAAAAGTATATAGACGAGGATGGGAAAATTTATTTTTACGGGCGCATTTTGCATAGTGAAATTTTGAACCGGCTATCGCAGAAAATAAATGCTGAAATAGCGATTATTGTTAATGATTCCCCGGTTGAAATATCGAATCAGGATAATAATCAAAATTATATTTTCACTCTAAATGAAGCTTACAAGGAACTGAAAAGGAAGAATAATTTTGAACTGTACACAGAGAGTTCGGACCGGGCTGATGTAGTAGCAACTATTTATAAGAATGTAAATGCCTCAGAGCTAACTAGCGGAATAGAATTTTTAATTTTTAATACTGTAAGTGAGGCTGTCGACCTCCGCTCGAACCTAAAGTCAATGCTGATTACTATTGGAATCGCAGGTGTATTTCTTTCACTAATACTTACTTTCCTATTTACAGATAGAATTAGAAAGCAAATCACTCAGTTAAGCCATGCAACAGGGATAACAAAAGGTGGAAATTTTAAGGCTCGCATTACAATAAAAAGCAAAGACGAAATAGGTGAACTAGCAAATGCTTTTAATGAGATGCTTGACGATCTTGAAAAAAACCATAAGGCTAAACAGGAATACTCTGAATTTATAACACTTATAAATCAAAACCCGACATTAAAGGAAATATCGGAAGCAGCTCTTCATAAGATTATAAAAACTTGCAAGTTTTCGATCGGGGCACTTTATCTTGTTGAGAAAGAAGGCATTTCTCTTTTAAGTTCTTACGGAATGAGTGATGAAAATAAAGTGAATAATAAATCCGAGCTCTTTAAACCGGTTATAAAAGACAGGGAAATTGTTGAAATAAACTCTGCAGAAGATCTTCCTGTTATTAATACAGGTTCCCTTTCTCTGGCAATAAGATCGTTATTAGTTTTACCTATAATTTATAATAACAGTGTTATCGCAGTAATTGAGCTTGGCGGCTTTGATGAACCTTCGGCGGAAGCGAGAGAATATTTATCTAAGATACAGGAACAGTTAGCAATTGGTCTGACTAATGCAACGGCACTAGTTCAATTGGAAAATTTTGTTTCAGAACTAAAGAAACTGAATGACGAATATCAAAAACAAAATGAGCAAATAACCAAGCAGAATGAGAAACTTATTGAACTCCATAAGGAATTAAAGAACAAGGCAGATGAACTGGCACAACAGAAAGAAAGAGCTGAAGAGTCGACAAAAATGAAATCCCAGTTCCTTGCTAATATGTCTCACGAACTCAGAACACCAATGAATTCCATTCTCGGGTTAACCGAATTAATTCTTGAAAGCAATACACTTAGGGGCAAGAATAAGGAACGTCTTGAAGTAGTTCTTAAAAGTGGAAAGAGATTAATGAATTTAATTAATGATATTCTTGATCTCAGTAAAATTGAAGCCGGCAGAATGGATGTTCGTGAGGACCAGATTATCCTTGATGAACTGATTGAAGATGTTGATAACGCTATTACACCCTTAGCGCTCAACAAGAATATTCGGTTTATTATTAAGAGAGATATAAATACACACGTTCACATAAATACCGATAAAGGAAAAGTTACACAGGTTTTAATTAACCTTCTTGGAAACGCAGTCAAGTTTACGGATAAAGGTAATGTGGAGCTGAGAGTTTCTGCGCCGGATGAACATACATTAAGGTTTGATGTTGCCGATAGTGGTATTGGAATATCGCAGAGTGATCTTCAAATTATTTTTGAAGAATTCAGACAAATTGATGGAACTACTACGCGAAAATATGGCGGCACTGGCTTAGGGCTTACAATATGTAAGAAAATAGCTGATTTGCTCAAAGGTTCTATTACTGTACAAAGTGAAATAGGTAAAGGTTCGGTTTTCACTCTTAATGTTCCTTTGAAGGTTGTGGAAATAAGATCCGAAAAGGCTGATGAACCTAAGGTTAATGTTGAAACTCTTATTAAAAATAGGCAACACCCTATTCTTATAATTGATGATGATCCGGAAATTAGATATACAATAGGTCAATACCTCATTTCACGCGGATACGAAGTAGTATATGCAGAAGATGGTGAACAGGGATTGGAAAAAGCAATTAAGATTCAGCCATTTGCTATCACGCTTGATGTTATGTTACCTAAAAAAGATGGTTGGAATATACTTAAGGACTTTAAAGAAAATCCGGCAACGAGAGACATTCCCGTTATATTAATTTCAGTTATGGGAGATAAAAATCTCGGGTATGGATTAGGCGCATTTGAATATTTTGTTAAACCAATCTCTTCCGAGAAACTACTGACGGCTTTTGCAAAACTTGAGAATCTTGCAAAGAAGAATATTGAAAAGATAGTAATTGTAGATGACGATGAAATGGAATTCGAAAAGTTTCGCAGGGAATTTAAGAACGATAAACTCAGGATTGAATATATAAAGGATAGTACACTTGCGTTCAGTAAAATTTTAGAGATTCAGCCCGATCTGATAATACTGGATCTTTTAATGCCTAATATCGATGGATTAAGCCTGTCCCATAAACTGAAATCGAATAAAGAAACACGGCATATCCCGATAATAATAAGTACAGCAAAGGATTTAACAGAAGACGAGAAAACCTCACTGAATAATACTGTGGAAGACATTACGGTTAAATCAAAGGGTCATCCGCTCGATGTTCTGAAGATTGTACGTGATAGAATAAGAATGCATGAAGAATATTCAACTTATAAGGATAGAATAAGTGAATATAAAGTAATTGAAGAAGTTGAAGAGGAAAGCGAAGAAAAAATTACAGCAACCGTAGAGCCTAAAGATGAAACCGAATATAAAGGGAAAGTGCTCTTGGTTGATGATGATCCCGATACACTTTTTACAGTAAATGAAATTGTACAATCATGTCAATGTAAAACAATGCTTGCTAACAGCGGTCAGGAGTGCATTGAAGTTTTAGAGAATGAAATTCCCGATTTGATTTTACTTGATATAATGATGCCCGGTATGGACGGGTTTCAAACATTAAAGAAGATAAAAGAAAATCAGGCTTGGGCAAACATTCCGGTGTTTGCAGTTACGGCAAAGGCGATGGTTGGCGATAGAGAAATTATTATTAAACATGGTTTTGACGATTATATTCCTAAGCCTGTTAATGCTGTTACCATGGCTTTTAAAATAGAAAAATTATTCACTAAAATAGGATCAGGTCAATAAAGTGAAAAGAATATTAGTAATTGATGATCTTCCCGAAAATGTCTTTTTGCTTCAGGATAGACTTGAAAGCGAAGGCTACGAAATTTTAACTGCCTATGATGGGAAAACAGGCATTAACAAAGCTATAAGTGAGCTTCCCGACCTTGTTCTACTTGATGTAATGATGCCTGAGATGAACGGAATTGAAGTTTGTAAAATTCTGGTTAGTAATCCCTCAACGGTAAATATTCCGATTATTCTTGTAACAGCAAAAGCCGGGGCAGAAGACACAAAAGAAGGACTTGAAGCCGGGGCTTTTGATTATGTGAAAAAACCTTTTAACAAAGTTGAGTTGCTGGCAAGAGTGAACTCTGCACTAAAGCTTTCCGAAGCACAAAAAAAATATCTTGAAGCCGAACAGAAAAATACTTTTTCAGCAACTGTAGTTACTGCTAATCATAAAATAAAACAGCCGCTTACTTTAATGAGCCTTTCATCAGCCGCTTTAAAAAGAGAAATTAATAAAGAAGTAATCTCAAAAGAGGCTATCCTAAAAAGAATAAATTATATTGATACTGCAATCAAAGAAATTAGTGATGTTCTTAATCAGTTGAACTCGATCAAAAAACCTGTTTTTTCGGATTATGTTAAGGATATCAAAATGATTGATTGTGAGAATGATACCGTAGAAGCTTCAAAGTAATTCCTGGATTGTAGAAAGCATCGTATCAAATTCGTAAGGTTTATTCACAAAACTGTTAACCCCCATTTCCTTAATATTAGTATTTCCATTAATACCAAGACTTCCGGAGGATAAAATTATCGGGATGTCTTTATTAAACTTTCTAATTTCTATTGCGCATTCTAATCCATTCATTTCAGGCATGTTATAATCCAATATTATAAGGTCAACCTTTATCTCCTCAGTAAGAACCTTCAATGTCTCTGTTCCAGAGATTACTTTTATAACATTGTATCCGTTCGATTCAAGAAGTTCAGCCAGTAAATCTCTGAGCATTATTTCATCATCGGCAAGAAGGACGATTTTATCTGCTGCTGTAGTACGAGTGATTTTTGTGGGCTCATAAGATGGAATGTATACGTCAAACTGGGTTCCTTCATTTATTTTGCTGGTCACTTCAATGTGACCGTTATGCGCTTTAATTATTCCGTAAGTAACATAGAGTCCCAATCCTGAACCGGTTTCTTTTTCTTTTGTTGAAAAGTAAGGATCAAATATTTTCTGCAAATTCTCTTCATCAATACCTGAGCCGTCATCTTTAACTGTAAAACAGACATAGTTTCCTTTTTTAAGAAGAGGATAGCTAATCAGATTATTATTATCCACAGTTATATTGTATACTTTAAGAGTTAAAGTACCGCTATTGCTCTCCATTGCCTCTTTGGCATTCACGCATAAATTTAAAAGCACCTGGTATATTTCAGTTCCATTTCCGATTATATCATACAGGTTCTCCTGAATTTCCTGCCTGAGAGTAATATGTTTTGGAAAAGTTTGAGTGATAACTTTGGACATTTCGGTTAAAAGAAAGTTGGGCTTAATCAATTCCTTTCGTTTAGGAGTAGGTTTACCATAGGATAACAATCCCTTTGTAAGATCTCTGGCACGCACAGAGCAGTTTTCAATGTTGTCCAGTAGTTTCAGAACGTTCTCATTTTGTGGGACTCTTTTCTTTAAAAGATTAAGGCTTCCAAAAATACTTGAAAGTAAATTGTTAAAGTCGTGAGCCATTCCGCTCGAAAGTTTCCCGATAGTTTCGAACTTCTGAGCCTGAAGCAATCTGTTTTCAAGCGCTGCGTTAAGTTCGCGGGCACGGATATTTGTAATAGCAAAAGCAAGAAGGGAAGAAAATTGTTCAAGAATTTTAATTCCCGATTGGGAATAAGTTTTTATTTTGTTCCCCAAAATAATAGAGGCTTCTAATCTATCTTCGAAAAAGCATGGTAATACGAGTATGTGTTCACAGCGCAGTATGTCGGTTATATGATATCCAATATTTGATCTGAGATTTTCAATTACCAGGGGTTTCTTATTTAAGCCCAACCACTTTTTTATAAAGACAAAACTATCCTGTAAATCGCGCTCTACCTCTCCCCTGTTTTCAATGTGGCTGTCAGGGTCAAAATAGTGAAAAGAGAATTTCTTTTTATCTTCGATAAATAAAACCAACCCCAAAAGACTATTACTTAAGCTTAAGCTTTTTCTTAAGATTTCATCGCTTATGCCCGTCAAAGATGTTTCCCTAACAAGCAGGGCTAGAATATCCTGAAGTTCCTTCTGAAATTGTTTCTCGTTAAGACCCGGGCTCGGTAAAGCTTCCGTTTCCGGATTAATAGAATTTTTGCCGGTTAACTTCAGCAAATATCCGTCAAGTTTCTTATCTGTTTTCAGGGGAGTAACAAGAAGAACATTTTCTGAATCGGGAAGATCTAAAGAGAAAGCCTTTTTTTTGCCCAAGAGTAAAGATTCAACCTCTGGATAATAAAAGAGCTTTGAAATACTGTTCCCTTTTATTTTGTTGCCGGAGGATTTTCTTTTAAAGCTTTTGTTAAACCAGAGAACTTTTTGGTTTTTGTCAGCTATTGCGAGAGCAGTATCATCAGAGTCAAGTATTTCTTTGAGGGCATATTTGGAGATGATTTTTTCGAGCATGAAATATTTTATTCTTGTTTAATCTCATACTTTTTAATTTTTGTGTAAAGTGTCTTAGGGCTTATTCCAAGCCTGCTGGCTGTTTGTGCCCTGTCCCATTTGAAAAAATTTAATGCCCTTGCAATATGTTTTTTCTCAATATCTTCCATACTCATAATTTCGTCAGCGCTTCCATTGTCTTCGTAGAGATGGTTAATCCTGTTTTGATTTCCAACATTAGGCAGGCTTAAATCATCCGGCTGAATATATTCGCCTTCGGCAAAAATAATTGCACGTTCTATTATATGCTCAAGTTCCCTGATATTTCCATTGAATGAATATGTTAACAATACTTCTTCAGCCTTTTGAGATAATTTTTTGGGAGCTCTGATAGGGGACTTAATTTCCAGGAAGTGATGTGCAAGGAGTAATATATCATCTTTTCTATCTCTCAACGGAGGTATTGTGAGAGTAATAACATTTAGCCTGAATAACAAATCTTTCCTGAAGTTTTTGTTATCAGCTTCTTCCATCAGGTTTCTGTTGGTTGCTCCAATCACCCTAACGTTTGAGGTTAATGTTGTTACACCCCCGATTCTTCTGTATTCGCCGTTCTCAAGAAATCTAAGAAGTTTTGGCTGGAGAGATAAGCTTAGTTCACCGATTTCATCAAGAAACAAAGTTCCGCCGTGAGCTATTTCAACAAGCCCCTGCTTGGTACTTTTAGCATCTGTAAATGCCCCCCTCTCGTGTCCGAAAAGTTCACTTTCAATCAATTGATCGGGAAGAGAAGCACAATTAATAACTACAAATGGTTTATCATCCCGCGCAGAATGCTTATGAATATACTCCGCCAGAAGCTCTTTTCCTGTTCCCGTTTCTCCTTCAACAAGTATGTTTGAATCAGACATAGCAGCCTTGTTTGCAAGGTTTATAACTCTTTGGAGCTCAGGACTGTTACCAATTATGTTGCTGGATGCCTGTTTATTTATTTGGTTTGAAAGTATAGTTGTTTTTACTAAAAGGTCTTTATGCTCAATTGCCCTGTTAATTGTAAGAACGAGTTCATCGAAGTTATATGGTTTTGTTATGAAATCGTAAGCCCCCATTTTTATACACTCTATTGCTTTTTTTATTTCAGACTGGGCGGATAAAATAACTACCTGCAGGGAAGTATTATAATCGGATACAAACCGAAGAACTTCCTCTCCCGAAGTATCTTTCATATTTAAATCTAACAGAAGAACATCATAATGCTTTTTCTTAATTGTATCAATAGCGTAAGCACCGTCGTAAACTGCATCTACAGAGAAACCTTCTTCGAGCAGTTGTTCCTTTAACAAATAACACAAAGTTTCGTCGTCATCACAAACAAGGATTTTAGAATTCTTTGGCATAAGGTTTATTTAAAATAATAGTTATTGTTTTTAGTATAAAAAACGAAAAAATTTGAAATACAGAACCAATTGCTTATATTTGAAGCCATTAATTTTTTAGGGCGCGTAGCTCAGGGGTAGAGCATCTGCCTTTTAAGCAGAGGGTCGGTGGTTCGAGCCCACCCGCGCTCACTATCAGAAAAAATTACTGCTCGCCAGATAACTACTTATTACCGCCGCTTATAATTATAATAATTAGAGCTAAAAATAAGAAGATATTTATTAAAATCACACAAAATTTAATGTTAGTTAAGTTAGATTTTCTTTTTAAACCTCAAATTGTCCTTTAAAGTATTAAATTTCGTCATTATGGGCGATATTGTTTTTTGGACTCTGATTAGACTCGCTATATCGATTCCTGCTGTCTGGATATTAAGGAATTACATAGATTTCCAGCTTTGGTGGATATTAGTTCCGGTCGTATTATATATTGTGGTAATTCATCCGGCGTTTGTCGGTTATCGTAGGTTTGAGGAAAAAAATAAAAGCGTAATCGAATCAACATTGTGTTCAAACTGCAAACATTTTGATCCGACTGCAGTATTATGTCTAAAGCACGATAAACATCCTACCAGCGACTATTTGCCCTGCGAAGGGTTTGATTGGGAACTCAAACTATAAGAAACATAATCAAAGAATATTAAACCCCATTCCTTCAGGTCTAACAATCCTCTCTTTATAATCAATTAGTTCCCTCGGATATTCCACGGACATTAATGGAGAAGAGATAATAAAATCCGCCGTTGAGCGATTACAGGCAACAGGAATGTTATAGACAACAGCTATTCTTAGAAGAGCTTTTATATCCGGGTCGTGCGGTAAAGGTTCAAGCGGATCCCAAAAGAATATAAGAAAATCAATATCTCCTTCGGAAATTTTTGCTCCTACTTGCTGATCACCACCCAATGGACCGCTTTTAAACCTATGAACGTTTAGCTTTAGCTCATTTGAAATTAGTTGTCCCGTTGTTCCTGTTCCAAATAATTCATGTTGCGCCAAAAGATCACGGTTATATTTTGCCCATTCCAGCAAATCGATTTTTCTGTTATCGTGAGCAATTAGAGCTATTCGTTTTTTCTTTTTCATTGAAATTATAGTCTTGCTCAAGAGTCACCTTTTTATTTCTTATGTTATTGGAAGACTAAATTAACCAGTATAAAATTTTCAATCAACAAGATTGAATTAAACTAATGTTATACTTTTTGAGCTAATAAAAAATCCGCATATATTGTATACGCGGGAGTGAATTGGAAAATTAATGTGACGATTTTTAGTCGTCCATATCGTTTAATCCTAATGATTTAAAAAATGCTTCCTGATCCGGTTCTCTCTGTAAAAATTCTTTAACAAGACTTAGCTCATCTTCGCTGCCACCTTTTGCAAGGATAATATCACGATATCGCCGACCGGTATTCTTATCCATTACTCCATTCCTTTCGAATACACTATACATATCCTCTGCATATACCTTAGACCATAAATAACCATAATAAGCTGCAGCATATCCCATTAAATGTCCGAATGCAGCTTGCATGTTTGTTCCTTCAAGATAAGGATATAAAGTAATTTCATTCTGGAGCTTTTTTATAACCTGGGTAGTTGAGGTGTCTCCGTAAGGATCATATTTATCGTGTAAAGTAAAATCAATCAAACCATAAAAAATCTGTTGCAGTGTTGCAAGACCGGAACCGACATTTTTTGCAGCATACATTTTATCATATAATGATTTTGGAAGCACTTCGTTTGTTTTGTAGTGTTTTGCAAAGCGAGTCAGGATAT
>MGZZ01000086.1:8063-10717 GCA_001802795.1 Ignavibacteria bacterium GWC2_36_12 | reverse complement strand
TTTTGTGAGAACATTATGTAATACGTGTCCAAACTCATGAAAAAATGTTTCAACTTCAGAGTGGGGAAGTAAAGATGGCTGGCTTTCCGTTGGTTTGGGGAAATTACAAACCAGCGAGGCAACGGGCATTTGATACCCGGCATTTGTCATTTTTCCGCTTATCATGGGGAAACAGGCTGCGTGCGAGAACTTGTTATCGCGAGGAAAAAGATCCAGGTAGAAGTGAGATATTACTTTACCGCCCTGGATTACGTCGAATAATCTGGCATCTTCCTGCCATACGGAAGGATCTTTTACTTCTCTGAATTCAACATCAAATAATTGTTGAGCGATCAAAAATAATCCGTCCAACACATTATTCAGTTCAAAGTATTCTTTAACCTGGTTTTGATCAAGCTGGTACTTTTCTTTTAATAGGCGGTCGTTGAAAAACCCGGCTTCCCAGGGCTGTATTACATCAACACTTTGATCGTTTAAATAAGCTCTTTTAACTTCAAGCAACTCGTTGTAATCGTATCTTGCTTTTTCTTTTACTTTATCAATTAGATTATTTTCAAAATTCCAGACATTAGTGGGATTCTTTGCCATCCTGTCTTCTGTTATATATTCTGCATAGGAGTTATAGCCGAGTATCGAGGCAATTTGTTTCCTGATTTTGAGCACTTCCTGCAGCAGCACAATATTTTTATCTTTAGCCCGGGTGTTATACTTTTCATAAAGTTTCTTTCTCGCTTTCTCTGAAACAGAGAACTTCATAAATGGAAAGTACGAAGGATAGCTCAGGTCAATTTTGTATTTGCCATCTTCAGTTTTATGTGCTGTTTTATATTCTTCATCCAATCCTTCGATGTCTGCCCCATCAACGATAAGATAATCATCAACTTCCGCTATGTTTTTTGAAAACTCGATAGACATTTGCGATAAGCTGTCCTGAAATATCTTAAGCTCACTTCGTTTATCCGGCGGCAGATTAAGGCCGTCTCTTTCAAAATCGGCAATAGATTCCTCAAGAAATTTCTTTTTGTAACCGGAAAGATTTTTAGCTTCATCAGTTGCGGAATAATCTTTTAATGCCTTGTAAAGCTTTTCATCAAGTGACAATTCATTAAAAAATTTACTGAACTCTGCAATTTTAGAATTGGCTGTATTTCTAACTTTATTATCCGGGTGTACATTCGCCATCAGGTAAACCGGTCCATATACTTTTAATACATCGCAGTATAAATCGTCTAAAGCCAAGGTAGTATTTTCAAACGAGCGTTTACCACTCTCGATATTATAAATATTCTGCAATGAATTTTTGGCATTCTCGATTGCTATCTCTGTTGCAGATTTTATTTCTTCAGCGTCAATAGAATCATATTTGATTAATATATTGAACTCGTTAAAGAATGGATTTTGTGATTGTTTGTTTTCGCCAGGGCGGTTGCCCGCAAAGCTAAATTGAAAAGCAAAAACAAAAGTTATAACTAACAGATTTAAAATTTTCCTTATCATTTTTCCACCTTATCTTTTTTTGGAAAAAGAAGATAATTATTTTTCCTATTGAACCCCAAATTAATGTGATAAACGGCAGCAAAAGTTTTTTTCATATTGATTCAATCTGTCTAATTAATTTACTTTTGGGTATTTTACTTTATAAATAACATCTTGCGTGTTTTCAAAAAATCTCCAGCTCTGAGAGAATAATAATAAATCCCGCTCGACAAATTTTTATTAGAAGGATGAAATTCAACTTCATATTTACCCTGTGGTTTATGTTCATTAAGAAGAGTTGATACTTCTTTCCCGAGAATATCATAAACTTTTAATGTAACGAACTCTGCCCCGGGAATTTGAAAAGGAATTTTGGTTGATGGATTAAACGGGTTCGGGTAATTCTGCTCGAGGCTGTACCGGAGTGTTTTAGAAATATCTTCGGCATCTGTAACCGTAGAAAGGGTTTTCAATATCCAGTTCCCCTCATCAAAATTAATTGACAGAGGCTTACCAATTAGATCAAACTCGAAATTCTGTACCAGTGCATTATTGAACAAAGTTACAACAGTATCCCCGGCAGATGTATTAATTTTTACTTTAACAGGCATAGTAAAGAATTTGGGGTTTGTGTTTACAGATTGATTTATTGTCAGGCTTATTTTATATAAATTGCCGCTAATTTTAGATTCGGTCCAGTTAACAGTATATTTGGGATAATTTTCTCCGTAGATCCACTCCTGGAAAAAATAATCGAGATCTTCTCCCGAAACGGTCTCGGCTATTTCCTGAAAATCTTCAGTCGTAGCGACACCATACGCTAACGATGGGTCATCAGCATAAGTTTTCATAATATTAAAGAAAACAGAATCGCCGACAACTCCCCTTAACATATGAAGTACGCAAGCACCTTTGGCATAAGAGCGTGCGCCGTCAAAGATTTGGTCTACTCCGGAAATATTTTGTACCCATATTGGGCCAAAAGCACTTTTTGCATAACTCATTTCAGACTTAATTTTTATATCGTAACTTGTTTTCCCGCTTCGCGCCTCAAGATATACTGCTTCTGAGTAAGTTGCAAATCCTTCATTCAGCCAGATATGGTGCCAGTCTTTACAGGTTATTTTGTCGCCAAACCATTGATGAGCCAGCTCGTGAGATACAATATCGGTTCCCCA
>MGZZ01000086.1:0-8039 GCA_001802795.1 Ignavibacteria bacterium GWC2_36_12 | reverse complement strand
TGTGCGTGACCGTATTTTTCATTAATGAAAGGATATAATCCGTATTTGTTGCTAAATACTTCTATCATATTGTCGGTTTCATCAAGAACGTTTTTGATTGAATTAAATGATTCCGGATAAACGTAATGCGAAATAAGCATTGAATCATTTTGCCCATAATGGAAATAAGTATTGTATTCATAATAATCTGTTATAGCGAGTGAAATAAGATAGTGGGCTATTGTATAATGGTTCTTCCAAAGAAATGTACGAGTTCCATCCCCGTTGTTTGTGACGCTTTCAAGCGTTCCGTTCGAAACGCCGGTAAAATTATCGGCGACAGTAATCCAGACATCTGATGAATCAGCTTTATCGGCAGGCGTATCTTTGCATGGGAACCAATCAGGGGCACCGTAAGGCTCACTCAAAGTCCAGATCGCAGGCGTTCCATTGTGGGAGCTAAACTCGAAGCTGCCAAACCCGCTTGAACCGGGAACACCATGGTAGTAAATCTTTACTGCAAATGTTTCTCCTTGTGTATATGTGCGATCAAGGGTAATATTTATTTTATGATTAGAGTGAGTGTACATTGCAGGCGAACCATTTATCAAAAGTGAGTCGATTGAAAGAGCATTTCTTAAATCTAAAAAACAAGTGCTGAGCGAAGCTGTATCAGCCGTAGCACCGATAGTAACATTACCTGATAAATAATTTGGGTTCGAAGTTATTTTTAAATCCAGCCCATAATAAGTAATATCGATTTTTGAATCACCATCGTATTGAATTTTAGAAAGCTCAATTGTCTTTGCGTATCGATCCCTCTCGGATTTAATCCAGGGTTTATAGTCTTGCTGTGAATAAAGTATCTGAGTAAGAAGAAAAAGGGTAAATATTCTATATATCATAATGCCTCTGTTTACCTAATCTTTAATTGTATTTATAAATTTATTTTAATGTTCCTCAGGAACATTTTTACTTACAAAAAGAGTTTGAGTCGGGTATGCAAACTCGATTCCCAGCTTTTCAAACTCTTCATAGACTTTTAAATTTATTGATTGCTGAATGTCCATATACTTATTGTATTCGCTGCTCAAAACGAAGTATACAAATTCAAAGTTCAGGCTAAAGTCTCCATAACTCTGGAAGTGTCCCCTGTCAAAAACCACATCTTGCTGGCTTTCAATAATATCTCTTACAAGCTTAGGAATTTCAGCAAGCTGCCGGGATGTTGTCTGATAAATTACCCCAAGCTTGAAAACAACTCTTCTCCTTTCCATTCTTTTAAAATTTCGTATCCTTGAATTTGTAAGATCGGTATTCGATACCACAACCTGCTCGCCATTCAAACTCCTGATCCTGGTTGTCTTTATTCCTATATATTCAATAGTTCCTATAAAATCACCTAATACGATAAAATCTCCAATCTCGAAAGGGCGATCAAAAAAGATTACAAAATAGCTGAAAAGATCACCAAGAATCGCCTGGGCTGCAAGTGCAATTGCAATACCACCAATACCGAGTCCTGCAATAACCGCGGAAATTTCGAAGCCGAGATTATCCAGCAGGAAAACAAAACCTACCGACCAGATCACAAAACTTAAAATTAATGTTATTCCATTAATCTGCTTTAATCTTCTTTCGGCATCTTCTTCTTCGGGGGTTTTGCGTTTAACATATGAATTTAGCGAATACTTTAAAGTTGAGGTTATCACCCTGATGAAAAAGAACGTTGCAAGGATGATAATTGCTTTATCGATTACATCCTTAGCTTCACCGGGAAGATTAAGTGTTATAATTGCGAGATAGAAAATTATGAGGTACAAAACAGGAACTACGGATTTTTCAATTCCCCTTACAAGGAAATCATCTACTGTTGTTGCTGTTTTCTCGGACCATTTTTTGAGACGTGATAAGATAATCTTTTTGAATATTGTTAAGACTATTATTCCCAAAATAAAGATGCCGACAGCGACAGCATAATTATAGATCGAATTTCCATAAAATGTTTGGTTGAGAAAGTCCTGCATTTTTTCTCCTAAATTCTTAATTACTAAAGAAAATAAAAAAATAGTAAAAAAGAACAAATGAACATGCCTTACCTATAGATTTCATAAATGTTTTAACGGTTTAAAAAGTTTTAGTTTAGAAAATTCAAATTACTTCATAAAAGATATTTTATACCTGTATAACGATTCAAGAAAATAATAATCTCCCCAGCTTGTGGAAGCATCCCAGTTAAAAGGATTATCGCTGGTTAATTCCCATTTGCCAATTCCTTCAGTCCTGATTGGATAACCGCTTCCTTTTGATATTTCTTCAATACTTGCCGAAAGCTTGCTGATACAGAAATCAACAACATGGTCGTATTCTTCACTTGAGATTTGGGGAAATGAAGCGGAAGCAATAATAATCGTTATGGAAATAGTCAGAGATATAGTAAGACATTTCATTGAAATTACTCCGTTAAATCACAACTCAATCCATTTACCCGTTTTACCGCTTTCAAATATTTTATCTATCACTTTCATATTTGCAACGGCATCATCAAATGGTGTGAATACTTCGGTATCATTAATTATTGCCTGCGAAAACATGTCTCCCTGAATTGTATATTGATCGCAAGGATCAAAAAGAAATTCCCGAGACCCTCCATCATTATGAAGAAGAATTTTTGCAGAGGTTTCGGGATCAGGTGTGAACGGGACTTCAATTTCTATTCTTCCTTTTGTTCCCAATATTTTTGCGTACTGGTGATTTGTTAATTGGGTAGAGCAGGTAAAAGCAGAATTCCCTTTATCAAATTCCATAACCGCAGAAACAAGTCGATCGGTTTTCAACTTTGGGTCGTATTCAATTGTTGCACAAACGCGTTTTGGTTCGCTGTCAAAAATGAATCTTGAAAAAGAAATACAATAACAGCCGATATCTAAAATTCCGCCGCCGCCAATATCTGGTTTATTACGGATATCATCGGGGTTATCATTAAAATAAGAAAACATAGTGTGGATAGTTCTTAATTCACCAATAGCGCTATCATTTACAAGTGTTTTTAACTTTTGCATCTGGGGATGATGCCTGTACATAAATGCTTCCATTACTTTCAGCTTCGGAAATTTTTTCATTTCGTTCTGAAGATGGACTGCTTCTTTATAATTCATTGCTACAGGCTTTTCACATAAAACATGTTTTCCGGCATTTAGCGATTTGATTGTCCATTCAACATGAAGGTGATTTGGAAGCGGGTTATATACCGCATCAATTTCTTTATCTGCAAGAAGCTCTTCATAGGAACCATAAGCCTTTGAAATTTCTAATTCTGCCGCAGCTTTTTTAGCAGCAATTAAATTTCTGGAAGAGATAGCAGCAATATTACAATATTTTCCTTTTTGCATTCCGGGAATAACTTTTTGAGTTCCGATTTTTGCCGTACTTAAAATACCCCAGGAGACTTTTTTCATTAATTCTACTCCTTTAAATTTTGTTGTGAACCGGATAATACTTTCTCGATACTTCTGTCCGGAATAAGCCACATAATTGCAACAGATACATAAAGCCCTCCGGCTATTAATGAATTGAAAAAACAAAGCAGGATTGCTGTGACATAAATGATTACGGAAATCTTACCTTTAAAATCTTTGCCCAATGCAACAGCTATAGTTGAATCTTTACCATGGTGGGAAATAAGTGTGAGAGTAAGGATATAATATGCAACTGCAGCGAATAGAAGTATAATACCATAAAGAGCAACAAGTAAAGGGGCAAAATTGTTTTCACCCATCCATCCTGTAACAAAAGGAATTAATGATAACCAGAAAAGAAGATGAATATTTGCCCAGAGTATGTTGCCCCGAACATGCTTTACAGCCTGCAGCAAGTGATGATGATTGTTCCAGTAAATGCCGAGGTGAACAAAGCTTAAAATATAACTGAGAAATACCGGCAGGAGTGGTGATAGTGAGGCGAAATCGGTTCCGTGCGGCACTTTCATTTCCAGAACCATTATTGTTATAATGATTGCAAGTACACCGTCGCTGAACGCTTCCATTCGGGTTTTAGTCATCTGCAAGCTACTAAAAATGGTTAATCGTTATAAAATAAGAATATAAATTTTAGTCCCAAATTAATAATTTAACTCCGCCGGGCAATGTTTCTTTAAAACTTTTGAGAGAAGCTACCGCTTCATTTTTTATTCGTTTGTCTATAAGATAAAATGAGACTATGTTGTTTGAAGGAGAAATTTTTATCTTTCCAAGATATAGCTCGGCAACCTTATACCAGCTACCCGGGATCCGGTTAAACCAGTCGTCGTAAACCATTGCAAGTTTTACATTATGCTTTTTCGAAATGGTGTCTATCCAATCCGATTTATCGTTTGCCCTCCAGTAATTCAATGCTTCTATAGAAGCCAGCCCGACTAAATCCATTACATAATAATCGTTTCTATAAGAAACATATCCAAGATCATTTACGGCAACAGGATTTTTATAATATTCCGTGACAAAGCAGTGCATCTGGTACTGTTGCTCATAAATATTATTTGAAGCAATTGGGACGGTAACAATACCTGAAATGTATTTATAAGAGAGAAATGCTACAATTATGGAAACAGCTAAGGCTGTTTTAAGTAAACTGTTTTTCGTAATAATTTCTATTAACCATTCTCTGTAGAGATAAAGTATTGACAAAACCGAGGCTGCCCAGATATAAGTTATGTACCTTCCCGGTTTACCAACGACAAGATGGAGCAGTATTGCTAATGCGATACAAACTGCAAACAGTTTCTCCCCTTTGCTTTTTTTATTTGACAATGTCTTATAAAACAGGAAAAACGTACAGATAATCAGGAGAATAAGTCTTGGACTGAAAATATTTTTCCTGAGATTTTCTAAAAGAGAAGGTATACTGCCACCGGCAGAAACAACTTTTGATTTTTCATAAACGGATAACGGAAGCGGATCGAGTCCAAGGTTTAAAAGAAAAACTGAAAACCCGCCGACTATCACAGCGATTAAAATAAAAGAAAGTAAAGCTGCTCTTTTATATCCATATATATAAAGAAAAAACAACGCTGCAAATGACAAAGCCAGATTTTCGTAACGAACTAACGGAGCTATGATTACTGCAGCTACCAACAATCTCGATATTTGTTTTTCTTGTATCAGCTTTATCAACCCCCAAATTATTAGAACTGTAAAAAATACCTGGAGTGAGTGTTCCATTCCGCCAAACATAGTACTGACTAAATTGGTTGCAAAGATTAATAGGATAGTGAAAAGAATGACCGCTTTGTTCATTCTTTGATTATCGGCAGTTTCATTACGAAATATGGATTTTATTACCAGCCAGAATATCAACAAAGTACCCGTTGCCGAACAAACATTGATTATTAAAGGAACGATATGCCCAAAGCTAAAACCGGAAAAGGGAGCCAGAATAAATGGCCAAATAATGCTCGATGAAGGCGACGAACATTCCCCGAGATTAACTCCGTAATGACCTTTTAAGATGTTTTCTGCTAAAGCGAGATGAATATAAGCATCGTCAAGAGTATGAACGATGAGCCCCGAATTTAAGAGTAAAATTGTTACTATTTCGAAGAATGTAATTAATAAAAAAAGGAACAAAGGAATGAAAAGTGTTTTCTTTTCTTGGTAAGTGAGCGAGGAGAATAATTTCATTAATACATTAAAGTTTTTTGTCGTTCGAATTTACCCAAAATCCCAAATTATTTTCTATGTCTTTTTTCTAAGTTTGCAGAAATTTCGGATAGCTTAATTTCTTTTTCTTCCAGTAGAACGAAAAGGTGATAAATCAGGTCTGATACCTCATTAATTATTTCTTCCCGGTTGTTGTTTTTTGCCGCAATCATAGTTTCAACGGATTCTTCGCCAAACTTCTGGATAATCCTGTTTTCTCCTTCTTTAAAAAGTTTTGTTGTGTAAGAATTTTCAGGAAGATTCCTTTTTCTTTCTTTGATTAATTCCGCTAACTGCTGTAGAAATTTTATTGACTCGCCTTTATCGATATTAAAGCAACTGTAGTTACCGGTGTGGCAAGTATTTCCATCAGGCTCAGCATAAATTAAAAGCGAATCATTATCACAATCCGGCTTTATTTCAATTAGTCTTAAGTAATTGCCCGATGTTTCTCCCTTTGTCCAGAGTTCTTTTCTCGTCCTGCTGTAAAATGTAACGAGGTTTGTTTCTATAGTTTTCTCGAGAGATTCTTTATTCATAAATCCGAGCATCAGAACAATATCCGTTTTATAATCAACAACAACGGCAGGAATCAGCCCGTTGAGTTTTTCAAAATTTAGTTTTGATAAATCAATCATTATAATCTTACACTAACTCCGTTTTTATGAAGGTATTCTTTTAATTCTTTAATAGGAAGAATATTAAAATGGAAAAGACTCGCTGCAAGACAAGCATCGACATTTGAATTTTTAAATGCGAAAAGAAAATCTTCTTTACTTCCCGCCCCGCCCGAAGCAATAACGGGAACCGAAACAAAAGATGTGAGCTTCTTTAAAAACTCAATATCGTATCCCGATTTGGTTCCGTCTCTATCCATAGAAGTAAGAAGAATTTCCCCGGCGCCAAGCTCCGTTACTTTTCTGCACCAATCAAAACCCTCGAGTTCCGTCTCTTCTTTTCCTCCTTTAATAAATATCTTGTAACTATCCGATACAAATTTAACATCTATTGCTGCAACAACAGCCTGGCTACCAAAATGTTTCGATGCTTGTATAATCAATTCAGGATTTTTAACTATAGCGGTGTTAAGAGAAACTTTATCTGCGCCGGATTTAAGTAATGTTTCAATATCCCGAAGTTCCGAAATTCCACCTCCGACCGTAAAGGGAATTCTTATTTCACGCGCTACTTCTTTAACCAGGGTTATAAGAGTTTTTCTTTTTTCTGAGGAAGCTGTTATATCGAGAAAAACCAGCTCATCTGCACCTTCATTGGAATATTTCGATGCAAGCTCAACAGGAGACCCCGCATCAACGAGATTAATAAAGTTTGTTCCTTTAACAACTCTCCCGTCTTTTACATCGAGACAGGGGATAATTCTTTTACAAAGCAAGTTCAGATAACTCCTTCAAATCAATTTTTTCTTCATAAATTGCTTTACCAACTACGACGGCATAAGGATTTAGTTCTTTAAGTTTTTTTATTTCCTCAATATCTTTAACTCCACCGGAAGCAATAAGTTTAATTTCCGGGTAACGCCGCATAATTTTTTCATATAGCTCTACACTCAATCCTTTCATAGTTCCGTCTTTAGCAATATCGGTGCAAATAAATCTTCTTATTCCTATTTCCATACAAAAATCTATAAGGTCATAAGGTGAAAGATCAACCTCTTCTGTCCAGCCGGAAATGTAAAGTTTTTCGTCACGCACATCTACTGCCGTAACAATTTTATCCGGCGAATGTTGTTTAACAATCAGTTTAAATTCATCACGATTTTTTACAGGAAGGGATCCGATAACGGCATAATCAATACCGGCTTGAAAAATCTGGAAAGCTGTTTTACCGTCTCTTATTCCTCCGCCAAACTGGATTTTTAAACTAGTTTCCGATTTAATTTCTTTTATAATATCGATCGCAGTAAACTTCCGGGTTTTAGCTCCCTCAAGATCTACTATGTGTATAAGATCAAATCCCGCTTCTTCAAATATCTTTGCTTGTTTAAGCGGGGACTCGTTGTAGAAAGAAACTTCCCTGAAATCCCCTTTTGAAAGCCTAACGACTTTATCATCGTATATATCAATTGCCGGGATAATTATCATAGTTCTATAAAGTTTTCTAATAATTTTAAACCTGCATTACCTGATTTTTCAGGGTGAAACTGAACACCGTAAAAATTTTCGCTTTCAACAGATGCGGCAAATGCTATGTTGTGATTGGTGATTGCAGTTGCATATATGTTTAAAGGTAAATAATAAGAATGAGCAAAATAAAACATCTCGCCCGATTCGATTCCGTTAAAAAGTTTGCTTCTTTTTTGAATTTCGATACTGTTCCATCCCATATGAGGTACTTTGGAAATTT
>MGZZ01000085.1 GCA_001802795.1 Ignavibacteria bacterium GWC2_36_12 | reverse complement strand
TAAACCATGTTAACTTATTAACGATTTTAATTCCGAGTGAGTTTAATTCGTTTAGATAATCACTTTTGATGGGCAAATCATCATAAGATATTATTTCATCTCCCATTACTTTTCTTCTTCTTTCAATTGCTTTTTCGGTAAGACTATTCAGAGCTTCACGGTACAAAGCACTTGTTTTATTTAGAGTTTGTCCTGAAGTAACACCCTTATCTTTAAAGTAAACCAGGTATTTATCCTGGGAGAAAGAATAAGCAGAAAGCAGCGTTATTATTAAAACAATAAAGATATTTCGCATAAAAAATCTGGTGATTGTTATTATTAATATAGCCCAAATTACTAAAAAAAATAGCCCCTTTATTGTACACTTTTAGTTTATAGTTTTGAATAATCGCCCAAACCTGATAGACTTTATAACAGATAAATCAGGATCCATTGACCAGTATATTATTTCCGCTTTTCCTATAATTAAGTTTTCAGGAATGAATCCCCAATGCCTGCTATCCATACTTATTTTCCTGTTATCTCCCATAACAAAATAATGATCCTGTTTAAAAGTGTAAGTTCTTACAGGTTTTCTATCAATGTTGATTACACTTCCCTCGATGCTGACAACATTTTTTTCATATTCCCTGTTAATAAGCGGACCGATTTTATTGATATTCTTAAAGTTCACTTCAACACTTAATCCCTTCCACGGAATAATAACAGGACCATAATCTTTACCATTCCAATAATTTTTATTAGAAAATATTTTATTATCGGTAGTAACCTCTTTCTTTTTTTCACTAAGATGCCTATCGTCTTCTAAAAAAGTCCTGCCGTTTACATAAACAAAATTGTTAATAATCTCCACAGTATCGCCGGGTAAACCGATAACTCTTTTTACATAGTTAGCAGTTCTTATTTTGTTTCCTTCCATGTTTTCGGGAAATTCAAATACAATAACATCTCCTCTCGAAGGTTTTGAAAATGTAACGATATCAAAGCTGTTGATTTTTGTACCGAGAATAGGAATATACCTTGGTGTAGAAATTGAATAAGCTGCTTTGTTTACAAAGATAAAGTCTCCCGCAAGAAGTGTCTTTTCCATAGAAGAAGAAGGAATTCTGTAAGCCTCAACAAAAAATGATTTTAGGATAATGGCGAGTAATAAAGTCCAGAAAAGAATTTTTATTAAATTTGTTATTCCTGAGGAATGCATGCCAGATATATTTTCAACCTTGCTTTGATTCTTCATTGAGTGTTAACTACCATTTAAAACAGTAGGTGTTCAGTCGGCGCCGAACCCCTACAGCAAGTGATATTCTTAATCAGTCCTCAATCTGAAGCACTGCAAGAAAAGCTTCCTGCGGAATTTCAACATTGCCCACCTGCTTCATTCTTTTCTTTCCTTCTTTCTGCTTTTCAAGAAGCTTCCTTTTTCTTGTGATATCGCCACCGTAGCATTTTGCAAGAACATTTTTTCTTAAAGCTTTAACCACAGATTTTGAAATTACTTTCGTTCCAATTGCAGCCTGGATAGAAATCTCGAACATCTGCCTCGGTATAAGGTCTTTAAGCTTGCTGCAGACTTTTCTTCCCCAATCATAGGCTTTATCCCTGTGAACAATCATAGACAATGCATCGACAGGTTCGCTGTTGAGAAGTATATCAAGCCGGACAAGATCGGATTCCCTATACCCTGTAAAATCGTAATCGAGAGAAGCATAACCGCGCGTCATAGATTTAAGCTTATCATAAAAATCAAATATTATTTCTGAAAGAGGTAATTCAAATTGTATGTCCGCTCTTGTAGGATCAATGTATGTTGTGTTTTTGTACTCTCCCCTTTTATCCATTGCAAGCTTCATTATATTACCGACATATTCGCTTGGTACAACAATCTGCGCTTTAACATAAGGCTCTTCGACATAATCAATTTCTCCCACCGGAGGCATCAAAGCCGGATTATCAACTACAACTTTCTCGCCATCATTTTTAAAAACATAATATTCAACGTTTGGGAGAGTAGTAATAATTGATTGGTTATACTCACGGAGTAATCTTTCCTGAACAATCTCCATATGAAGCAAACCGAGAAAACCGCATCTGAAACCGAAGCCGAGTGCAGCAGAAGTTTCCGGCTGATAGATCAAGGCAGAATCGTTAAGCCTGAATTTCTCTAAAGCGTCACGAAGATTTTCAAACTCTTCAGAATCGGTTGGATAAAGTCCGCTGTAAACCATTGGCTTTACAGCTTTATAACCTGGCAAAGGCTCTTTAACTCCCCCTTTTGTATGAGTTACAGTATCACCGACTTTCGTATCGTGAACATCTTTTATTCCGGCAATCAGGTATCCTACATTGCCGGCGGAAAGTTCATCGGTTTTTATTTTTTTTAACCCGAGAATCCCGATCTCTTCGGCTTCCCATTCTTTATCTGTAACAAAGAATTTTATTTTGTCATTTGTCCTCAGAGTTCCATTGATTAATCTTATATAGGCAATCGCGCCCCGGTATGCATCAAAAACCGAATCGAATATTAAAGCCTGCAAAGGCGCATCCGGATCACCTTTAGGCGAAGGAATTTTCTTTACTACACCTTCAAGAACTTCATCAATACCAAGTTTGGCTTTTGCACTTACAAGAAGAATCTCTTCAGGACGGCAGCCGATGAGATCGATTATTTGCCCTTTTACTTTTTCCACTTCTGCGCTCGGCAGATCTATTTTGTTTAATACCGGAATTATTTCCAGTCCCGCATCGATAGCAAGATAAAGATTGCTGATAGTTTGTGCTTCAACTCCCTGTGCTGCATCAACTACGAGCAAAGCACCTTCACACGCGGCGAGTGAACGTGATACTTCATAAGTAAAATCAACATGACCGGGAGTATCAATTAAATTGAGAATATAATCTTTTCTATCCTTGGCTTTGTATTTCATCTGTATGGCGTGTGATTTAATTGTTATTCCCCTTTCTCTCTCAAGTTCAAGATCGTCAAGTATCTGGTCTTTGGCTTCCCTCTCTGTAATTGTCCCAGTTCTTTCAAGAAGACAATCAGCTAAAGTAGATTTGCCATGGTCTATGTGTGCAATTATGCAGAAATTACGAATGTTTAACATTTATTCCCGGCTAAAATAAATTGTAAATATAGTTACGAAAGGACTATAATTAAAGGTAGGCAAAAGAGAGAATGATTAATAGATGACATCTTTGGGAAAAAAGATGTTCACTTATGATAAAAAATATTTTATAAAGTAATTTCCATCCCTGCAGTTATAAATCTTGGCAGACCAACTTTTATCCCCTGAGGTCTTCTGCTGGCAATGTATCTTTCATCAAGTAAATTTTTAACCGAAATATATAATGATGAATTCAGCTCAGATGAATAATACCTGCCTGTAATATCAAGAACAAAATAAGAAGGCATTTTACCAGTTTGTCCATCAGGCGAAGCTTCAACAGTATTTAACTCATCTGTAAATTGTTCTCCTATATATGAACCTGATAACTGAACTCCTAAACCAAAAGGAGAATTTATATCCAACATTACTGATAAATAAATCTCCGGTGCGTAAGGAAGTTTATTATCTTTAATATTAATTTTTTCATCATCAACAGTAATAAACCTGTCAGCTTCATAAGTTGATTTGCCGGCGGTTAAATTTATACCTAACATAAATTCATAATCGGAATTAATAAATTTATCGAGAGCAAAACTGATTCCAGTTTCAACTCCGAGATGTAGAGTTTCTCCTCCATTAACAAGCCCTGTTCCTGTTCCACCGGAAGATTCCGAAACAGGAATAATCTGGTTTGAAAAATTAAGCATGAATCCTGTCAACTCAAGAAACATAAAAGAGGAAATATTTGCTCTTAATCCAGCTTCGTAGTTCCAACTTAGCTCTGCTTCAAGTTCTAATGCCTCGCCGCCGCTTGTTATTGCATCCTTAATTCTTGGAGGCGCAAAACCTCTATGAACCCCTGCAAAAACTGAGTAGATATCATTAAAATTATAATTAACGCCTAAACCGGGAACAACAGAAAATACATTGCTGTTATTTGTAAGGCTTGTATCAGTGTAGTTACGTCTAAAGATATCACGTTCGTAGTCGAAATTCTCTAAACGGATTCCTGGTGTAACAGTTAATTGCTCTGTGAAATAAATTCTATTCTGGGCAAAAACACTGCCAGCATAACCTGTTCTTATTTCATCTTCTCTCAGATCACCGGATAAAGCATCAGCCTTTCTCCCGTCTATCCTTTGTTCAAAAGCTCTCTCATATAAAAATCTAAACCCACCCTCAAGTTCGTTTTTTAAATTAGCCAAGAAATAATTAAGATAAATTCTTGGCTCAATTCCGGCAACTTCAAATTCCCTGTTCCTGTTGCCTGTACTGTTCCTCATGTAAATAGCTCCATTTGAAACAGTTGTATCTCCAAAAATTGCTTCGGTTCCGTTCGACACAGGGCTCCTGCTGAAATCCTGTCGAAGCCAGTTTCTTATTGTAGTATAGCCAAAAAGAGTTGTTCTTAAATATACATTTTCAGAAAAGAAATAATCGTGAGTTATACTTGCTGAATATCTTCTAATATCAAGTTGATCATTTGGAGAAATAATTGTGAAATACTCTCCCTCATCATACATAGTCTGAGTTAAACCAATATAAGTAGAGTTAGATATCTCATCATAAGCGCTAAGTTTTATTCCTATCCTGGATCTTTCACCAATACCAAATTTTATTTTTGCAGTAATATCATTAACATCGAAATTAGTAATACCTAATTTGTCTGCCTGTTTGTGAAGAAAATTAAAATGAACACCTACATTATCTAAAGTCGTACCATAGCTTGCCTTTCCTACAAAATACCCGTCTTTACCTCCTCTTAAATTTAAAGTTGTCCTGGAATCAAGCGGAGGATCATTTGTTACATAATTTATTACTCCGCCAATTGTTTGAGGTCCGAAAAGAATCGAACCGCTGCCTTTCAGAATTTCAATGCTTTTCATTCTATCTATAGAAGGGGTATAGTACATTTCCGGTTCACCGTAAGGTGCTAATGCAATCGGGATACCATCTTCCATCATCAGGACTGTCCTGCTTCTATCAGGATCAAGACCCCGAATTCCTATATTAGCTCTTAACCCGACACCTTCTTCATCGACAACATTTATTCCGGTAACTTTTTTAAATATCTCATTACCGGAAAGGGGTTGGGTAATATATAGAGTTCTATTAGTTATAAGTGAAGCTGAACCAGGAATTCTATTAAGTAATGACGGTTTGCGGCCTATAATATCAATCTGGGGAAAATCATAAGTTTTTATCAGTGTATCCT
>MGZZ01000084.1 GCA_001802795.1 Ignavibacteria bacterium GWC2_36_12 | reverse complement strand
CAATGGAAAGATTACATCTAATTTAGGAAATCAGTTTGTGCTCAGGTTAAGTGCAAACTTTAATAGAAGAGATTACAGGGCTAATAGATATGGAGGTCCTAATTCATGGAATGTGGACTACAGTTTTTATAAAAATAATCCTGAACATGTCGGCTTAAGACAGAGAGATAATCTCTCCTTAACTGCAAAGTTATCACAAAATATTGGTACAAGTTCATTTTATGATATTACCTTAGGATACAAATCGTATTCTGAAGAGCAAGGCGACGGTGTGTTCTTCGATAGACTTGAAGAATATGGCGATACCCTTTATAATTCATTAATACCTGCTCAAGGTGATCAATCGGCATTAGATTATGACAAAGTGGGAATTTTCGCTGCGAAAGGATATGTAGATAATTTTTACAGGAAAATGGGTAATGAAACTTATTCTGCAGATATCAGTTTTACTTCTCAGTTGGAATCACATCTGTTGGAGTTCGGCGGAGGATTCAAATATAATTTAATGCGATATTATTCATTATTACCTGTTAGGCTTGCTTATCGTAATCGGGATTATGTTGATGCTAATGGTAATTTAATCCCGGCTTTAAGTCGTGAACAGAGATATGCAGATAGACATCCAAACCGATGGGGTTATGATTTATTTGGTAATGAGATTGGATCAAGCGATTCGTTGGGAGCCGAAACTCCTATGCTGGCTTATGGATACATTCAAGATAGATTTGAGCTGGAAGACATTGTATTAAATTTAGGTATCAGGTTTGATTATTGGGCATCGCGTTCAAAAGTTTTAAAAGATCCTACATTACCTTATGCAGGTGGGTCAAATCCTAATGATTTTGATGAAGGTGATTTCAATACAAAGGATCCTGAATTTTATATATCTCCAAGAATCGGGCTTGGTTTTCCTGTAACTGCTTCTACGGTTTTTCATGCTCAGTATGGAAGATTTATTCAGGAACCAAGATTATTAGATGCATTTTTATTTCAGTCTCAGCTTTATAGTATAACATTCGATAATAATTTCCCGTTCAACAACGGAGAAATTACCAGTGAAAAAACGACACAATATGAAATCGGACTTAGGCAGGTTCTTGGTAACAATGCCGCTGCATTGAATATTACGGGATTCTATAAAAACACCGAGGGATTATCTAACCTGGAAGCTTATTATTTTTATCGTGAAGAAGGTGGGGAGAGATTAATCATATTCGGACCTACAAACGCCGATTTTGGAACCGTAAAAGGTTTAGCTTTTACAGTCGATGTACCGAAATTAAGTTATTTTTCACTTTCTGTTAATTATACTTTTTCTTTGGCAGAAGGAACAGGTTCATCCGTAAATTCTTCTTATACAGCCGCTTTCAGAAATGATGCCGGTGAAACTCCTAAAGTTATAGCCCCGCTCGATTATGATCAAAGGCATACAGGAGTAATTAATCTGAATTTCTTTGTGCCGTCAGGCGAGTTGGGAATTTTAGAATTAACGGGCCTGAATTTGCTCTTTTCATTCAACAGCGGAAGACCATATACACCTCTTGCTGAACAAGACCTTACTGTAAATTATACAAATTTTGGTAACGCAACAGGGTATGTAAATTCTGCTTACGGTCCCGGAAGTTTCCGAATCGATATGAAGCTTGAAAAATCATTCAAGTTTGGCAGTGCTTTAATTACACCTTACTTGTGGGTGGAAAACCTGCTTGATGCAGATAATGTGGTTGCAGTATGGCGTTCTACTGGTTCAGCAACTACCACAGGATTCCTTGAGTCAGGTAATTCCAAAGTGCTCGGCAAAGATGAAAAATGGAAACAAGACTATATGAGTCTTGAGAGAGACCCGGCAAACTTCGGAATTCCGAGATTAATTAAACTCGGATTTAAAGTTAATTTTTCAAACTTATAATTAGTTGATATTTATATGTATCAATAAAGAGGATATTAGAATGTCTGTAAAAATAAAACATAAAATATTTTCGGGATTAATAATTTTTGCTTCAATTGCCTTTTTAGCTTTTTCATCAAACAACAGCGATAAAAAAGGCAGATTGGACAAGCCTGGAGATGTTAACGCAGCAGGAAGTGCTTACACATTAAGAATTAACAAATTGCACTTACCTCTCAATAACATAGGAGTTCTTGCAAATGTTTCCTTCGAGGGTCTTGGAGAAGGACAATATGATGGGAAGGGAGTTCTTTTTAGTGGTGGGTTTATGATGAGCGGGAAAAATGGCGGCTTGCTATGGTCTAATGGCGTAGCTACGGCTTCCAGAATTTCCGATTATGTGGCAGGTGAAGTAGGTATGGATCGAAATGATCCCAAGACGCATTTGTACGTTGTCAATTCACAGGATGAACCATTTGGGACGTCTTGGCAGGAGTGGCAGGATGCCGTATCTATGGGCGCTTATTTTTACGATGGCGATGGTGACGGAGCCTATAACCCAGTAGATAAAAACGGTAACGGTGAATGGGATGAAGACGAGGATATGCCCGATCTTTTAGGAGATGAAACTGTCTGGTGTGTTTATAACGATGGTTTGGAAAGATCTACGAGAGCATTCACAGACCAGGATCCGCAAGGAATAGAAATAAGACAAACAATATGGGGATATGCAACATCGGGCGATCTTGGAAACATAGTTTTCGTTAGGTATTCGATAAATAATGCCGGTACTGTGGCTGATGTTTTTGATTCAGTTTATTTTAGTGTCTGGGATGATGTCGATCTTGGCGGAGGCGATGGTTACGTTGATGATATCATAGGGTGCGATACAACTTTAAATGCCGGCTTTACTTATAATGATGGACCTGACGCTACATTTGGGGCAGATCCTCCCTGTTTTCTTGTAGACTTCTTCCAGGGTCCATGGTTAGAAACAGGCAATCCGGAAGATTTGGCTTTTAATACTAAAGGTCCCCTATTAGGTATTGACACAGTAGTCGGGGCATTAAATCTTCGTCAAACGTCATTTGTACATTATGAACAAGGTGTTGGAGACCCCGATAATGCACAACAGTTGAGAAATTTTCTTCTTGGGAAAACTCAAAATGGAGCAAATAATAATCCATGTGCTACACCTGATTTGGGTGATGCATTTGGTACTGTACTGGGTGGTGTTGATTGCTCAACTATCCCACCTGAATTTATGTATTCCGGCGATCCGGTAGCGCAGATAGGATGGATAAATAATTATCCTACCGATCAAAGACAATTATTAAATACGGGTCCTTTTCTTCTTGAAAAAGACAAACCGGTTGATATAGTTGCAGCGTATGTTGTTGGTCGCTCAACATCAGCCCTCAATTCTGTTGTTAAAGCAAAACAACTCGACCGTGCAGCTCAGTTTGTTTTTGATAATAACTTCAATTTTCCCGCACCGCCTCCTGCTGTTCGACCTGTAATTAAAACTACTGATAACACAATTGAATTGGTTTGGGAAACAAAATCGCACCTGGATTATGAGAAAGTTGGTAGAGGCTTCGATATGGTGTTTGAAAGTTATGAAGTGTATATGCACCAGACAAATTCGTTATCCGAGCAGGAGGGTGGTAGAACCAATACATTGCTAATAGCAAGCTATGATGTGGCTAATGATCTCACCAAGGTTATTTACGAAGATCCCGTTTCTTTAGAAAGAACCATCGTTTATAACGGAGGTACACAGCTCGATTCTGCCACTTATGTAAGTGCGAAAACAGGTAGGATTAAGTTAACAATTACTACCGACCCATTTACGAATGGACCTCTTATTAAAGGTAAGCCCTATTTTATTTCGATTGTTCCAACAGCATATAACCGGGATGAGATAGTGAAACTCGATGCATTAGGTAATTATCTTATTCCCAGTACAGCAGCGGTTGGAAACATTGCAGGTTTGCCTGTCATTTTAAATGATGGGATAAGCGGTGTTGGCATTGTACCGGGCAAAGATACATATGCACCTTATAAGGAAGGTGTACCAACAGAAAAAGTTTCCGGTGGCTCAACAGCCGAAATTAAATACTCGATTGTTGACAGAACTAAGACTACAAATGATACGTATGAAGTGAGTTTTAAAATTGATAGCTCAAGTACTCTTTACAATTTACTTTACACAATAAAAAATCAGTCAACGGGTACAGTATTGTTTGATTCATTACAATTTTATGATACTTATGATATTAGGTATGCAGTTGATGGTGTCATGCTCAATGTTGAGTGGGTTCCCGGAGGTGTGGATACTGTCGAATTCAGCGGCGACGAATGGTTTACCAGTGAGTGGGTACACGACAGCGTCGGCGTATTTTATGTGGGACAGGATCTTGAGGATCCCAATGGTGTTCCCGAATGGATTGCAGCAAAATCCTCAACTAAAATTCACGTTAGTGATACCAGACGGGTTGAATTAAGATTTGGACAACCGGGCAAAGCTTACAGGTATGTAAGAAAACCTGTTAGGTTTGTCTCGGGCACTTTAGACACTATGTTTGTAGATGTACCTTTTCAGGCATGGATAAAAGATGATAAATATGGTGAAGAACGCCAGTTAGCAGTAGGCTTTACTGAGACATATAATAACGATGATATTTTAGGTACTCCAGACCGTATTTATGATCCCGGAACGGATGTGGCTGCTTCGAAAGAATACATTGTCATTTTTAATTCCCCTTACGATCCAACCGGCTCGCAAGTAGAGTATACAGGAACAGGTACTGGTACTGCTGCTCAAAGATTTGCTGATCTAGGGAATGGGTATACAATGGATCCAAATAATCCCGCAACCAATGACTCCATTGCAGCAATTGCAAAAAGCCCATATTTCAATGCAATGTTTGTAGTTGGATTACAAAGAAAATCTGGCGGGGGTACATTTAGCCCGACCGGTACATATTCGATAAATATAAACTATCCGTTAACTCCTCAGGATGTGTACAACTATAAAGTAAATGTAGATCTTTCTGCAGATGAAGAAAGAGAACTCTTTAATAAAATAAATGTTTTTCCTAATCCTTTGTTTGCTTACAATGCGGGAGTTAGTTACACCGGAGGAAAAGCAGATGAACCTTACGTAACATTTTCTAACTTGCCAAATGAGATTACTGTTAAGATCTTCTCTTTAGGCGGGAACCTGATAAGATCTCTTGAAAAGAATAATAGTAATCCGAGTTTAACCTGGGATTTACTTAATGAAGATGGTTTGAGAGTAGCCTCTGGGATGTACCTGGCTATTGTATCGAACCCTAAATTTGGCAATAAGGTTTTAAAGTTTGCAATTATAATGCCTCAGAAACAGATACTAAAG
>MGZZ01000083.1 GCA_001802795.1 Ignavibacteria bacterium GWC2_36_12 | reverse complement strand
GTTAACGCACAAATTCAGGATGAACAGATAAGAGTTCAGGGCTCAAAGATAGATGACCTTCAGGCTATAATTAAGACGATAAAGGATGCAGATCTTAGTTTCCCTACTCAGTTTGTTAATTTTAAATAAGATCAAAATAAATTCTTGACGAGTTAAGAATATTGATTTCAAAGGTAAAAAGATGCAAACAGATGACGACCTTGTTTGGAGATGCCAGTACTGTGGAGTGGAGAATACTGTTTGGGTTGATTTAACTGTGGCTGATAAGCAGGATTTTATTGAAGAATGCAGAATCTGTTGTCGTCCGAACAGAATCATCATCACTACAAACTTAGCTGATGATGAAAATGTTCTTATCGAATCCAGAATTACAGACGAATAATTAATTTTAGCGCCCGGAATAAGCCTCCAAATCCTCTTCACCAAAGAGTGCAGTTTTAATTGCCCATATTCCAATAATAATGTTTAGAATAATCACAACGAGAAAAACTATACCGAGCAATTCAAGAAGATTCATGCTCACCTCTTTTAAGAGTTAATTACTTTGCTGCCGCTTACCCTATATTAATAACGAATAAATTTTAATCCATAATCATTCTGAGAAATGAAGAGCTGTCCTCATCATCATTTTTATCCTGGTTTACCTTTTCCTCTTCTTCTTTCTTCTCAGCTTTTTCTTTAGCCCAGTTATACCTCGATGATTCAAAGCTGAACCCCGTTTGAGGATCATCTTCTTTATTTCCTAAAGTCGTATTCGGTTTCTTTACCCGCAGTATTGTCGGAACTTCAAGATCTTCTCTATCTATTTCAGCTTCTGTCATAAAATTAAATCCACCTCTGAAATCAGGTTCTCTTTGTACAGAGACTTTAAAGTGTTTTCCTCCAAATCCTTTCTGTGAGGCATCGAACCCGGTTGCAATAACGGTATATGAAACGGCGTCATTCATCTCATCTCTTCTTACACAGCCAAATATTACATTTGCTTCTTCTCCTGCAGCTTCGAAGATTACATTATTGCCCTCATTAATTTCCTGCATTGTAAGATTATTTGAGCCTGTAACATTCAGAAGAACACTTTTAGCTCCTTTAATATTTACTCCTTCAAGCAACGGGCTCGAGATTGCTTTCTGGGCAGCCTCAATCGCCCTGTTTGCTCCATTGGCAGTTCCGCAGCCCATTAGCGCTTCTCCGCTTGAGTTCATTACAGCCCTGACATCCGCGAAGTCAACATTTATTAAACCTTCAACTGTAATAATGTCGGCTATTCCCCTCGTTGCCTCATAAAGAATTTCATTCGGTTTATCGAACGCATCAAAAGCATTGATATCTTTATCAAGAACACTCAGGAGTCTTTCGTTAGGAATAATTATTAAACTATCCACATATTGTTTTAATTCCTGGATACCCTGCTCAGCGTTCAGCATTCTTTTTTTACCTTCCCACCTGAAAGGTTTTGTAACAATCCCGACAACTAAAGCCCCCATGCTTTTTGCAATAGAAGCAACTACCGGCGCTCCACCTGTTCCTGTACCTCCACCCATACCGGAAGTCACAAAAACCATATCTGACCCCGATAAAACTTCGGCAATTTTTTCTCTATCTTCCTCTATCGATTTACGTCCTACATTCGGATCGGCACCTGCACCTAAACCACGGGTAACATTTGCACCGCACTGAATTTTATGAGAGGCGCTGCTGCTGTTTAACACCTGTGAATCTGTATTCACTGCAACATACTCTACACCGGTCAAGCCTCTTGCAATCATGCTCTCTATTGCATTGCAACCTCCGCCCCCAACTCCCACAACTTTCAGAATTGCTGACATCGGTTTTCCTCTATCAAGAGTTGCAAATCGGGACATTTTGTTCCTCCTTCTTTTTTTTAATTATAATTCGTCAAAAAACTGCTGAACCTTTTTTACCAACTGGGTTATTTTATTCTTGTCCCCTCTTCTTCTAACCTTAATCAAAGATTGATACTCGCTTGATCTGCCTCCCGGCACTCCTCTAATCAACCCTGCTACAGTGGCAAATTCGGGACTTTCAATTTCATTAGATAAACCTTCACCAAGTTCCTGGGGGACCCCAATCCTTGTCGGCAAACCGAAGACCTCTTCCGCAAGTTCGCTGCATCCTTTTAACAAAGATCCTCCGCCAGTTAATACTATTCCTGCTTTTATCTTGTTTTTAAAACCGGCACTTCTTATTTCGTTATCTACCAGGACAAAAAGTTCTTTCATCCTGAGGCTAATAATCTGGGTTAAGAGGCTAATGGGAATTTTTGTATTTCCCCTGGCACCTACTCCCCTAATGAGTATATCTTCTTCCTTTATGATTGCACTTTCAGTTGCATAGCCGAATTCTTTTTTAAGATGTTCGGCTTCATCCGTAACGACACCAAGCGATTCCCTAATATCATTTGTTACCTGGTTGCCGGCAACTCCAATTACTTTGGAATGTTTTATAGCTTTGCGATGAAAGATCGCTATATCGGTTGTACCTCCGCCAATATCAATTAAAGCTACGCCTAAATCCTTTTCACTGTTTTCAAGAATCGAAGAGCTTGATGCAATCGGCTGCAGTATATAATCTTTAACCAGCAGTCCTGCACGTTCTACAGACTTCTTTATGTTTTGAATCGCAGGAATAGAAGCAAGAACTATATGATTTGTTGCTTCAAGCCTTGCCCCGGACATCCCTATCGGGTTTTCAATTCCTGCCTGGTGATCAATTGAAAATTCTTCCGGTATAATATGAAGAATCTGTCTGTCTGAAGGAATGCGAATTGTTCTTACATCTGCTTCAAGTCTCTCCAGATCTGCTTTGGTAATCTCCCGGTCTTCACTGCTTATCGTAATATAATTCCTATGCCTGATGGATGTTATATGTTCGCCTGCAACACCGACATTTATAGTATTTATTTCTAACCCAGCCCGGTTGCATGCAATCGAGACAGCTTCTTTTATCGCCTCGGCAGTTTTGCCAATATTTGCCACGAGACCTTTGTGCAACCCCTCGGAAGGTGCAACACCAAAACCAAGAATATTAAAATGATTATCGTCAAACTTCTCGGCTATTACAGCACATACTTTTGTAGTTCCTAAATCAAGTCCGGCTATGATATCTTTTTTCATTTCACAATTCCGTTTTCTTCATTCTTCCGATATAAAGTTCATTATTAAACCTGAGATCAAGGTAACTGCTCTCAGCAAGTAAAGTATTCCCTTCAAAATAATTTGATAGAACAGCTTCAAGGCAAACTGTTTTTATGGCTTCATTTCCTCTTCCAAAAATCACCGGGATATTCAGTCCGGAAAACATTAGTACAACATCCCCACCGTTCCTAAGATTTATTTCAGCAAGACTCTTCAGCATTTTAGTATTCGTAAACCGGGAAGCATCTATTATCTTAAAAGCTTGTAAAATGTCCGGGGTCTTAAATTTGGAGAGAGGTTTCAACTTGGCTCTCTCCTTCAAATTACTCAGCACAGGAATTTCAGTTATTTTCGTATTAGGAATAACCGGCAACACTTCAAAATTCTCAGAGATAAATAAAGGATCGGGCTCTTTTATGATCACTCCGTAAATCTTTTTTTCTGTAACAAAGATTTGGACCTCTTTTTCATTGATAAATTTAACATCCGCTCTTAACACATAAGGATGTTTTTCAAATCTGTCTTTTATTACCGGGAGAGTTAATCCTTTTACCTGTGAATTATTAAGTTTTGTAAAATTCAGATAATCCTTTTCTGCTAATAGCTTGTTCCCTGTTACGTGCACCTTTTCAATCACGTTTATTCTCTTTACTTCGTTTGATTTATAAATCAGGTAACTCAATACCATCAAAAGAATAATAAAAAAAGCCGTTCCGAAAATTTTTATTTTTGTTTCTCTTTCCATAATCAATTTTCAAGCATCCCGATAAACTTCTCGCCGAATTTCCAGATATCTCCGGCTCCCATTGTAATTATTATATCGCCATCCTGTTTTAATCCTTTTAAAACATCAGGAATATTATTTTTATCGGGTATATAAATCACGTTTTTGTGCCCGAAATTTTTGGTTGCGTTGGCAATAAGCTCTCCGGTAACACCGTTAATCGCTTCCTCTCTTGCAGGATAGACATCAGTACAAACAAATACATCGGAATTAAGAAATGATCTGCCGAATTCCTGGTAAAAATCTCTCGTCCTGCTGTAAAGATGAGGCTGAAAAACAGCAACAAGCCTGTTGTCCCACCCTGCTCTAATTCCGGATAACGTTGCGCTGGTTTCAGTTGGATGATGAGCATAATCATCAACTACAAGTATTTCTTTATCATACTTAACTTCAAATCTTCTGTAAACGCCTCCGAACGATTCGAGTGCTTTCTTTATAACTTTGAAATCAACCCCCAACTCGATACCGACACAAATAGCAACAAGCGAGTTTTTTACATTGTGAACGCCGGGTATTTTAAGCTTTATTTTTCCTAACTCTTTTCCTTTATACTTAACAGTAAAAGAACTGAAAAATTTTTCATGTGATATATCAACTGCTCTAATATCAGCCTGGGCAGTCAGCCCATAAGTAAAAATCTTTTTATTTATTTGTGGAATTATATCCTGAAGCGCAGGCTCATCCATACAAATAACAACAAACCCATAAAAAGGCACTTTGTTCGCAAACTCGATAAAAGCGGATTTGATGTCATCGAGATCTCTGTAAGTATCGAGGTGTTCGCTTTCCAGCGTAGTAATAGCGGCTATTACAGGCGTCAGCTTCAGAAATGTTCTGTCGAATTCATCTGCTTCGACAACAATAAAATCACCGTTGCCCAAACGTGCATTGGTTCCGCCAAGCCCGCTTAATTTTCCGCCAACAATTATTGTCGGGTCAACGTTTCCTTCTGTAAGAGCTAAGCCAACCATAGAAGTTGTAGTTGTTTTACCGTGCGTTCCAGCTATGCCTATTCCATACTTCAACCTCATGGTTTCAGCAAGCATTTCGGATCGCTTAATTACAGGAATCTTTCTTGCAATTGCTTCCTTAACTTCCGGGTTATCTATTGTAACAGCAGATGAATAAACGAGGACATCTGCATCTTTAAGATTTTCCCGTGAATGTCCTTCGTATATTTTTA
>MGZZ01000082.1:27055-27949 GCA_001802795.1 Ignavibacteria bacterium GWC2_36_12 | reverse complement strand
CTTTCATTAATATTTCCGTAAAACCGAGAATACTTGTAAACGGAGATTTAAGATCGTGTGATAGTAAATTAAGGAACCTGTTCTTCGCAAAGTTTTCTTTTTTAAGTGTCTCGTTATCATCCTTAAGCTGGTTCTCTATAGTTTTCTTTCCTGATATATCAATTACTCTTCCTATCAACCTGATAATTTTACCGCTTTCATCACGAAAAATTTTAAGGCTTTCGTTCACCCATATTGTCTCTTTGCTCTTATTTACAATCCTGAACTCAAGAATAATCTCATCCTTTGATAAATCCTCCTCAAATGCATACAAGTTTTTTTTATATTCTACCAGATCTTCTTCGTATACAATTTCCTGTAAAGATTTTATCTCATCCGAAGAATAACCGGTAACATCGAAAAGATTTTCAGAAAAATGCGTTTTGTTGTAATTATCAGTAAACCAAAAAAAATCATCCTTAAAGACACTGATAAAATTAAACATCAGTTTTTCAAGTGAATCAACTGCATTGTCCTGGCTGGAATTATTTTGTTGACGTTTTCCCATTTAAAAAAGACAAATACTCATAATCAAAAAATATATTAAAAAGTTGCAGGAAACAAAAATATATTATTGGCTCGAAACTCAGACAATAAAAACTCTGGCTACATCCAAAAGCAGCGAAGGCTGGTTTATAAGCGCTGTAGTAAATACTTTTCCAAGCGTTCTTTTCTCATAAGGGAGTTTGTTAACAGCATGTGCAATTTTATTAAATTTTTCATCTGAAAAATTATAAATACCATTCTTGATCCTATCAAAGGTTACATGGCGTCTGCCAAGTCTGTCACCCCAGGCTTTATCATAGCTTAAAACGTAATCGGGTTTATTCATCTTAACAGCTTCGGCTGCAATTC
>MGZZ01000082.1:4992-26960 GCA_001802795.1 Ignavibacteria bacterium GWC2_36_12 | reverse complement strand
GGGGCAGAAATTTTATCTAAAGTTGTACTGCACGGCACACCACCGGCAATTGTTGTTAGAACAGGTGCGGCAGGATAATATCTTTCCATAAAATCATTTAAAAAAGAAAGTGCGGATTTTTTCTTTCCTATTAGCCCGCTTACACCAAGACCAATATTTGCTTTTTTATCTCCCTTTGGGAAGATCCAGAAATAACCCTGCGGCGCATAATCCTGACCAAAATAAAAGTATAATGTATTTTGATCAACAGGAATATTCGCTGCGGTAATCTGAACAGCGCTTTCCATATCACGGAAATCTATGTGTGTTGTTAGTCCAGCCCATCTTCCGACTCTTGATTCAACACCATCCGCAGCAATTACAACTTTTGATTTTAATTCTTTCTGCTCTCCCTGGTATTCATATTTAACTCCTGAAACTTTTCCATCCCCGAATATCAACCCGTTTACGTAAGCTCTTGTTAAAATTTCAGCACCTGCGTCCGCCGCAGTTCTTGCTAATTCATAATCAAAAATTCTTCTTTCAAGAACATATCCCGCTTCACCAAAATCAAGAATAACCTCCGTTCCATCCGGTGCATTAAATGAAAACTTGCTTATGGTTGCAGCTATCCATTTGGGATCAGGAGTAATAAACTCTTCAACCCCTGCTTTGCTTATCGCTTCTCCGCATCGGACCGGATAACCAACATCCCTGTCTTTCTCCAACATTAGAACAGAGACGCCTTGTTCGGCGGCAAAGCGTGCTGCCATACTACCAGCGGGCCCCGCGCCAACTACTATTATGTCATACTCTTGTTTCATTTTACTATCTCAAATCTCAAATTTCAAATCTTCAAACACTTTTAATATAATAGATTTGAGATTTGACTTTTGAGACCTGCCTAACGGCAGTCAGGTTTGAGATTTAATCTAAGACTCCTTCCTTATTAAACTTAATAACTTCAATCGGGCAACTCCACACGCATTTCGCACAGTTTGTACACCTCGGATCAATAATAAATATTTCAGCTTCCTTTAGCTCTATTGCATCTTCCGGACAGATACCTACACAGCAACCGCAGAAATCACACTTATCCGGAAGAATATCAATCATTAATTTTCCTGTTTTGGCCATCCTGTAGTTCATATCACTCAAATTAGAATAATAAAATAGAATCTTCCTGAAGTTAACGAAAGACTCTATATTTTGAAATATACCCTGCTTTTTTGATTCTAAACATTTTTAATAACTAAAAAATAAATAACTTTATTTAAATAGATATTTCTTGTAGTTTTCATTAACAGGCTTACTGATTTAATAGAACTGCCTGGTTATTAAAAGTAAAGAAGAAAAATTAACTTTCACTTTAACGGAGGGGTTGATATGATTAAATCAATTATATTGTTCGCTTTTTCATTTACAATAATTCTTCAATTCGGTTTTTCGTCCGACACAAAAACAGCCGATAATAAACATGGTTACATCGGTACAAATGCATGCGGAATGTGCCATAAAAACGAAAAACAAGGGCAACAATTGGGAATATGGGCAAAGAGTACACATGCAAAAGCTTATAAAACATTATTGACTGATGAAGCAAACAAAATCGCCACTGAAAAAGGATTTACTACCAAAGCTGTTGAAACCGAAGCTTGTTTAAAATGTCATGCTTCCGGTTATAATGTTGATGCCTCGTTGCTTGATGCCAAATTTACTATCGAAGATGGCGTTCAATGTGAAACTTGCCACGGACCAGGATCGGAATACAAATCCATGAAAATTATGAAAGACAAAAAGCTGGCAATAGAAAACGGGTTGCTCGTCTATGATAATAAAGAAGATCTATGCAAGAAATGCCACAATGAAGAGAGCCCGACTTTTAAAGGATTTAATTTCGAAGAGATGTGGGCAAAGATAAAACACGATAAACCTGAATAAATAAGAATATCAAATTTCAACCGGCAGCGATAGAAGTTGTGCTATACGACTTCTTCGCTGCTTAATTCTTTAATAACTGCGATCTTATTTTTTTCAAGCTCTACCTTTTTTCTCATTATTTCAAGTTTTTCATTTTCGTCCGTTGTTTCTTCAAGTCTCTTATGATTTTCATTTATTTCCCTGTCAATCTGCTGAAGCTTGAATTTCTTTAACGTGTCTTTTGCATATTTCATAAGAACGAGTTTTTCATCTGCACCGGGATAAATATCATCCCATATTTTGCTGATGCCATATTTTTCAAAAGTTATTTCTCTTAAATAAGCTTTAGAATTTTCCTCTTCGAGCTTATCGAGTAAAGCCCCTGCAACTATGGACTCGCCCACATCAAAAGTATCTACCGCAAGCTTAAACAGCTCCCTGTTATAAGAAATACTAAAACTATAAGGATCGACGTGATTAACTATCAATTCTATAACTTCTTTATTCCCTTCAAATAGAAGTTTTACTATTTCTTTTTCTGTACTGAATTCTGAATCCGTAATATTTAAATCTGAAGAAACATTAAGAATTTCCTTAAATGCGTTTTCACCGGCTATCGGTTTGGAGACTTTTGCAGTAGCCTTTTCTTTTTTGAGAATCTTTTCAAGTTCATTTTCAATTAGTATTTCTCTCAGGCTAAAATTCTTTGCAATGGTTTTTATTAAAAGATTTCTCTTTAGTTCATCATTAATTAATGCGGCGGACTTAACCAATTCTCTTATTGCTTCAGTCATTTTAGCAGGATCATTAAACATTCCCTGCTTTTCAAAATATCCCGATTGGTATTCCAGGAAATTTTGAGCATAAGAAATGATTTCTTCAAATTTCTCTTTTCCATAATTATTAATGAAAGAATCGGGATCCTCTCCTCCGGGAAGAGCGGCTATTTTAACCTCGACATCTTTTTTCAGCAAAAGCTCGATACTTCTCATAGAGGCTTTAATACCGGCAGTATCAGCATCAAACAATAAAACAACATTCTTAGTATAACGTGAAAGAAGCTGAACCTGCTCTTCCGTTAAAGCAGTACCGGATACGGCAACAACATTTTTTATTCCCGCCTGGAAGAGTGAAATAAGGTCCATATATCCTTCCACAAGGATAGCTTTATCGAGTTTTCTTATTTCATCTTTTGCAAAAGAGAGTCCGTATAAAATTCTCCCCTTTATATAGATTAGAGACTCGGGCGAGTTTAAATACTTTGCCCCTTTTTCTCTTTCATCAAGAACTCTTCCGGCAAAAGCAACAACTCGTCCGTTTGGAGAAAAGATCGGGAAAATCAGTCTGCCGGCAAATCTGTCATGATGTCTTCCGTCGTCATTTTTAATTAAGATTCCGAGTTCGACTATTTTCCCGATATCGAGCTTATTTTCTTTCGCAAAGTTCAGAAAATTTTCCCAGCCCCTTAAAGCATAACCCAAACCAAATGTTTTTATCGTTTGAGTTTTTATCTTTCTTTCCTGCAGATATTTTCTGACAATTTCCCCCTCATCAGAATTATGCAGATTATTATAAAAGTATTTTGCAGCTTCAGTATTTATATCATAAAAAACTTCCTGTTCACTCTGTTTTTCATCGCCCGGCGATGATTCATACTCGATATCTATCCCTAATTGAGCGGCAAGCTCCTGAACAGACTCGATAAATGATATCTTCTCGTAATCCATAAG
This sequence comes from Ignavibacteria bacterium GWC2_36_12, assembly GCA_001802795.1. GTDB lineage: Bacteria > Bacteroidota > Ignavibacteria > Ignavibacteriales > Ignavibacteriaceae > RBG-16-34-14. Next base: position 23,331 of record MGZZ01000082.1, on the reverse strand, counting down.
GAACTTGAAAACGTTACCCCCTGCATGACAGCCGAAGCAATGATATATTTGTTTATCCTCGCTGACTGTGAAAGACGGTGTCTTTTCAGAGTGAAAAGGACATAATCCGAGGTAATTTCTTCCTCTCTTCCTCAGTTGCACATATCCTGAAATTACGTCTACAATGCTGGCTGTAGAGCGAATCTCCTCTATTTTACTTTCCGGTATTCGCATAGTTTTTGCTTAATAAAAGAATCTGCCTGCCAAAAGGTTCATTACGCAGGTAGTTGGAAATTTAATAAAATTCTGTCAGAATAAAACCGGATGGGATCCAACAGTTTAAGTATAGTTGAAAAATAAAGAAGGTAATGTGAGTTGAAATTAAAAAAGTTTGCAATATTTGTCTCCATAATTTTGCTCCTGATAATAGCGGTCTTCTCTCTACGAACACAATTTTATAAAGTTACCACACAAAAGAAATTAATCAATCAATATAGAAGAGAACTCGACGGTATAGGGCAACTTGCTCTAAAAAGTATGGATGTACCGATTTCAGCAATTCTTATTTACAATTTTGAAATAATTGGAAGGGGACACAATACAGTTGTAAGAGATGCCGATGCGGGAGGACATGCGATAATAAATGCGATAACAGATGCAATAAAGAATGTCGGTTTGGAATCATTCAATCAACTCAGCCGTGATTCAATGAAAATCATTACAACTTACGAACCCTGTGAAATGTGCAAAGGGGCAATGATAGAGTATGGAATAAAATCAATTGAATTTCTTAAGTCAAAACCGTTTGGTTACTGGCTTAGCCAACAATACAATGAACTTGGATACGAGTTTTCAAAACGTAAACTTGATGGAGAAGAGTTACAGGATTCTCTTTTCAAACTTGGGTCAAATACCTACATAATAAATGATTATTAAGCTATTTAAAGAAAGAAAGATCACTTTTAATACGTGTACGCATTTATTATATTTCTTTTTTCAAAGCAAATAAAATCAGGCTTTATCCTATTAAGTTTATGATAGAAACCATTTCAAAGATTAAAGAATACTGTAATAGTCTCACCAAGTATTCAAGTTATAAAACAAGAGAAGTTAAAGTTGGGAATGTTCCCCTTGGCGGAAACAACCCGATACGAATACAATCCATGACCATTACTAATACAATGGACACAAAAGCAACTGTTGAACAAACAATCCGTATGGTTGAATCTGGTTGTGATTATGTGAGAATTACTGCACCAAGCAAGTTTGAAGCACAAAACCTCGAAAATATAAAAAAGGAATTACGCACACGCGGGTATGATGTTCCGCTAATTGCAGATATTCATTTTACTCCAAATGCTGCCGAGATTGCTGCAAGAATTGTTGAGAAAGTAAGGGTGAACCCGGGTAATTATGCAGACCGGAAAAAATTTGAAGTCTTCGAATATACAGATGACCAGTATGAAGCAGAACTTGAAAGGATAAAAAATAAATTCTCACCCTTAATAAAAGTATGCAAGGAATATGGAACTGCAATGAGAATCGGAACTAATCACGGTTCACTTTCGGACAGGATTATGAATCGTTATGGAGATAGTCCTCTTGGGATGGTCGAGTCTGCATTAGAATTTGTAAGAATATGTGAAGACCTCAATTACTACGAAATTGTCCTTTCAATGAAAGCAAGCAACCCGCAGGTTATGGTACAGGCTTACAGGCTCCTGGTTCAGAAAATGAAAGAGGAAGGGATGAATTATCCTCTTCACCTTGGTGTAACAGAAGCAGGAGGCGGAGAGGATGGAAGAATAAAATCTTCTGTTGGAATAGGAACTTTGCTCGAAGATGGTTTGGGTGATACTATAAGAGTTTCTCTTACCGAAGATCCTGAACATGAAGCTCCCGTTGCAATTATGTTGGCTGAAAGATATAAATTAAGAGAAAATCACCCTTATATTAAATCAATAGAAGAACCCCCTTTTAATCCTTATGAATATGAAAAAAGACATTCTTTTGAAGTTGCAGGTATAGGAAGCACTAATGTTGCAAGAGTAGTTGCCGATTACAGTAAAAGAAAAATTAAAGATCATAAAGATCTTTCAGATATTGGCTACTTCTATGATTCTCTTACGGATAAATGGAATATGAGTGATATGGCTCCGGATTTACTTTATCTTGGAAAACAAAGTTTGCCTTTTGACATTCCAAATGGTCTCCGTGCAATTTGTGATTATAGCTACTGGTTAGCATTAGAAGAAAAAAGTATAAGTAACCCGTTTTTTACAGCTCAGGAGTTTCTTGATTCCGAATATAAAAATATACTGAAGTTTGTTTCTGCGGATTTAAATTCTTTTACAACTGATTTTATAAACAAAATAAAAGACGATAATAATCTTGTTTTAATCCTTACTACAGAAAATGAACATGGAATGGCTGAACAGAGAAGAGCATTTTTTGAATTAATAAATAATGAAATCCCTCATCCAGTAATAATAAAACGCTCGTATAATAATTTAAGTGCGGATCAGTTCAGATTATTTGCTTCGACCGATCTCGGTTCTCTTTTAATTGATGGTTATGGAGATGGAGTATGGGCAGAAGTTCCGGATAACTTTTCTTCAGACAAAGCAAATGGCAAATACACTAAAAAATTTCTTAAAGAAGAATCAAAAGAGAAGATCATTAATAGGACTCTCTTTGGAATTCTTCAGGCAGCAAGAGTAAGAATATCAAAAACAGAATATATAGCCTGCCCATCCTGCGGAAGAACGCTCTTCGATCTCCAGGAAACCACCGAAATGATTCGCAAGAGAACAGAACATCTTAAGGGAGTAAAAATAGCGATTATGGGATGTATAGTTAATGGTCCCGGTGAAATGGCAGATGCAGATTATGGTTACGTAGGTTCCGGTGTCGGGAAAATCACTCTTTACAAGGAAAAAGACATAGTAAAAAGAAATATTCCTTCGGAAGATGCTGTTGATGCGCTGATTCAATTAATAAAAGAAGATGGAAAATGGATAGAAACGCCTGTTTCGGCACAATAATTAAGCACTTATTAATAGTTAATCATTTATTGAATATTAGAGGAGAATAATCTAAATTTACTTGCTTAATATGATAACAGTAAATAGAGTGAAATTAAAGTTTTTTAAAAGGATATATTTTCGAAATTCTGATAAACTAAGAAATTAACACAGCAAAAAATGCACTTCGGAATATGAAGTGCATTTTTTTTATATGACTTGCGGAGAAATATTTAAATACATAGAAAGCTGGGCACCTGAAGAAATAGCCTGGAACAAAGATAATGTTGGTTTGCAGGTTGGTTCCGCTGAAAGAAAGGTTAAGAATATACTACTGGCTTTAGATCTGAACATGAAAGTTATTACTGAAGCAATTAAAAAAGATTGCAACATTATAATTACACATCACCCGCTTCTTTTTAATCCTTTAAGAAAAATTGATACCGACCAAGATAACACTTCCCGCTTAGTTGAGAAATTAATTAAACATGATATAACTCTTTTTTCTTCTCATACTAATCTTGATTTCACAAAAGGCGGCGTTAGTTTTGAACTGGCAAAGGCTTTAGAACTTAAAAACATCCGCTTCCTCAGCAACCTCAAATCAATACAATATAAATTAATTATTTTCGTTCCTGAAGCTCACATTGAAAAAGTTGCTGCAGCTATTTTCGAAAATGGCGGAGGTATAATCGGTGAATATTCCAACTGCAGTTTCAGAACAAAAGGTGAAGGATCATTTAAAGGTTCTGAAAAAACATCTCCATCTGTTGGCAGGAAACTTAACTACGAAAAGATAGATGAGATTAAATTGGAAGTTCTGATTGATTCCTGGAAATTGGATAAAATATTATCTGCGATTAGAAAAGTTCATCCTTATGAAGAAATAGCATACGATGTTTATCCCCTTGTCAATGAAAACATTAATTACGGTATCGGTGCAATCGGGGAATTGGATAAGCCAATAAATCAAAAGGAATTCCTGAATCACATTTCAAAAAGTTTAAGTATTAATAATTTCAGATATACCGACGGAAAAGAAAAAAAGATCAAGACTGTTGCAGTATGCGGTGGCTACGGTACCGAGGTTATTCCTGGTGCTGTTAAAAAAGGCGCCGACGCCTTAATTACAGCAGATATAAAATACCACACCTTTTTCGACTATCGGGATAAAATACTTCTTATAGACGCGGGTCATTACGAAACAGAGATCTTCTCTCTCGACGAAGTAAATAAACGCCTGACCACATTGGTCAAAACGAAAAAAATAAAAGTTTTTAAATATAGTGGAAATACAAACCCAGTGATTTTTTATAATAAATTAGGAGCAAAAATAAATTGATAAGCAGACTAAAAACTCTTTACGAACTGCAACTGATTGATGATCAGCTTGATGAGCTTGAAGAATTGCGTGGTGACCTGCCTCATGCTGTCGAATCACTTGAAAACAAAATCAATGATATAAAAGACAGCGTCACAAAAAAGGAAACACAAAAGAAGGAATCTCTTGAGAAAAGGAAAGAAAATGAAGAAGAGATTGAAAAACTTCAGGCTAACCAAAAAAAGTTCAAAGCTCAACTTTACCAGGTTAGAAATAACAAAGAGTATGATGCTTTAACAAAAGAAATAGATCACGCTGAAGATCAGGTTAAAAAACTCGATGCCGAAAACGATGTTCTTGCCGACTCAAGCAAACGGCTTACCGAAGAGATTGAGGAAGTTAAACCCCAATTGGATGAGCTTAAGCAGGAGCTTAAAGAAAAAGAAGCTGAGCTTAAAGAAATCATTAAGGCAAATGAGAAGGAGGAAGCAAAGCTGAAAACAAAGAGAAAGGAAATGGTTGAGGAAACAAAGAAACCGGATTATTCAGCTTATATGAGAATAAGAAAAGCCAAAAAAGGGAAAGCGGTCGTTACCATCAGGCGATCAGCATGCTCAGGCTGTCATAATATTGTGCCATCTCAAAGACAATTAGAGATAAGAAGAAACAATAGACTTTTCTTTTGTGAATATTGCGGAAGAATTCTTGTTTCCCCTGAAATATCAGAAAAATCAGAGAATTAAAACTAATCGTTAGGTATAGGCAAATCTGATTCTTCTTTAACTGCCTGAATATTAACAAAACTTATATCTGCCCATCATAATTTTCTGCTGCTTTAGTCAGCTCAATTTATTATATTAAATAAACTAAGAAGTTATTTGTTAAACTTTATTAATTAAATATTTAAAAGATTTATACATAACGAATTTTTTCGTATAATCTAAACTTTTTAGAGTAAAAGCGTAGCTCAATTCGGGCAATTGCCCCGCCTCTGGCGGGGAGGAAAGTCCGAACTTCGCAGAACAGGGTGCCGGGTAACACCCGGGCGTTAAGGGAACAATCCCTTACACGACGGAAAGTGCCACAGAAAATATACCGCCCCACCTTGGCGGGGTAAGGATGAAACGGCAGGGTAAGAGCCTACCGCAGTAATGGTAACATTATTGGCATGGTAAACCCCACCCGAAGCAAGGTCAAATAAGGGAATCTATTTCTCTTAACAAAGAAAGAAAAGTAGTTCTGCTTTTGAATGGTTCCCGGGTAGACCGCTAAAGCCTTGTAGTAATACAAGGATCAGATAAATAATTGCCGTCCCGCCTTGGGTGGGATACAAAATTCGGCTTATAGAATTGAGCTATGCTTTTGTTCTTTAATCTCTTAAAAATATATGTTGAAATGCCGTTGGAAGTTACATGAGATTCAGGATGATTTCACTGTAAAGTCTTTAGCGGATGCACTTAATGTTTCTGAGGTTTTAGCCCGGCTGCTGGTTATCAGGGATATCGGCAGTTTTTTAGAGGCAAAAGCATTCTTCCGTCCCTCAATCGATTCTCTCTACGATCCTCTTCTGATGGATGGAATGAACATAGCTACAATGAGGGTGATTAATGCTCTCACTGAAAATGAAAAAATTTGTATTTACGGAGATTACGATGTAGACGGAACATGCTCTACTGCTCTTCTTTATCTTTTCCTGAAAGAACTCGATGCCAATGTTAATTTCTATATCCCGAAACGATTAACAGAAGGTTACGGATTATCTACCGCCGGGATTGATTATGTCAAGAGCATAGGAACTTCTTTATTAATATCCGTTGATTGTGGTATAACGGCTATTGAGGAAACTGATTATGCAAATAAGTTGGGTATTAATGTAATAATCTGCGACCACCATCAACCAAAGGAAACTTTACCCAATGCAGTAGCCGTACTCGACCCATTAAAACCTTCTTGTAACTATCCGTTTAAATATTTGTCTGGTGCTGGGATTGCATTTAAGCTTGCTGTCGGAATTGCAGATAGAATTGGGAAAAGAATTCTTCCTCTAAAGTATCTTGATCTCGTTGCACTGGCGGGAGCTGCAGATATTGTTCCCCTTATAGACGAAAACAGAATACTTGTAAGAGAAGGTTTAAACCTTATAAATGATATGCCTCGTCCCGGAATAGAAGCTTTAATTGAAAGTGCCGGATTATTAGCAGGCAATCTTACAACAGGACAAATTGTTTTTACTATTGCACCAAGAATAAATGCCGTGGGGCGATTAGGAGATGCACACAGGGCAGTTGAGCTTCTGATAACAAATAATAAACAAGAGGCGCTTCAGCTTGCCCAGGTCCTGGAAACAGAAAATTATCAGCGAAGAAAAATTGATGTTGATACTTTCGATACAGCATTAGATCTTGTTGAAAACTCGCTCGATCTTCAAAATGAACTTGCAATAATATTACATAACAGTGAGTGGCACCCCGGCGTAATAGGAATTGTTGCTTCAAGATTAGTGGAGAAATATTACAGACCAACTATTATGCTTACAACTGTAGATGGTGTGGCAAAAGGATCAGCGAGAAGTATTTCAAACTTTAACATTTATGAAGCGCTCCAAAAATGTGATGATATTCTTCTTCATTTTGGCGGTCACCAGGCAGCAGCTGGTTTAGCTGTAGAGATTGACAAATTGAGTGAATTCAAAAGCCGTTTTAACCGGATTGTAAAAGAATCTCTTCAGGAAGAGAATCTTTTACCGGAGATTCATATTGATTCCAAATTAAAATTCTCTGAAATAACTTATAAATTCCTTAAGATACTAAACCGGTTTTCTCCTTTTGGCCCGGGAAATATGAGACCTGTTTTTCTCAGTGAGAATGTAAAAGTTGTGAATGCACCTAAAATCGTTGGCACCAATCATATCGTTGTTCCTTTTATGCAGGAAGGTTGTGAAAAAGTTTTTGACAGTATCGGGTTTAACATGGGAGATTACTATGAAGTCCTAACTAAGAATGGTTCCCAAATAAATATAGTATACACAATAGATAAAACTTCAAAAGACGGGAGAGTTTTTCCGCAATTCAAGCTTAAAGATATCAGAACAAAAGTAGAGGAGTTAGTTTAAATGTCCGGTCATTCAAAGTGGGCTACAACTAAAAGAAAAAAAGCTGTAATTGATGCCAAGCGTGGTAAAATGTTTACCAAACTTATTAAAGAAATTACTATTGCCGCCAGGGAAGGTGGCGGCGATCCCGCCGGTAACCCAAGATTAAGACTCGCAGTTGATAACGCAAAATCAGCTAATATGCCACAGGATAATATTGAAAGAGCAATAAAGAAAGCCACGGGCGAACTAGAGGGTGTTACTTACCACGAATTCACTTACGAGGGTTATGCCACAGGGGGAATTGCTTTGCTTGTCGAAGTGGCAACTGATAATAAAAACAGGACTGTTGCAGAAGTACGGCATCTTTTTTCGAAGGGAGGCGGAACTCTCGCTGAAACCGGCTCTGTCGCGTGGATGTTCCAGAGAAAAGGAATTATCACTCTACCCAGGCAAGAGAAAACTGAAGATGAAATATTGGAAATTATTTTAGAGGCTGGGGCAGATGACCTCCAGACAGAAGATGATTATTATGAAATACAAACTTCAATTGAATCCTTTGAGCCTGTAAGAAGGGCACTCGCAGAGAAGAAAATTGATATTGAAAATGCCTCGCTTCAGTGGGTTGCACAAAATTTGGTACGGGTATCTGGTGAAGATGCGGAAAAAGTTATAAAACTTATCGAGGCGCTTGAAGAATGTGAAGACGTACAGAATGTTTATTCCAATTCCGATTTTGATGAAGAAACTATAAGTAAATCAGTCTAAGATTAATGATTATTTTTGGCGTAGACCCTGGGACGAATCTAACCGGTTTTGGAATTATCAAGCAAACAGGAAATAATTTTGCTCTCGTTAAAAACGGACTGATAAAACTTAACGTAAAAAAATCCCTCTCCGAAAAACTTGTTATTATCTACGATGAACTAAAAAGTTTACTTAAATTTTATAAACCCGATGAGTTTGCAATTGAAACTGCCTTCTACGGAAAGAATGTTCAATCAGCTATGAAAATAGGATATGCAAGAGGAGCGGCTATACTTGCTGCGGCTCATTGTAAAATACCGATGAGCGAATATTCGCCAAGGGAAATAAAAAAATCTATTGTCGGCAGAGGTGGTGCTTCAAAAGAGCAGGTTTCTTTTATGATAAAAACATTGCTTGCAGCTAAAGAAATAAAAATGAAATATGACGAATCCGATGCTCTTGCTGTTGCGTTGTGCCATGCTTTCAGAATGGGCAATCATAAAAAACGAAGTACTGATTGGAAAGCTTTTGTTGAACAATTTCCGGATCGTATAGTTAATACGTAATTTAAAGATCAAAAGATTTAAAAATTGAAAGATTAATTTTAAATATACGGGGGTAAAAATGAAAGTTGCATCGTTCGAGGATTTAAAAGTTTGGCAGGATACAAGAGATTTTGTTAAATCAATATATGAGATAGCCACAACAGATTCTTTTAAAAAAGATTATGGACTAAAAGATCAGATTCAAAGAGCTGCTGTTTCAATTATGAATAATATTGCAGAAGGTTTCGAAAGAAATAACAATAAGGAGTTCATTACTTTTTTAAAATATTCTAAGGGGTCGGCTGGTGAAGTTAGATCTACTTTATGTTGCTTTAGATTTGAATTACATTTCGAAAGCTTATTTTAACAAAAACTATGAGTTGGCAATTAATATAATCACGCAGCTTTCTAATTTTATAAAATACTTAAGAAAAAATATTATATAAGAAAAAGTTACAAGGCTTCATCATTTATAACTGTAATCTTTCAATCTTTTAATCTTTAAATTTTTCAATCATTTTATGATCGGCTTTTTAAACGGCAGCATAATTTCAATAAAACCAACTAAACTCCTATTAGATGTAAATGGTGTTGGTTATTTGGTTAATATTTCAATAAACACTTTTGAAAATATTTCTGATAAAAAAGAAATTTCTTTACACATTTATACAAGTGTAAAAGAAGATTCTATTACTCTCTTTGGCTTTTATTCTGAAACGGAAAAAGAAATGTTTGAGCTTCTTATAAGTGTAAGTGGAATAGGACCAAAACTCGCTTTGAATGTTTTATCAGGTATCCAGGTCGATGATCTCAAAACCGCAATTGAAGCAGGCAATATTTCAAGGATAGTTGCCATACCGGGCGTTGGAAGGAAAACTGCTGAGAGGGTCGTTCTTGAATTAAGAAGCAAAGTTGATAAAATAATTGAAATGGAATCCAGGGGGGATTCCTACAGCGTTAAGAGCGAAGCCATTTCCGCTCTTACAACATTGGGCTATAATTATAAAACTGCTGAAAGTGCCGTAAGGGATATCCTAAGCTCAGCGAAAGATATTTCTCTTGAGGAATTGATTAAAAAAGCTTTGGGAAATTTAAATAAGTAATTGATAGTTTGTCAGGTTTTATAATTATACTACATCACACTCCAATTTTGCTATCCCGGTTATTTCCGCATTAAGCTTGTCTTCTCTGTTCACTTTGCTTACTCCCGCGGGCGTTCCTGTAAAAACAAGGTCTCCTTCTTCTAATGTCATTATAGATGAAATATATTCAACAAGTTGTGCCGGATTAAAGATCATTTTACTTAGTTGATCTTTTTGCTTAATAACTCCATTAACGGAAAGAGAAATTTCTTCACTCAATGTAAGCATATAGTTTTCTTTTAACATAAAATCCGAAATTACAGCAGAAGTATCAAAACATTTTGCAATTGTCCAGGGATGCCCCTTCTTCTTAAGTTGATTTTGAATATCACGGAGAGTCATATCGAGTCCAACTCCATAACCTGAAATTGCTGCTTCTGCTTCAAATAAATTTACATTCTTTGTTTTCTTTCCAATTAAGACAACAAGCTCAACCTCATGATGCATTTCAGTTGAAAAAGAAGGATAAATAATTTTATCACCGGAGAAAATTAAAACCGATGACGGCTTAAGAAATATAAGCGGCTTTTCTGTAACTTCGTTTCCTAGTTCTTTTGCATGTTCAACGTAGTTCCTGCCAACGCAAACAATTTTACCAACTGTATATTCTTTATCGCTGTTTTGTATTTTTATTTTTTTCAAGTGAATAGTCTTTAAATAATTTGTTTTTCAATCTATAAACTACGAACAACCTATAAAAAACAAAACTGTTCACTAACCTTCATGGTTTCGAGTTCTAAACACGTTGCTACCCTTGAAGGTTCTTGTCTATGTTTTTTGCTTTTTCTTTGTTGCGGCAGGAAAAAGTATGTTGTTAAGTATTAAACGGTAGCCGGGTGAATTTTTATATAGAGTTAAATCTGTCGGAGGATCTCCTACTGCATGCTGATAATCTTCGGGATCGTGACCACCGTAAAAAGTAAAAGTTCCCCTGCCGAAATTTCCGTGAATATATTTGACCTGGTCTGTCCCATTTCTTTCTGCTAAAGTTATAACTGATTTCTTAATCAGTTCCTTCCTGAACAATGTTGTTTGTCCCATAAAACCGCGGATAACATTCACATGATCCTGGGTAAGCATAGTAGGAACAGGATCATACTTTGCTGAAAACTCGAATAGTGTAAAATAATCGTTATCGAAATTACCGATTTCTAAAGGCTGAATATCGATATCGCTATATTCATAAACATAAGGATTCATTTCCAGCTTAAAATTTTCAAAAGCCAGTGTGTTTGAAAAATCCAGTTTTTCCTGTGCATTCGGATCGGCAGCATCTCCGTCAAACATAGTAGCACATATATCAACATCTTTTGCTGCAAGAGAAATATCGTAGGAATCCGTTGCCGAGCACATAGCAAAAAGGAATCCGCCCTGTGCAATATAATTTTTTATTGTTAATGAAACCGCTTTCATCATATCTGAAACTTTTTTAAAGCCGTTTTTCTTTGCACCATTTTCATATTGCATTTGCTGATCGATGTACCACTGGGCATTTGAAAAGCTTGCATAAAATTTGCCATACTGACCCGTAAAATCCTCATGGTGAAGATGAAGCCAATCGTAATTTTTAAGATCGCCGCGCAGTATTTCATCGTTCCAGATTTTATCATAAGGAACCTTTGCATACTCGAGAGCAAGTGTAACCGCATCGTCCCATGGTTGAAAGCCTGGCGGTACAAACACAGCAATCCTCGGTGCCTTTTCAAGTCTTACCACGTCCATATTATTCCCTTCGTCCTGCACTTCTGCATAAATAGTAACCGCTTCCGAAGATGATATAATATCGAATGAAACTCCTTCAATTCTGCATTCAACAGCGATTTTATCTGAATAGTCTATCATAAAAGAACCGCCCCTGTAGTTCAGCAACCAGTCCGCTTTAATTCCATTTGTAAGCGCATGGAAAGTAATTCCATAAGCTTTAAGATGATCGGCTTGCGTTAAATCCATGTAGATTAGGATTTTGGATTGAGAGAAGGAAGATATGCAGCTTAGTATTAAAACTAATATGGTTTTTCTAAACATTTCAAATCTCAAATTTCAAATCTTTTTCTAGACAGTAACAAAAACAATTTTTAAAAAAATAAATCCGCTAAACAATCCGAATATTATGACCATTTAACGGAAATAAAATATTATCTAAGCGGATTTTCTATCGCTTTCAAGATAGATTGGCTCTGAACCTTCGGCAATTACATCTTTAGTAATGATGCACTTCTCAATTTTATCTTTATTGGGCAGGTCAAACATTATATCAAGCATAAATTCCTCAACTATAGAACGAAGTGCCCTTGCGCCTGTCTTTCTCACAATTGCTTTTTCAACAATCGCTTCAATTGCAAAAGGATCAAACTCAAGTTCAATGCCTTCCATCAGGAAGAGTTTTTTATACTGCTTAAGAATCGCGTTCTTGGGCTCTACAAGAATACTTTTAAAAGCCTCTTTAGATAATGCGTGCAGCGGAGCCGTAACCGGCAGTCTTCCTATTAATTCGGGGATTAAGCCGAAACGAAGAAGATCTTCCGGCAGAACATATTTAAGAAGATCCTCGTCCCTGTTTTTTTCGCCAATATCAGAAATAAAGCCCATTTTATTTTTGTTGATACGCGACGCAATGATCTTTTCAATTCCTTCAAAAGCACCGCCGACAATAAAAAGAATATTTTTTGTATTAACATTAATCAAGCTTTGCTCGGGATGTTTCCTTCCTCCTTTAGGGGGAACGCCTGCCACTGTGCCCTCAAGAATTTTTAACAAAGCCTGCTGAACTCCTTCACCTGAAACGTCCCTTGTTATTGATGCACTTTCACTTTTCCTTGCAATCTTATCAATCTCATCAATATAAACTATGCCTCTTTGAGCCCGCTCAAGATTATAATCGGCAGCTTGTAAAAGATGCACAAGTACTGTTTCAACATCGTCACCGACATAACCTGCTTCGGTTAGAGTTGTAGCATCGGCTATTGCAAAAGGAACATCAAGTATCTTTGCAAGAGTCTGAGCAAGTAATGTTTTGCCCACTCCTGTCGGCCCAATAAGAAGAATATTGCTCTTTTCAATTTCCACATCATCAAGCTCAAAAAATGATGACTTGGTGTTGATCCTTTTATAATGATTATAAACAGCAACCGATAAAACCTTTTTAGCCCTATCCTGCCCGATTACATATTCATCGAGATTTTTCTTGATCGAAGCCGGAGTATGATGCTGAAAGCCTTTCGGCTTTATGTTGTTAAATGCGGCAAGATTATTTCTCAGGATATCAACACTGCTTCCAATGCAAATATCACATATATAAACATCGGGCCCGGCAATCATGCTTCCTACTTCGCTCCCATCCCTGCCGCAAAAGGAACATTTTACAATTCTTTGATTCTGTTTTTTAGCCATTCAAAACCTTAGCTTACTTTATTTCTTATTTTAATTATTTCCTCTCTTGTCATATCAAGATATAAGGAGTTAGGGAATTTTGCAAGCAGGCTCTCATACATCTCAAGTGCTTTTGTATCATCTTTCATGCCATATTGATAGATTCTGCCTAATAAATAAAGCGCTTTATCTGCATAAATATTTTGCTCCTTCTCGTCCAAAATTTCCTGCAAAATTGAAATAGATCTTTCATAATTATCCAGGGCTAATTCTGTCTCAACCTCTTTAAGACGAGCTCTGTACCGCAGAACAAAACTCCTTTCATCTGATGCAATTTCACCAAATATGGCTGAAGCTTCCTTATATTCTCCCCGGGTTGTCATTAAATCTCCCCTGGCAAATAATAAGAGATTAGACGAATCATTTAATGTTGTGTTCAATAAAAGGGAAAGTTCAATAGCATCGTTGGCAATGTTATCTTTAAGGTTATTAAGAATCTCACGAAGTAGATTTTTAGCAGAAGAGAAATCTCCGCGATAAAAATTTACCTTTGCCAGTTCGTACCTTGCAAGATTTATTTTTTCTTCGCCAACTCCTTTATTATTTATCACCTTTAAAAGATCCTTTTCTGCAGAAGCAAAATCGTTTCCAAGAATATTAATATTAGCAAGTTCACAGTATGCATCAAAAACAAATTTAGAAACAGGATATTCTTTAACAATACGATTAAAATATTTTTCGGCATATAAATTATCATACTGTTTATACAAAAGAATTCTGCCGATTCTTAGCAGTGCTTCGCTTGCAATCTCCGAACGAGGGTATTGATTTACTAATTCACTATAGGATGTTATAGCCTTTTCAATATTTACATTATCAATTATCTTTATTTTGTAAAAAGGTTTCCATGAATTATCATTAACAGCAGCTTCTCTATTCAGGGTTTCTTCCAGGGTCTTTGCGTATCCAAGCTTGGCTGGGGAAACAAACGGAGAGTTCGGGTGGCGTTCGACCAGTTCATTATAAACTCTGGCTGCAAGTTCAAATTGTTTTTCGGAATAAGCAAAGTTTGCAAAGTTATACAAATCGGACCCCTCGTTCTTCTGGGTCTTGTCTGCCTCAAGATAAATTTCAAATGCTTCTTCAAACCTGCCATCTTCCATATAAAGTCTGGCGAGCAGGTAATCAATAGCTACGATATTTTTCTCCCTGCTTTCTTTTACAACATCGATTGTTTGTGAAAGTGCATCGGGCTTTTTGATGTAAGAGAGAATTCTCGATTCAACAACCTGGTACTGGTTTGAATTGGAAGAAATTATTTCACAATATTCTCTTGCTGCATCTTTAAATCTCATCGTTAAAGAATAAATACCTGCAAGATCGTAAGAAAACATACCAGGATCATCCGCAACTTTTTTCCCTTTATAGAGATATTCAATTGCTTTTTCAAACGACCTTCGTTCAATAGCATAGTTTGCAATTGTGCGGCAGTTAAGCTGGTTACCAGGAAATTTTTGAATGGCTTTATCCCAGGTATCGAAGGCTTTGTTTTCTTCTCCCTTCATGTAATATGTTTTCCCCAACAGCCCATAAAGATTAATGTCATTTCCATTTATTTTTAGCCTGCTCTCGATTATACTAATTGAGTTATCATATTCCTTTAGCTGAAGATAAACTCTGTTCAGTGCATCGAAGTATTGAAGGTTTGAAGGAATATCTCCATATAATTCTTCATATATCTGTTTTGCTTTTTGAAATTCACCGGATTGTTCAAAATTCTGCGCAAGCAGAAAACGGTTCACCAAATCCTGCTGAGTAAAAGCAAATGGAACTGATATTATAAAAATTAGAAATGCTCTCTTTACCATATTCAAACTTACCAATTTTTAAACTGGTTATTCAAGGGAGAAATGTGGAGTGATTATCAACAATATGTTCCGGACTGTCTGTCAAAAAAAATCCCAGTATCTGTAATAAAAGATGCTTTAAATATCGGAATGTTCCTGCTCACAGGGAATTTTTTTTAGTAAGAATGAGAAGTAATAATTAAAAGACCGGTAATTTATGATAAGAGGTGAGGTTCACCTTTAAGGTGAGCCTCACTTATAAAACTCAATACCAGATATGAAATTGAATTAACGCAGCATCGTTTTCTATGCCTGGATCTTCCATTTGTAACCTGTACTGCGGACGAATTTCAATAAAGCTATAGGGAAATATTTCAAAGCCAATTACTAACCTTGTTAGTTCATCTTTGTCAATATCGGAGTTGGGGTCAAATCGATCGAATCTTACGACTGCTTCAAGTCCCTTTATAACCCTGTATGCCACTTCAACCATCATTGCAGTAGAAGCAGAATCTTTCTTTATATAATCGTTGGCTATATCAAACTCACCCATTATAGTAAAATCCCCGAAACCAAATCCCGCATAACCACCATACATATTTACAACGGGCGTTACTGCGCTCTTTTTGAAAGTAGCAAACGAACCGCCAAAAAATAAAGCTGCTTCATCTCCAATTGTAGGTTGTATTTTAAGATTTGCCGTATAAACAGGGTCAACCTGGAATAACAGCCGGGAGGGATTTCCGGCACTTGCCGTTAGAAAAGCAAAATCATCAAAATAGACCCCGAGCTCAATTCCACTTTCAGTATAAGCCGGATTATAAATCAAACCCGAAACTGAGTTGGTAACAAGTCCTAAGTCTCCACCTCTTGTATAAGCAGTATGGTCATCCAGTCTTATTCCATAATTTGGTTGAAATGTTCCTCCTTTTATATAACTATCATTTGGCAGAATACGAGCAACTCCGTAAGCCTCCCAGATTGCCTGTACAAAATCATATCGTGTAAACACATTTATCTTTTCCGAAAGATCAATGTTTGTATATAATGAACCAGTCATTCTTTGGAAATCGATTCTCTTTTTATCTTCAGTTATTATAAGCAACGCTTGCCCTCTCAAATCAAGTCCAAATTGTATATTTTCTCCAATCTTATTGCTCATTTCAAAATCTTCATCCGTAGTTTGCATCGGAAGAACATTCTTACCGAATCCCCAACCACCCCTGTTACGCATATCGCCGCCTGTCGGATTAACATGACAGCCGGAACAATCTCCGCCGCCGCCTCTTAAGCTGAACCTGGGTAATGCATTTCCTTCAGATAAGCAAATAATTATCAGCAATAATACAAATGCTTTAAGTTTCATATTGCCCTCGGAGTTTATTATTAAAGTTAAATAAATAAAAAATCATCTAGTAAACAACAAAGAATCCGAATACTAGTAATATAACGTTCAAAAAAGTGCCAAAAGATAAACTATATTTTCTTCATGCATATAAACATCCCACATTTAAGTAGTATTTTACATTGATAAAGAATTCATTCTTTCATAGCTTTGACGCAATTATATTCAATAAATGATGAAAAAAGTTTTAATTCTTGGCTCAACAGGTTCGATAGGTATAAACACACTGGACGTAATAAAAAAACATCCCGATAAATTCTCTGTATCTGCCCTTACAATAAATACACGCATTGATCTCTTAATACCCCAGATAAACGAATTTAAGCCTGAACTTGTGGTGGTTACCAATGAATCTGCCGCTGAAAGATTACGTGAAAACTTAAGCATCAACTGCAAGGTTCTCTCCGGAGTCAAGGGTCTCGTTTATGCTGCTGCAAATTGTGAATACGATATTCTTCTTGGTGCAATGGTAGGATTTGCCGGTCTTCTGCCTACAATAGAAGCTGTTAAAAGAGGAAAAAGAATAGCGCTGGCAAACAAAGAAACTTTAGTAGTTGCGGGCGAGTTAATTACAAAACTCGGCAGGGAATATAACTCTGAAATAATCCCCGTTGATTCCGAACATAGCGCAATTTATCAATGTCTTGTTGGTGAAAAAGCCGAAGAGGTTGAAAAACTTATTTTAACTGCATCCGGCGGACCGTTCTTTAAAAAGCAAAAAGGCGAATTAAATAATGTTACCGTAAAAGAGGCTCTGGCTCACCCGAACTGGAAGATGGGAGATAAAATCACAATTGATTCGGCATCACTGATGAATAAAGGGCTTGAAGTTATCGAAGCACGCTGGCTCTTCGGATTACCAAAAGAAAAAATCGATGTGGTAATACATCCCCAATCAATAATTCATTCAATGGTTGAATTTATTGACGGGTCTGTCAAAGCTCAGCTTGGTGTGCCGGATATGAGGTTGCCCATTCAGTATGCACTATCCTTTCCGAAAAGACTGGAAAATGATTTTCCAAAAACCGATTTTGCAGCTATCAAAGAACTAACATTTTTTGAACCGGATATGGAAAAATTCCAGTGTCTTAAGCTCGCATATAATGCTCTTACTGCCGAAGGTACGGCTCCATGTATTCTCAATGCAGCAAACGAGGTTGCTGTTAAAGGATTTTTAGAAGGCGATATAGCCTTTTCCAAAATACCGGTGATAATTGATAAAGCACTGGAAACAATTGAAAACCACACCTCACCAAATCTCGAAACGATAATTGAGTGTGATAAAATGACACGGAAATTTGCTGAAGAACTTATTTAGCGGAGGTATTCCCTATATCTTTACCGGCATTTATTTTGACTAAATAGAATTTTTTAACCCAGATCTACAGGAGTATTCTTTAATGGACTATGTAATTTATTTTGCTATAACTATAGGGATTTTAGTCTTTGTTCATGAATTTGGACATTTTGCTGCTGCCAAATTATGCGGAATGCGAGCAGATGTTTTCGCAATTGGTTTCGGCAAACGTCTCTTCGGATGGAATAAAATTAACAGATTCACATTCGGAGAATTACCGAAAGACTACGACGGACAGGGAAACACCGATTACAGGTTATGCCTTCTACCTTTGGGGGGTTATGTTAAAATTTCCGGCATGGTTGATGAAAGCATGGATGTGGATTTTGCAGATAAGGAACCGCAGCCTTATGAATTCAGAGCTAAGCCTGCCTGGATGAAAGCTATCGTAATTACTGCGGGCGTATTTATGAATCTTCTTCTTTCACTATTAATTTTTTGGGGCGTAAACTTTTTCCAGAGCAAACAGATAACTAAAACAACAACTATAGGATACGTACTTCCTGAAAGTGC
>MGZZ01000082.1:0-4937 GCA_001802795.1 Ignavibacteria bacterium GWC2_36_12 | reverse complement strand
ACCGTAGACAACTGGGAAGAACTTACTTCAGAACTTTTCATAAATACGTTAGGTCAGGATCTTAACATTAAGGTTCTACGCAATGAACAAAGCATATCGCTCTTTGTGCCTCGTTCTATGATACCGGAAGAAACTTCTGAAAGATTTCTTCTGCCTGAAGGACTAAGCAGACCAACCATAAACGCGGTTATGGAAAATTCACCTGCGTCAAAAGCCGGAATTCTTGCCGGGGATACTTTCTTAAAAATTGATAACGTTCCTGTTTACACAAGTTACCAGACAACTAACATTATAAAGAGTAATAAAGAAAAAAGCATCCCGGTTCTTTTAGCAAGAGACAATGACACGCTTAACTTATCTGTTAAACCGGGTGCAGACGGGATAATCGGGGTATCCATCGGACATAATTTTACCGGAAGAATTGATTACGAATCACGTGGCTTCTTTGAATCATTTTACTACAGCTGGTTAGATATTATAAAAATGACAAATCTAACCTTTAGTATGTTTGGTAAAGTTATTGGTGGTAAAGTAGAATTTAAGAAGGCATTCGGTGGTCCCATTAAAATCGCACAGTATGCAGCTCGCTCTGCCGATACAGGTATTTTAAGTTTTCTCTACTTCCTTGCTTTGTTAAGCTTAACGCTCGCGATAATTAATATACTTCCTTTCCCCGTCCTTGATGGCGGTCATTTACTGATAATTTTCATTGAAAGGATCTTCAGAAAGGAAATTCCTCTTAGGGTTAAAGTTGCAATACAAAATACTGGCTTTGTTATTCTTCTCCTACTCATGGCATTTATCATTTACAACGATATATCAACCCTCTAATTGTTATTTGGTAGCACAGATTGGTAATCTTCCTTTCTGTGCTACGGATTTTTTCCTAACTTAACCTTCTATCCCCAAATAATTCCTTTAATAAAAAAGTAATTATTCTTTCGGTTTCTTTCGGCTAATTTTATAACCCCGAAGTACTTGTTCGGGGTCTAATATAAATATTAGTACGATTTTCTTTTAGCAACGATAAGATTATATTAACAATGTTATATGTTTCAAAAGGATGGAATGAAGGAGATTATTTCGGCAAAGATAATCCTTCGTTTAGCGACGTGATAAATAAAAAAGAAAGAATCGACAGAACACGGTTATACTGGATATGCCAAATATCCGGGTGGTCATTTTATGCTCTGATCAATATTGCTTTTATTACGGCATTCGACAGTTTCAACTGGCAAAAATCAATATTAGCCATAGTTCTCTGCGGCATCGGTTTATGGCTCACTAATCTTTACCATAATTATATTAAACGTAAGAATTGGGTTGAACTATCATTAAAAAAATTAATCCCGAGAATTTTTATTGCAAGTATTGTAATAGGAATAACTCTGTTTTTATTCCTTCTTGTTTCCAACTTAATATTCGGGATTTATGAACCCATAAGATTTAAGCTTGCATCGGTACTCATAGGAATTTTTAATTACAGCAGTGTAATGCTTTTATGGTCTCTGATTTATCTCTCATTCAATTACTTCGAGAATTATAAAAAAGCCGAGATCGAGTCCCTTATCTGGGAAAATGCAGTAAAAGAATTTGAACTACGAACATTGCGCGCACAGCTTAATCCTCATTTTATGTTTAACGCTCTAAACAGTATAAGAGCTCTTATTAAAGATGAACCGTCTAATGCTCAAACAGCAGTAACAAAACTTTCGAACATACTGAGGTATTCATTAAAAATAGAGAGAACGGAAATGGTTCCGCTCGAAGAAGAAATGCGTGCCGTTGCAGATTATCTTGCTTTGGAAAAAATTCGCTTTGAAGAGAGGCTTAAATACATTCTTAAAGTTGATCCTCAATCAGAAAGGATTGAAATTCCTCCTATGATGGTACAAACCTTAGTAGAAAATGGAATCAAGCATGGTCTTTCACAAAGCACAAAAGGAGGAGTAATAACTATAGAATCCGTAGTGGAAGATTCTACGCTCCATATAAAAATTAAAAACACGGGACAAATTGATTCTAACGAACTAAAAGTCTCAACTGGTTTTGGAATAAATAATACGAAGCACCGATTGAGCCTTCTTTACGGAGAGAAAGCTCTTTTTACAATTTCAAATCAAAATGAAAACGAAGTTCTTGCAGAACTTGTAATTCCAACTGGAGGAATAAAAAATGAAAGCTTTAATAGTAGATGACGAGAGATTAGCAAGGGTTGAACTAAAAAGACTTCTTCAACCTTTTAAAGATATAAACGTTGTGGGGGAAGCAGTAAATGTAGAAGACGCCCTGGAAAAAATAACTCAATTAAGCCCCGATCTTATCTTTCTCGATATTCAAATGCCGGGCAAAAGCGGGTTTGATCTTCTTGAAGAACTTGATAGTGTACCCACCGTTGTTTTTACTACAGCTTATGATGAATATGCATTAAAAGCTTTTGAATATAATGCAATGGATTATTTGCTGAAACCTATCGAACCTAAAAGATTAGAGGAAACCGTTAAAAAACTTATTGAGCAGGGGAAAAAAGAATCGTACAGTGCCGACAATACTAAAACATTAACCGAAAAAGATCAGGTTTTTGTTAAAGATGGGGATAGGTGCTGGTTCGTTAAGCTGGAAACTGTAAGATTGTTTGAGTCTGAGGGGAATTACGTGCGTCTTTTCTTTGACGAAAACAAACCCCTTATCCTGAGAACACTTAACTATCTTGATGAAAGACTTGATAGTAAATCATTCTTCCGTGCAAACAGAAAACATATTATCAATCTTAAATGGGTCGAGAATATTGAAACATGGTTAAACGGGGGTCTTCTTGTAAAGCTTAAAGGCGGACATAAAATTGAGATATCACGCAGGCAGGCTATTAAGTTTAAAGATAGATTGAGTCTATAAGTTATTGGGTTATTTAGTTACTGAGTTATTAAGTTGATGGGATTAGAACCAACAAGAGCTTAATTACCAAATCGCCTATTAACCTAATAACTTATTAACTATATTACTCATTAACTTAACCTCAATTAAACAATTCCCAGGCTATTCCAAAGCGAATTCCTCTTCCTCTCATCGGATAATAAGGAACAATAAAATATTTTTTGTCTAATAGATTTTCCCAAGAGAAATAAACTATCGCCACTTTCTTTATTATGCCGGCAAGTGTAAAATCAAACTGGGAAGCAGATTCAAACTTATCTGATTCAAAATCATAATATTTAAAAACAAACCCGGTTTTTAAATCAAGGTTTTGATTAAAGAGAATGTCTTTATAAAAGATGCCGCTGTTTAAATGCATTTTGATTTCGGATGTGAAAGAATTCTCATCCTTTTTATAGGAGTTGTAATTGAATCCTCCCTCAAAGCCAAATTTCCAGAAGTCATAATTAAGATTTAAAGAAACTCCCGTAAGGTCTCCCGATGATGAGCCTAACATATTGAAAGAGGGCATTAACATATCGGGAAAAAGTTCATATGATATCATCAGATTTTTCTTATTATAAAATTTTACGTTTGCAAAAAGATCTTTATAACTTATTCTGGCTCCAATTTCATTCACATCCGTCTCTAACCCGAAAAAATCGAACTTGCTTATACCGAAATAAAGATCAATCATTTTAAACAACTTTACAGTAAAATCTCCACCGATTCCGTGATAGCTTTTCCCGATACCAGAGTAATTTGTATTCTTATAGAATGCCGACGGAACAATTGTGCTGTCAAGAAAATACATGGTTACTACCGGCGATATAGAAAAAACATTATAGTTGCTTTTAATATTTTGGTCTCCTGTTAAAGTATCGACGTAATAGTATCGTGATTGTCTCCTTTCAAAAACACCGTTAACTTCCAGATGTATTCCTTCCGTAGAATACTCTTGTCTTAAAGCAGTTCCCCACGTAAAACTTTTTATTTCATCTTTTGATACTATTCCCGAATAATTTTCTTTAACTGAATGATAGTAAAAATTTAAATCGGAATTAAAATCGCCAAAGCTGCCGAGCATTCTTAAACCAAGTTTATCCAGGTTAACTTCCTGTTTTAACGCAGGATAAATAACGGGAGCAGTAAATGGTTCGTAAAGGATACTATTAATATCATCTGTTACTTTCGCTATGCTGTCAACATCAACTCCGCCGTTAAGCCCGAGTTCCGAGTTTACCAAAGAATAAGAGCCAATAAAATTAATTTTGTTTGATAGAAAATATTTCAATTTAAACTTTGCCTGCCAGATGCTGAAATCACTGTCGGTATATGTGCTGTCGAACTTCCTGTTGGTAACATCAAATGTAAAATTTAATTTATTAAACAGGGTGGTGTTAAAAATCCCATCAAAGAATGCTTCCCCGTCAGGACCCTCGTAATATTTTATTCTTGTGTACGGGGCGGGGGTAAGAAAATCCTTTTCTATAAAATTAACAGCGGAAATATAATTATCGGGTCCATAAAGGAATCCCCTTGGCAAAGGGAGAATTTCTATTGAATCAATTAATTCATTCTGAATAAAATTCAGATCGAGAATATTCGTGTAACGGTTGTTATTAAGAATCCCATCTGAGAAAAAGCCAATGTCTCCAACCCTGTTTCCGTAAAGAGCAAGCTCATTCTGCTGCCCGATTAAACCTTTATCTTTAAGCAAGCTGAATCCTGCTGTCGAGAACAAATCCCCCGTGTACCTGTAACCGAGTTTATTAATTATCTCCCTGTTTGTAAAGAAACTTTCAGGATAAAAAGATTTTTGATACAAAGGATAAAGTGTATCTGCCTGGATATATCCTGTTGTATCGGATGCCAGCGAATCTTTTGAAACAGAAGATAAAGAATCGGAAATTATTTTAATTGTATCCGCCGGTGTAGTATCGGTTTGACGGGCAAAAAGATTTAATGAAATCAAAAAGACTATCGGCAAGAAAAATTTCATTCAATAAATCTGTTGTAATATT
>MGZZ01000081.1:1750-24523 GCA_001802795.1 Ignavibacteria bacterium GWC2_36_12 | reverse complement strand
GTCCCGAAATAGCTGAGAATTTTCTTTTTGATTTTCTAAGAAAGGAGAATAAAACCGTATTCTTTTTTGTAATAGATTGCCTGCGATTGGACCAGTGGCTGATTATGGAAAAGCATCTTAACGAATTGTTTAAGATAGATAAGCAATATTATTATTCAATCTTACCAACAGCAACACCTTACGCAAGGAATTCATTATTCAGCGGATTATTCCCATCTGAAATCGAGAAGTATTATCCGCAGTTATGGCAATCCGGTAATGATGACGAAAACAGTATGAACAGGTATGAAAAAGAATTGCTACAATTGCTTCTCGACAGGAAAAGGATAAAGCTTCGCAATGAATTAAAATATATTAAGATTATTGATCCTGAAGTTGGGAAAAATTTTGAAAATAATATTCTCTCTTACAAGAACACTCATTTTACTGCAGTTGTAGTTAATTTCCTGGATATGATTGCTCATGGAAGATCAGATTCAGATATCCTTAAAGAGATTGCACCCGATGAAGCAGCATACCGTTCGCTTACAAACAGCTGGTTTATTCATTCATCTTTGTTTGGAACCTTCAAATCAATTGCAAAAATGGATAATGTTAAAATAGTGCTCACAACAGACCACGGCAGCATAAGGTCTTTACGTGGTGCAAAAGTTTTGGGAGACAGGGAAGCTTCTACTAACTTGAGATTTAAATATGGCAGAAATCTTAAGGTTGATGAGAAGCATGCTGTTTTCATAAAAAATTCCGAAGATTATAAACTCCCCAGGAGAGGGGTTACTATTAATTATATAATTGCAAAAGAAGATTATTATTTTGTTTATCCTACCGATTACCATAAATACCTGACTTATTATAAAGATACATTTCAGCATGGTGGAATATCTATGGAAGAGATGATATTGCCTGTAATAACAATGGAACCGAAATAAAAGTGGATTACCCGTTTGAAAAAAAAATTATCAGGGAGGAAGAAACAAAAACTCTTGCAGAATATTTTGCTGAAGAGACTAAATCCGGACAAATAATTGTTATTAACGGTGAACTTGGTGCCGGAAAAACTTTTTTTGTGAAGTGTGCAGTGTCTGTTTGGGGAATTGTTAATGCGAGCAGTCCCTCATTTGCAATTGTAAATATTTATTATGGAGAACGAAAAATATATCATTTCGATTTTTATAGATTAAAGAACAAAGAAGAGCTTTTTGATATCGGTTTTAATGATTACATAAACGATCCTGACGCAATTACATTTATCGAATGGGGTAATCTTATTCCAGATGTTCTGCCAAAATCAAGAATTGAAATAAATATCGAGATGCCGGAAGATTCCGTTCGTAATTTCAGGTTTAATAAATATGAATAATGGAAAACCGATACTTGCACTGGAAACATCGGAAAGAATTTGCGGTGTGTGTCTTTATTTTGATGAAGAAAAATATTTCGAATTTTCAATATCATTAAAGAATGCACATTCCGAAGTAATTTTTGATCTGGTTGACAAAGTCCTGCATAGTGCGGGAACCGGAATTAATGAAGTAGGCTGTATTGCAGTGTCGGCAGGTCCTGGTTCCTTTACGGGTTTAAGAATCGGTATGTCAACTGCAAAAGGGCTGGCTTTTGGAGCCTCGCTTCCCATAGTCGCGGTACCAACCTTTGAAGCGATGGCATTTCAATTAAAAGATTTCTTAATTGAGGGAACGGAATTTATTATTGCAAACAAGGTAAATGCTGAAGAAGCATATTTTGCCAGGTTTCAAATTAAAAGTAATAATTATATATTTGCCGACGATTTGAGTATCATAAATAGAGAAAAATTAGAAAAACAATCAAAAAACGCTTTAATCTTTGGAAATTCTGCTAATGTTGAAAGCAATAAAGCGGAATTTTCATTTACAGCACCTTCGGCAAAATACATTGCAAAATGGTGTGAGAAGTTCGGGAGTGATTTATTAACTTTCGATTACGATTTTTTGGAGCCGAATTATCTTAAGAATTTCATAATAAAAGGAATGAGAAAATGATTAAAAAGATTTCAGTTTTATTGTATCTATTCATTTCTACGTCATATCCACAGGTTCTCGGACCCAAAATTGTCTTTCAGCAAAATGAATATGATTTCGGTACTGTAGCTCAGGGTGAGAAAGTTAAATATAGCTTTGTTGTTACAAATGCAGGCTATGACTTATTGGTAATAAAAAATGTTCATGCATCTTGCGGTTGTACAGCAGCATTACCCGATAAAACAGAATTAGCCCCGGGCGAATCAACAAATATCAATGTAGAATTCAATTCTGCCGGTAGAAGCGGGAAGCAGGTAAAGTATATTACAGTTAGATCGAATGACGAAGAAAATTCTGAAGTCAAGCTGAAAATTTTCGGCAACGTAGTTAAAGAAACTGAAAAAAAGAAAGATACAAGTAATAATCTGGAAAAGACTTCATACTGATGGCTTGGTTTAAAAGATCAAAAGATAATATTGCAGCGGATACCCGGAAAAAAGAATTACCCGATGGCTTGTGGGAAAAATGTCCAAGCTGTAATGAAATAATTCATAAGAAACAGCTTGAGCAAAATTTATGGACATGCATTAAATGCGGGTATCATTTCAGAATAGGCAGTAATGAGTATATCAAAATAGTTCTTGATAAGAGTTCTTTTAAAGAGATGGATAAAAAGATGCGTTCCGCCGACCCCCTTAATTTTGAGGATACAAAAAAGTATTCCCAGCGCATTGATGAAACAATTAAAAAGGTTGGGCTTACAGATGCGGTCAGGACAGGAACCGGAAAGCTAAACGACATTGATGTGGCTTTGGGTTGTATGGATTTTAAATTTATCGGCGGCAGTATGGGTTCCGTGGTAGGAGAAAAGATTTCCCGGTTAACAGATAGAGCAAGTAAGAATAAACTTCCGCTTATTATAATTTCTTCGAGTGGCGGTGCAAGAATGATGGAAGGCGCATATTCTCTTATGCAGCTTGCGAAAACAAGTTCACGACTTGCTAAATTCGCAGAACTCGGGATTCCTTACATTTCTGTTTTAACAGATCCGACTACAGGTGGTACCACGGCAAGCTATGCTATGTTGGGTGATGTTCACATTGCTGAACCGGGAGCTCTTATCGGGTTTGCCGGACCAAGAGTTATTAAGCAAACAATAGGCAAAGATTTACCGGAAGGTTTTCAGCGTTCTGAATTTTTACTTGAGCAGGGATTTGTAGATATAATCAGCCCGAGAAAAAATCTTAAAGAAACAATATACAATGTTTTGACTCTACTCAACTGAGGTTCCTGATCAAAACAATTTCTACCGTTAAAGAAATGCACTCTGTTTCTAGGCAGATAAGCTGCTCGGGGAAAAAAATCGGGCTTGTTCCTACTATGGGGTATCTGCACGAAGGTCATCTTTCTCTTATCAAAAAATCAAAAGAGCTTTGCGATATAACTGTTGTTTCCATCTTTGTTAACCCAACTCAATTTGCTCCTACAGAAGATTTCGAAAAATATCCAAGAGACATCGAACACGATAACAAGCTTCTAAAAGAATATAATGTTGATTATGTTTTCATTCCTTCACTTGAAGAAATCTATCCTTCCGGTTATCAATCTTATGTTTATGTAAATGAAATTTCAAAAAAATTTGAAGGAGAATTCAGACCAGCGCATTTCAAAGGTGTTACAACTGTTGTTTCAATATTATTTAATTGTGTAAATCCTGATTTAGCTTTTTTCGGACAGAAGGATGCACAGCAGGCTGCCGTTATTAAGCAAATGGTAAGCGATCTTAAATATGATATAGAAATAGTTGTTTGCCCGATTGTTCGTGAAAGGGACGGTCTGGCAATGAGTTCACGGAATGTTTATTTATCTCCGGAGGAAAGAACAAAAGCACTCACTTTGCATAAAGCTATTTTATATGCAAGGAAATTGATCGAGGGAAAAGAAATGGATCCCCAAAAGGTTATTGGCAATATGAAAGTAATCATTGGTGAAGAAAAATCGATAAAGCTGGATTACGTTGGAATTGTAAATACTTATGGCTTCAGAGAAGCTGATTTAATCGAAGAAGGAAACGAGTATTATATTCTCGTTGCAGCAAGAGTGGGTAATACAAGGTTGATTGATAACGAGTTGGTTAGATTGCAATAATTATTTTATGAATGAAGAAAACAGAATTTTCTGAACAAAAAGAGATAGAATAATATCATTTTAAATGATATATTTTATTTTAGTTAAATAGAATAAAAGGAAGAAAAATGGTCGATATAAAAAGATTCAGATTACGATTTGTTACTGATAGAAAAGGAAAGAAAAAAGAAGTCATAATGAAAGTTAAAGATTTCGAGGAGTTATTAGAAGATTTAAATGATATGGCTATTGTTGCTGAAAGGAGAGACGAAGTAAAAATTCCACATAAAGATTTAGTAAAAGACTTGAAACAGAATGGTATCCTATAAAATCTTATGGAAGAAATCTGCAGCTAAAGAATTAAAAGACTTAGATAAACAAATTATCCCCAAAATCATTTCTACTGTTGAAAACCTGTCAAACAATCCTTTCCCTTCCGGAGCAAAGAAATTAATAGCTTCAGATTTTACTTATCGAATTAGGTTTGGGGATTATAGAATCATTTATAGTGTTTTCAGAACCAGGCTTGTTGTAGAAATAATAAGAGTTGGACATAGAAAAGATATTTATAGAAAAAGTAACCAATAATTTGATTCGTACAATTAAGCTGATTTAATTGAAGGAGGAAATGAATATTATATTCTTGTCGCCGCAAGGGTTGGGAATACAAGGTTGATTGATAACGAGTTGGTTAGATTGTAAGTTTATTTAACTCCCACAATGCATTTACCCCATCCAAAACCAAACCTTCTTCATAAACTAAATCAAAACTTAGATAAGGAATAATTTTTTTAGCGTTTCCGCCTGTTAGATAAACAACCACATTTTGTAGTGACGAGTCGCGCCTTGTTCCTGCATTTATTAAATCGTTAAATGTTTTTTCAATCATTCCAACAACAGAGGTTACAACTCCACTTGCAATAGAGGACTTTGTATCTTTACCAATTGTTGAAACAAAATCAGAAATACTAAGAAGAGGAAGTTGTGCTGTTTTTTGTTTGAGTGAGTCGAACATCATTTCTAATCCCGGAGCTATTAAACCACCGATAAATTTTCCGGGGTATTTAATAATATTAATCGTTGTTGCCGTACCAAAATCTATTGAAAGAATGTAAACGCTTTCGTTATAATTCTTGTATTCTTCTGAATTCTTAAAAAGAAAATAAGCTCCTTCGGCTGAACAAAGTCTGTCTAATCCTAAAGTTTCAGGTGTTTTATAATCTAATGTTAGATTGGTTTTAACGTCTTTTGTAATAATGAAAGGAGATTTACCGTTTATCTTAAAAACTTCTTCAGAAATAATTTTTGTTTTATCCGGAACTACAGATGATATAGCAACATTATCTTTCGGGTTAGACATTAGAAAACTTAAAATATCAGTAATATCCTTAAAGGAATGAAATTCAGTTAGCTTGTTATCAATAAACTTTCCGGCTTTAATTCTGGAGTTTCCTATGTCAATTGCAATCAGCATTAAACTATACTCACATCGCCAAAATAAATTTTTTCAACTTTATCTTTATTTTTCAGAATCATAAAACCGTTTTCATCTATGTCGTCAAAAATACCATTCTTTGTTTTTTCACCATCGCTAACAGAAATTCTTTCTCCAATCATTCCGCATCTTTGTTTCCATTCTTTTAGAATCCATTTGTAATTTGATATAACCTGTTCGAGTGTTTCTTCAAATACGTTTAGCAATTCCGCAAGTAATGTCTCTCTTATAACTGTTCCACCTGTTTCATTTTTTAATGAAGTCGGTTGAACGTTAAAACTACCCTGGAATGAAGTTTGGTTAACATTTATTCCAATTCCAATTACAACCCGCTCGATCTTTTCTCCTTTAGACGTAGATTCAATTAAAACACCGGCAACTTTTTTCTTATTTATTAAAACGTCATTGGGCCATTTTAATTCGGTTCTTGATTGGAAAAGATTTTCGATTGCAATTGCTGTAGAAAGAGCAGTTGCAAAGTTTATCAGGTTAAATCGTTTTGTAAAATATTTTTTGTTAGTTAGAAGTATGGAGAAGGTAAGATTCAATCCTTTTGTGCTGTACCATTGCCTGTCTTTTCTTCCTCTCCCTTTTATTTGTTTTTCTGCAATGAGTATTGTTCCATTAGTATTCCCTGAGATTGCCGGATCAAGAAGGAAACTATTGGTAGAAGGGGTTTCGTCTATATAAATGATATTCCTTCCGATTATTTCAGTATCAAGCTTGATGTCGAAATTTTCCAGGTTGAAAACCGATTCCATTTTTGTTTTCCTGTCTGTCGTGAATGTCACATATCTTGCTAATAAGCAAGCATTGTTGTCATAAAGTCAGATAAACCGACAGATTTTAGTTTATCTTTATTTTGTGCGCAATGTCCATAACTTATTACTTTATAACGCTTTATCTCATAATTAAGTTATGTGGCATAAGCATTGTTTACTAAAGAACAAAAAAATTATTGAAAGATCATATAAATATATAAAAGAAAGAGAGGAGTTGATAAAATGACACTCATAAAATTTGAACCTTTAAGAGAACTTGAAAACTGGAATGAAAAAATTCACAGGTTTTTCAACGATTTTCAGGTTACAGATTTTAATTATTATCCACACATAGATATATCTGATGATGAAAACAATATTTATGTTGAAGCTGAAATCCCCGGAGTTAAGAAAGAAGATATAAAAATAACTTTGCAGGATAATATTTTAACAATCTCCGGCGAAAAGAAGAATACGAAAGAAGAAAAAGATAAAAAGAATTTCTTCAGAAGCGAAAGAGTGTATGGCTCATTCACAAGAAGCTTTACTTTGCCGGAAGATATAAATCCAGATAGTGTGGAAGCAAAATTTGAGAACGGCATCCTGAATATATCAATTCAAAAAGCTCAACCTAAAAAGACAGCAGAGAAATTTATTCAGGTAAAGTAGTTGGTTGTAAATAATTAAATTATCAATAAGAAAGGAATTTTTAGTAATGGGTAAAATAATTGGAATAGACCTTGGAACAACAAACTCTTGCGTTGCTGTTATGGAAGGTAATGATCCGGTAGTTATTCCAAATTCCGAAGGTGGCAGAACTACGCCGTCGGTTGTTGCATTCGCTAAATCTGGAGAAAGATTAGTAGGGCAACCTGCAAAAAGACAGGCGATCACTAATCCTAAAAATACTGTCTTTTCCATAAAGAGATTTATGGGTAGAAAAATGGACGAAGTAACCGAGGAAATGAAAAAAGTTCCTTATGAAGTTATCGCAGGTGATAATAATACTGCACGAGTAAAAATTAGTGATAGAATTTATTCTCCGCCTGAAATCAGTGCAATGATATTGCAGAAAATGAAAAAAACCGCAGAAGAATATCTTGGTCAGGAAGTAACTGAAGCCGTTATAACTGTCCCGGCTTATTTTAACGATTCGCAGCGCCAGGCTACAAAGGATGCAGGTGAGGTAGCAGGATTAAAAGTAAAAAGGATAATCAATGAACCGACTGCTGCTGCTCTTGCTTACGGCTTGGATAAAAAGCAAAGAGATCATCTTGTTGCAGTGTATGACCTTGGTGGTGGTACGTTCGATATTTCAATTCTTCAGCTCGGAGAAGGTGTTTTCGAAGTTAAATCGTCTAATGGTGACGGACACCTTGGCGGTGATGACTTTGACCAGAGAGTGATCGACTTTCTTGCAGACGAGTTTAAAAAGCAGGAAGGAATTGATTTAAGAAACGATCCGATGGCTTTGCAGAGACTAAAAGAAGCAGCCGAGAAAGCTAAGATTGAATTATCCTCATCTTCAACGACAGATGTTAATCTTCCTTTTATTACTGCAACACAGGAAGGTCCCAAACACCTTAATATAAATATCTCAAGAGCAAAATTTGAACAATTAGTTGATGATCTTATTAAGAGAACTATAGCTCCTTGTGAGCAGGCTCTTAAAGCTGCAGGCGTTAGTGCCTCGTTGGTTGATGAGGTAATACTTGTAGGAGGTTCTACAAGGATTCCTGCTGTACAGGAACTCGTAAAGAAAATATTTGGCAAAGAGCCTCATAAAGGTGTAAACCCGGATGAAGTTGTAGCGATTGGTGCTTCAATCCAGGGCGGTGTTCTAACCGGCGATATTAAAGATGTGTTGCTGCTCGATGTAACACCGCTTTCACTCGGTATTGAAACACTCGGCGGCGTATTCACAAAACTTATTGATGCGAATACAACTATACCGACAAAGAAAAGTGAAATCTTTTCAACTGCATCCGACAGCCAGCCTTCTGTAGAAATACATGTTCTGCAAGGTGAAAGACCGATGGCTGCAGATAACAGGACACTCGGAAGATTTCATCTCGATGGTATTCCGCCGGCACCAAGAGGCGTACCCCAGATCGAGGTTACTTTTGATATTGATGCAAATGGTATCATGCATGTTCATGCTAAAGATAAAGCCACAAATAAGGAACAGAGTATCAACATAACCTCTTCAAGCGGTTTATCTAAGGAAGAAGTAGAAAAGATGAAGAAGGATGCAACAGAACACGCTGCTGAAGACAAGAAGAAAAAAGAAAGCGTGGATGTCAAAAATCAAGCTGACAGCTTGATCTTCCAGACCAAAAAACAGATGGAAGAAATGAAGGACAAATTATCGGCAGATAATAAATCACGGCTTGAATCTGAAATAAAAAAAGTTGAAGATGCTCTTTCTTCCAATGACACAGAAAGAATCAAATCTGCAACAGATGGTTTAACTAAAGTCTGGAATGAAATAGCTTCTCAGCTTTACCAGCAGGCAGGTGCTGGACCGCAACCCGGGGCAACAGGCGCGCAAGGTGCAGCAGGTGGGTCGCAAGATGCAAAACCCGGTAAAGAAGAAGCTCAGGATGCATCTTACGAAGTTGTGGATGAAGAAAAAGATAAAGACAAAAATAAAAAGTAAACAAACACCCCCGTAGCACAGACCCGACTGCCGACAGGCAGGATAATATTCTGTGCTACGATTATAAAATTGAGTTTTAATTAATAAAAAACAGGAGAATAAAAAATGACAGACAACAAAGATATCGTAACGGTCAAAGACAAAGAGCAGAACTGGGAAGAGGTTCTTGAAACCGAATCAGTTGTTGCCCCGTTTGTTGACGTTTACGAAACTGATGATGATTTCCACCTTGTTGCGAACATGCCCGGTGTTACCAGGGATGATGTTAAGCTTAAGCTGGAAGAGGGATCTCTTTCGATCCTTGGTAAAGTAAATTACAAGGATCTGAAAAACAGGAAGTATATTCTAAACGAAAATGAAATAGGCAACTATTACAGGAAGTTCAGGATAAGCAACAGTGTTGATGAAACTAAGATAGAAGCACGATTTGAAAATGGGCAGCTCACTGTAAGGCTTCCGAAGCACGACAGGATAAAACCAAGAACGATTGAGATAAAATAAGAACTTCTTTCGATTAAAATTAAAACCCGTCTTATGACGGGTTTTTTATTTTACTAAAGTATGTTCTGACCTCACCCCGTCCCTCTCCTTACTAAGGAGAGGGCGAGGGAGAGGTCAAATAACCTTTAAGTGGAAGGTTTTTTGCTTATCAGCAATATAGGTACTAAAATAATTTAAGTCTCTTTAAGCTATATTCTATCAATTTGCATTATACCACTTAACTTGTAACTTGTCGTCGATTTCTCCTTTTGTTGAATTTTTTGCTAAGATTATCTGCCTTCTTAATTCATCTTTCTCTAAGTTTCCTACTTTGAGAGTCATATAGTTCTTTACACTTATAGTACGATTTAAACGTTTTAAACAACCATTCATAAACGATGGTTTCCTTTCTATTTTATTGATAAATTTGTCGAAAGCATTAAGTAAGTCATCAGCTAATTGACAAGTATTAATTGAGAGGAAAATATTATCTTTTTGTCCTTTTTTGTCAAAAATATTCAAATTAACCTTTCTATTATGTATTGCATCACTCCTATTAGAAGTCCATCTTATAATAATTTTTCTATTTCCTTTTACCACATAATAGGCTGAGGGAGCAAAATTATGTACAGTTCCGTGACGCCACATAGCGATTAGTAAATTAGCAAAAGGTTTGTAATGCTTTGGAAAAAATTCCTTTATAAATCGTACAGCTTTTCTAGTGCTTGCACCGGATTCTTTCCCCTTGTTATTATAAGAAATTGACCCTAAGAAATCTACTATACAAAATACCTGTCTTGGAACACTAAACCAACCAGCATTTATCCCGCGATTAATACTATGATACTTAGCTATATCCACAATGTCTGTAATTATTGATCCTCTTACTTTTACTTTCAAATAGTTAGATTCCATAATTATACCTTTACATTTTTTAAGATATGGAAGTGAAAGTCTTATTCAAAAATAAATTAAGTTTTATATATCAATAAAACTAAGTATCAAACTCAATTTGTGCTCTTCCTATTTCTGTCAATCCAATATCCCCACGCAATTATTAACCACTGAGATAAACCAACATAGCCGATTGCTTTGGCAGAATCCGGCGGAGGTCCGATAATGTTCAAAACATAAACCATGATTAAAAATATTACAAGGCTCCAAAGTGCAAACGTACCTTTTTTATTTTCTGCTTTTGTTGATTTAAAGTAAAAATAAACGCCCGCGAGAAAAATCAACCCTTCAATTATTATTGTTGAAAGAATAGAATTCCATAAACCAAATCCGACTTTAATACTTCCTCCGGGAAATATCGGGAGATCGGGAATGTGTACGATTAAATCGAGAACCCAGTGGCTGATAACGAGCGCTCCTAATACCAAAGCACTTTTAAAATTCTTTTTGAAAAGAAAATAAACAACACCGAAAAGTAGAGCCCAAACAAGCACACCGAATAAACTATGTGAAAAAGGGTAATAGGTAAAATCAAAAGGATTCATTGCAGAAATGCCTGGTTCAATTTCCACTTTTTCAATACCAAGAATAAGAAAGAATGGCCAAAGCAAGTCAATGAATTGTGTTGCTATAAAAAGAGTCCCGAGCGATGGTTTGTGATCAATTTTTTTTGCTGCGAACCCAACACCAAAATGACCAATGAACATTTTAATTCCCTTTAATTATTTTTTTGTTCAATATTCTTAAATCCAAATTTATCATGTTTAGTTGAATTTTTCTTTCGGGAACATTTACCAGTTCAATTTCTTATTAACAAGCTAAGCTCATAATTATCCTCGTAACAGGCTCTTTTTTAAGCTTGTGTCCTCAATAAAAGGGAAGGGGAGTATATTTAAATTAACCTTTCTTCAGGGTGAACAGGTTTCTGAACGAAAAACCCTTGTAAATAACTATTAAACTTACACGCCGTCTGCAACAAAGTAGTTTTATTTAACTCAATTCAAGAAACTATCCGCAATCATAATTTGAATGTTCACTGAAACGGTGGATAAGCTCCAACATACTTTTTCGTTTTCCCGGGAAGCCTGCCTATTTCAGACGGCGGTTGCGTAGCAATATTGGAACCGGGGAAAGTCTGTAGTAATTGGTAATTGCCCAGTTCGGAACCCTTGAACAAAGGTCCATTATAATTAGGAAAATACCGGCTATGAGCTGAAAATTCCGGATGTAGTTTCTGCAAACCTTCCAGTGATTTGAAAGACAATGTATAACAACTATCTTTTCTAACAGGACTCCAGAATATTAACGGATCTATTCCCGTATCCGAACGGCGCACGTACACGTTATAATCAAGTTGTTCCAGTTGCAGATTAGTTACCTGTCCACATAAAGTATCTGGCTGCCAGACATACAGAAGTGGTCTTTTAAAATTTTCATCTCCTGTAAGTAAATTATTTACAAATATGTGCCCGACTCGTTCATCAACATCGGGACCTGTGCTTGGATGCCAGCCAAAGTGGTCACCCACAGCACTTCGTGCATTGCGTGCAATGCATGCCGTACTGTTTATAAATGTGTTCTGGTAGATGTGAACATCCGAACTATTGAGCACCCAGATGCCGTGGTCACAATTGACAAATACATTACCGCTACAAATTGCTCCTTTGGAGATTTCAAAGAAAAATCCATTGTCGCTTGGCCAGGGTTGTTTTATAGAAAACTCACTATTAATATTGCCTACCCCCTCAACCCAGTTATTAAGAAAACGTCCGGCTACATTTCCAACATCATACCAGATACCGTTTGAATAGGGAAGATCAATAACTAAGTTATCCTGGCACGTAACCCTGTAACATTGATTAAAAATCTTTACTGCTGCAGGATAATATCCCGTAATTCTTTCAATATTATTGCGTGTGAAAATATTTTTTTCTAAAAGAACATCGGACGAACTAAGAATGTAAACACCCTCTGTGCTGGTGTCGCTAACTTTGCAGTGACGAATTGTTAAATTATCTCCTCTGAAATAACCGGCAACGCGGGAACAGAAAGAAATAGTACAATTTTCTAAAGTCGTACCCACTACTTCTTTTCCATGATTGGCTTCATTGGACAGCCCTTCCGGATCAGTTCCTTCTATCTCGATAGCACGGTATGCATACTGGGTGAAAGTAATTCCCCGAATTATTGGTCCTTTGTGGTCAGAAGCCTTACCGTGAGCATCCCTTGTTGTTCTTATTAAGGCAGCATCAAAAGCAGTAATTTCCATTAACTTACCTGTGGGGTCAACGCCTATGTAAACCAACCCAGTTTCATAATCTATGTAATACGAATTCTCATTGACTTCTCCTTCCCAGCCGGCTGATTGTAAGAACTTTCCATCCACAAAGACCATGTCATTATTAAAACGGTGTAAAGGTGTTTTTTTCCCTTCCCTATTACGCCGCCACCAATCTGCAGGCTTGATAGGAAATAAACGTGTCCATGAAGTTGTCCACAATCCGTTCCCAAGATTCTTCCAATCTGTAGCAATAAAAGTACCCTTTAGAACAGGCTGTTCGTCAGCATAGGGTTGTATCGTAATCCCCTGATTTAAAACCAGGTTACCCGTACGATATATGCCTCCACGCATCACAATAGCATCACCGGTTTTTACGCGTTCGATAGCTGCTTCAATTGTTGTTGGGTTGGAAAGCCTTTCCCAGGTCTGCCCGGACTTTCCATCAGGTGCTACATAATAAATTTTACCCGGTACATTGGGTAAATCATAAGTTTGCTGAATAGGTCCGTAGGGACCGCCGGATGGCTGTGCTATTGCCGGCGATGATATAAAAATTATACAGAAAAAAAAGCAGCAAACATAAAATATCTTATACCAGTTTGCAGCTTGAGCAGACTGATGGAGATTACTTAAAGTATTCGTAGATCTTACGGGATGACAAGACTTCATTTTATTCTCCTTACATAGAATGTATTGTACAGAACAAGGATATTCTAACCAAGAAACGATTTATATAGACAATTTAGTAAAAATATCTCTAATGCAGTGCACAACCGGGCGGAACAACATTGCGTAAATATATCAATGATGTATTTCCGATAGCTTGCAGGATGCTGCGATTAATCTTATTCATTATTATCTCGAAACTAAGGTTGTCTCTTGAGTCAGTAAGCGTTCCATAGCCGACTTCAAGTCGGCACCTGGATGGCAAACCGAATCTGCTCACTAATGAGTTGACCCACTTCAATTTGGGTCAATCGTCTCTGCCCGTGTTTCATCGAAAATCTTCAAAGTTGCTTTGCCCATATTGAGGATTAGTGTCCGTTCCTGACCGTTATTCCAAAATTGTGCGGGTTAAATATTGCGTCTTTCAAAATATTGTTTTGCATCTATCATAATATTGATATAATTTTGACACAAGTAAAAAGAAGGAAAATAAAATGCCAATTATTAAACCTATTTCTGATTTGAGAAATAAATCAAATGAAATTTCCGAACTTGCTAATAATTCTAATGAACCAATATTTATTACAAAAAACGGAGAAGGTGATTTGGTAGTAATGTCAATGGCTCATTATTCTAAACTGCAATTAAAACTTGACTTAATTGGCAAATTGTCTGTTGCACAAAAACAAAAATCTGAAGGCAATAAGGGAAAAACATTAAAACAAGTAATGGCAAATATTAGAGAAACAATTAATGCCGGCAGATAAATACCAGGTTCGTTTTCTAAGTATTGCTGAGGAAGACTTTACAGAAATAATATCCTTCATTGCTGCAGATAATCCAACTGCAGCATTTGCAATGGCAAACAAAATTGAAAAGAACTTAGAACTATTATCAGAAAATCCAAACCTTGGTAGAATTCCAAGAGA
Organism: Ignavibacteria bacterium GWC2_36_12; assembly: GCA_001802795.1. GTDB lineage: Bacteria > Bacteroidota > Ignavibacteria > Ignavibacteriales > Ignavibacteriaceae > RBG-16-34-14. Next base: position 10,174 of record MGZZ01000081.1, on the reverse strand, counting down.
AGAAGAAATACGAATTCTTGGTTATAGATATTTGATAGTTCAAAACTATCTCATCTTTTATACAATGGAAGAAAAAACAATTTTTGTCCATAGAATATTGCACGGTGCCCGAAATTATAAAACACTTCTCTAAATTCCTGTCATTTATAATAGATATAATTTTTAGATTTTATAAGATTATAGACAATGGGAATTAAGAAGTAAAAAAATATTCCATAAAGTATCGAATTAATAATCAATGTTAATCCCCCAAAAATATAAGAATTGTAGTTGTGAATAATTTGATAAACAATTAATACGATTAAAAATGTAACTAAAGCTCCTGGAATTTCAATGATAGAGAGTAGTGAATTACAATAGGCAATTCTTTTTTTCTTTTCTGATATGTTTTTTCATGTGTTCATGGTGGATGGCGAGAGTAATAGAAGCCCCACCTTCAGGGAGGGTAAGCGATACGCACCAGTTGTTCTTCTTCCATTACTACAAAGAACTTTCCGAAATTGAGGGTGAGGTTCGAACCTAAATTTGCGAAAATTTCTTTCTTTTTTTCTGGTGATCCGTTCTCAAATTCAAACCTGTTGCCGGCAGGCAGGTTAGCTTTCTGTGCAATATTTAGATCCTTAGCGAGCCACGGAACGCCCTGGCGGCATAGTAAGACTCCGCACCGTTATGATAAACGAAGACAGTGTCGTACCGGCGATCACAAAAGATGGCACCACCGAGTTTTCTAATATCAGAAGGTGTTTTCACCCAGCTCGATGTTTTCGTATCGAAATTTCCAAGTTTCTGCAACTCCCGATATTGTTCTTCCGTTAAAAGCTCAATGCCCATGGCAGCTGCCATATCAATAGCGCTATTTTGCGGTTTATGTTCTTTCCTTGACTTTAGTGCTTCGCCGTCGTAACAAACACTTCTGCGACCATTAGGACTTTCCGCTGAACAATCATAAAAAATGTATTCGCCCGTCTTTTTATCATGACCAACAACATCCGGTTCACCGCCAGTTCTTTCCATTTCATTGAGTGACCACAGTTTTTCAGTATTAGCTTCCAGCTTTGCTTGTACTTTAGCCCATTCAAGACCTTTATGGCGGTTCATGTTTTTCTCAAAACGGGCTTTCAACGCTCTGAGAAGTTCTTCACGCCTGCCTGACGGCAAGGCAAGTTGTTCTGGTGACACCTCCTGCAGTGCCGGCAGGCGGGTCTTTTTATTGCTATTAGTTATTTTCATACTTTTATATTACCTCTGGTCAGTGACAGTCAAGAATGATCATTCTCAATTTCTTCCTGCTACTTTCCTGCCTTGCCGCAGGCAGGTTGGCTTTACTTAAATATACATTAACCTTTGGATTCATTCTATTCATTTATTGCTACTCTGAAATAAAGTGAGCTAATATCTGCTTACAATTTCTTTTTCTTCTTTGGCTTTGGCCCGGATAGTTCAACCAAAGATTCTCCGGTAGCATTCAAATCTTCAATTGCAGAATCGGGTTTATACCACAGCTTTTTACTTAAAATCTTTATCAGGTAAGAGTTGTTTGAAATTTCTAATTGTAAGGACAAAAAATTCTTTTAGATTCAATACGATAGATGATTCTGTATTCACCCTCAAAAACTTTTCGAATTTCTTCCCTATTTGCTTCTGGTACTTTTCTTTCTCTTCTATCCATCCATAATTATCGTGATTAGCTCCAGTGCTTTGCGGGATCCATTGAGAATATATCTCAAATGATATAAGTAAAAATAAAAATATTATTATTTTTTCTCCATGACTATTAAGATTAAAATGTATAACGGCGTTGCTTTTCATCCGTCCGCCCACAAACAACAATGACGAAATGAAAAACGACTGTCAATAATTTTTAACAAATTTATTTATTAGAACAATGTTACAAGCAATGCTAACCTTTTTAACCAAATCCGTAAACTGAACAATGCCGCATTGAAAACGCGGTCGTGTGGAAAAGCTGGTTATGTACTTCTTAAATAAAATCAGATAAAAGTCTTGAATTACCGCATCCGTAACTACATTAATATTAATAGCGAAACGCCTCATAAACATGACCGCTTTTTAATCCTACGGGACGCGGACTTGTATTCTTAAAATCAAATGGAATTGTCATGTCAGATCTTCCGGTAAATGTTTTTGTAACATCAAAGTGCAAATGAGGATGATTGCTTTGCCCGGAGTTACCACTTAATCCTAAAGTATCACCCGGCATCAGTTGTTGATTTATTTCGACCAGCGCCCCGTTCGCTGTTAAATGAGAGTATCTGGCGTACGTCGAATCCTCATGCATTACTATTACAACATTCTCGTGTCCTATCATGTGATCATTGTCTGAATAATTTTCAACAACATAAATAACGCGACCGGCACGAGCAGCAGTTACTATGGTTCCGATAGACATGTCGAAATCTACTGCGTATTTAAAAGTACCATAGTGTGAGAAAGATGAATTGAAGCCTTGTGAACAATAATATTTTTTTCCCACTGGATAAGGCAATACGTATTTTGCTTCTAAAGATTTTAGTTCCTCTTCTTCGGTCAAATTGTGATCACACGAAATAAAAAGCAAGCAGACTATTAGAAATATTCCTTTAGTTTTCAAAATTCCTCCTAATCAGCAATTGAGTTTTAGTTACTTGTTTGCTAATCTATAATGAAGGGCAAACAAATAGTACATAACGGCTTGAACAGCATGTTAGACATAATTTTATTTACTATGGTAATATTAAACCTACACAAACTTCTAAAGCATTATTCTTAATTTTATTATTAACTCCGGAATAAGTATTTGTAAAATCCATATGATAAGAGATTTCAATAAATGGAGTAATAGCTATGTTTAATTTCGGAATAAATCCAGCAGAAAGTGTTCCACCAAATACATTTTTATAATTATCATAAGTTGATGCTGGCGAATTAAAATCATCATAACTATTTAACAATATATCATATCGGGGTGCAATTTTTAAAAAAGGTATTCCGGCAATTAATTGGATTTTATAAACCCAAAAAATTGGAATAGACAAATAATTGTGATAAACATATTCTATTTTCTTCCCGATTGGTTCAGGTCCCTCTGGACCAGTGAGTACCATTTCTAATCCACAACCCTTTTGAATATATTTTATTTCGGGTGATAATGAGAATCCATTAAAATTAAAAATGTCTACAAATGCCCCAAAACTATAACCACTTTTTCGTTTTATACTATTGTCTAATTCAAAGCCGCTATATGTCTGGCTTGAACTAACATAACCCAACTTAAATCCATAATTATTAATTATTTGGGCTGGAACACTAACTGTTGTTACTAATAATATTATTATAAAAAGGTATTTCATATAAGACCCCTCTTCTTAATTATGTATAACGGCTTGAGCAGCTTGTATGTTTAAAGAGAACAAGCTGTAATATGTTTTAATGATAATATTTTATTCCTTACGGTAGAGAAGGTTGAGGCGCCAGGCAGATTTAGCCTGTTAACAAGTTTCTTCCTTCCGTCAGGTTAAAATCGGGGAATAACTTGGCTTATAAAGCCGTATTCGACAAGACTGATGTTACCTGATATTTTTTATTCATCATTACAAATTTAGTAGCCTCTGGCTAAAGGAGTTTTATTATGTCGGAATATTTTCTTGGCATCGATGTTTCCAAAGGTTATGCCGATTTCATTCTTCTTGATAATAAAAAAAATATCATCGAGAAGAACTTCCAGCTTGACGATACCTTCGAAGGACACCATCACCTCTATAGCTTTCTTTCTTCCTTTATTGCTAACACTCCCGATGCTTATATCATTACAGCAGTTGAATCTACCGGCGGTTATGAAAACAACTGGGTTAATCTTCTTCTAAAACTTCAGGAAGATCTCCCGGTTTCCGTTGCACGCCTGAATCCTTTCGGTGTTAGCCATAGCTCCAAAGCAGATCTTAAAAGAGTTATTACAGATAAGATCAGCGCTCTATGTATTGCAGAGTATCTTATTAATCACCGCAGCAAAGTCTCTTTTGCCCAGGAAGATTATTTTGCTCCTTTACGTAAACAATGGATTTTCATTAAGCTCCTGGTAAAACAAAAAGTTCAGCTCTACAACCAATTGGAGTCTCTGCTTTATTCGGTAAACCCCGAAGTGCTTATCTTCTGTAAGCACGGTAATCTAAATGGGTTTTACAGCTGCTTAAAAGATATCCTTCTGCAAGCAGTCTTTCTAAAGCTTCTGTTTCCACGTTAACTAAAATACCTTACATAACCTCTGAAAAAGCGAGTACTCTTATTAATAAAGCCAGGTCTTCCGTGGCTTCTGTTACAGACAAGGTTTCTTCTTCTCTGCTTAAGGCTATTGTCGGGCAGATACTTTCTCTTGATAAATCCATAGCTGAACAAGTAAAAAATATTATCATTATGTCAAAGAACACTTTTGTTCTGTTAGGATAACTATATCCTAACTTCATAAAATTTCTCTGAATATTTTCTTATTTGTTTTCATTGACTTTAATCGGAATAACTGGTTAGGTGCGTGGGCATTATGAAATTGAAATATTTACTCTTTTATTAAGACCAATTTCAATTATTCTGCTAAATGTTGAAATCTGAATATCACTCTTACCAGCTTCTATTCTTGATATATAACTCTTTTTTGTACCAGTTTTTTCAGCAAGTTCTTCTTGTGTTAACTTAGCTTTTTTTCTTTCCTCTTTTAACATTTCTCCAAGTCTAAATGCAAGTGATTCAGATTCAAATTTATCTCTCTTGGAAGTTCCCTTTTTCCCATATTGCTTGTTTAAATGGTTTTCAAATGATGTTAATTTTTTCATTATCATTTCCCTTTCATTTTTTCAACAAAATATTCTTCTTTCAGTTTTATTCCTTGTTCAATTTCCTTTTTCGGTGTTTTATCAGTCTTCTTTACAAAGCAATTCAGTAGAATTATTAATTTTCCTTCATCAAAAAAACTAAATATTCTTATATTTTTTGAAACGGTTGAAACTCTAACTTCATATAATCCATCTGTTCCTTCAAGATGCTTTAAGAATTTAATTGGAACTCTTTCAACGTTTCTTACAAGGTCAAGAACAAAATCAATTTTCTCTTTCGTTTTAGTGTCTTGCTTAGAATAAAAATCTAAGAAGTAATTACCAAAGAATAAAATTTTTCCTTTCACATATTGAAGATAACTAATTAGTTAACTGTATTCAATGGCAATTTTATCTTTTGATGGAATTTACTTAACACACCTAACGGCGTGTTATGTTAAAACACAACAGCCCTTGAGTTCTCTGAATATGTACTGTCCGCCTGTAGCGGAATTATTTATTAAGAAGAAGAAATAACAACCTGTTACCTGCCTACCGCAGGCAGGTTCGTCGTCAAACTTGTCCGCCTTTGGCGGAGCGACAATCAGCGTATTCGTAGTTTATTTAAACTCCGGGTTTGTTAATTTTTTTAAAAGAGCCTTATTTGGTTTGGGACTTTATTATGCTCTTTTCAATATCTACTTATTTTTCTCTCCTAAAATTTAATCTATTAAGGCAAATTCAGGTCAAGAGTGTTGATTATATTGCGCCGTTTATATTTTTTAGTAAACCTTCTTCAACATCTAAAGGAATAAAAACATTACGAATTATATTTGGAAATATTATTAAAGGAGGATTATCAATTAATTCCTTTTTCAATGTTATAGTATTAAAATCATCGTGAAGATATATCCGTTTGCCACAATTGTTAGCATCACATCTCATTCTAACTCCAAAACGACAATCTTTCCAAATACAAATTCGACCAATATATTCATTGTTTAAATTTGCTAAAAAAACATCAGCGCCACCACCTAGACTACCAGACTTTCCTTGAAGAGTTCTACTAATCCTTGCAAGTCCGGATAATTCTAAATCATCAGGAATGGTTAAAAGCAAATCAACATCTTTAGGCTTTTCATTTTCTGAAAGTAATGAACCAATAATTGCGATTCTTTGAATAGCCTCAATTTTTTTGCACGAAATAATAAATTCATAAACAAGTTGAATAAGATTTTTACGATATTGATTTATCATCTATCAAAATATTTTTATAGCATATAACGACTTGCAACTCCCGCAAAGCGGGATCTCGCTTTGCGATGATAACCCGCCCGCCGCCCAGCTTGTCCGCCGAAGTTTTTAACGAAGGCGGAAACAAGTAGGCAGTAATCAGTAAGCAGTTGCCAAAATTTGAAATTACTATTTTACAAGAACAATGTTGAAAAAGTACCTTTAGCTTTTTATCTGGTATCAGGAATCCCGAATCCGTCAAACAGGGCGAAGCTGCCTGCGCGCGCCTCTGGCGGGGTTCGGGTTGAGTTGCGGGTTAGGTGTGTAATGTTGCATAAATATCTTTCATTAAAAAATCTTTAGAGTGAGTTCCATTTGTATATAATAAATCAATTTCTACTTCAATACCATTTAATACTTCATCACAATCTTTTTTGGGCACATCTAAATAAATTAAACTTCCACTAAGAACTTCATCTTGAAAAATTGGAGATATTCCAGGTGTGGATACTTTAGCAAAGTCTGAACTTAAGATTGAATCCGCTTTAGCTTCTCTTGGTGTACTTAACTTAATTTTTGAATTATAATTCTTAAAATAAACAACCGTTTTATAGTTCTCCTCGATGAAATTACTTGTATTTTTTATTAACACTATAACAATAAATGAATTATATCCATCTTTTTCAAAAAAGTCTCTATCATCTTTATTTATAACACAATCATAAATTTCTAGTTTAGATAGCCCTTTTTTGTTAAATGTCTGACGAACTTCATATTCTTCCATTACTACGGACTGAAAATTATGGCGTTTATAATATTTATTATCTTTTGACATATGTGGGGCATCAAAACTTTCAGGAATTATAACCACATAAATAGTTTTTTCAATATCACCTTCGAATCGGATAGGTACAATTTTTAAATTTGGGATATTCCTCTGTACGTTACTTTGTATAGTTTGTTCTAACCATTCTTTTGTGAATTCATTACCGTTAATAAATGATAACGATTCTGCTTTATGATTTTGTTCAGTTAAACCATATATAATAATTCCACCATCAGAATTAGCAAATGATGAAACATCTTTTGCAATTTCTTTTCTCTTCCCATCCGTTTTACCGAAAGCATCTGATTGTTTATATTCAAGATGAATAGATTCTTCAATTTGATTGTCTATCAATTTTTGAATGTCACTGACGGTGATATTCTCATCTTCAAAAATAAATTTCATTTTTTCCTACACACCTAACGACGTTGCAAATAACCGGCGCCCCAACACAAGAATGCCAATTAGAAGAACAACGCCAATAATTTAGCAACCGGTTTGTAACTTTCACTACACAAGCCGGTTGCACTATTTAATTTATTTGTAAACTGCTGAACAGCAATGTTTTTAATTTTACTAAACTTAAGAACCACAAAACTGCCAAACTCATTAAGGCGTCCGGTTGATTTGCGGGTTATATGCTATTGAACTAGTAAAAAAGATTAATCCCATCTATTAGACTATTCATCTTCTCACGAAAAATATATTTATCTCTCCATTCTGAAAAATCCATTATATTATACTCAGTTATTTGTTCCAATAATTTTTGAGGCCAAGTACAATTTTTCCAAGAATTGTCCAAAGAGATTGGACAAAGAACATCACGGTTCAATTCCTTCTCCAAGCTTCTTGCAATTCTCACTTCGTGTTGAACCCAATCACTTTCAATTGAATTTTTTGATAAAACTAAAATAAAAATAGGATTATGCCGAATAGCTCTATCTATTTGTTTCTCAAGACGACCAGATTTTAAATAATGAATATCCCTCCAAAATCGAATGCCTTTTTCTATCAAAACGTTTTCTAATTCATCTACAAATTTATGATCATAATGGCTATATGAAATAAAAAGGGGATTAATTTGAATCGCTTTATTTGCTCGTAATTCGTATATCTTATATAAAATGTTGTTCAGTTCATCATTATTAATGTTTTGTTTATATAATTGATAAACTTGGATTTCCCATTCACTTAAACCACACCCTCTAAGAAACTCAATAGGAAGTATACCAGTTTTTAATATTGTTCTATTATCAAACAGAGAAGGTGAATAGTGAATACAAGTACTTAAATTTTTTGCATATGAGAAATTGCAATTAATAATTATTGTGTTACCAAAACATACATTTTTCAAATCAGCATTTTCAAAATTAACATCTAATAATTTGGCATCCCTAAAAGAAGCTCCATCCAAATTTGCTCCTCTGAAATCGACGTCTTTTATACTATATTCACTAAAATCTGCGTACAAATAATACTCTTCGGGAGTATTATCCCACGATTTCCACAAATTTTTCCCGCGTTGTCTAATAGCCTTTAAAGGTTCATAATTTTTTTTGCTTA
>MGZZ01000081.1:0-1710 GCA_001802795.1 Ignavibacteria bacterium GWC2_36_12 | reverse complement strand
CATTTTCTAAATTTTCTATATGTTCACGTTCGGGCATATCTATAGTGATTTTTCTATTTTTAGCATATAACGACGTTGCCGATAACCCGCCGCCCAGAACAACAATGCAGATTAAAAAGACAAAGCCAATGATTTAGCAAACTGTACTTATCTTACTTTGCAAGTGCAGTTTGCAACAATGTTAATTAATAGAACAACTTAGAACAACAAACTTGTAACGGAGCAACCAAGCCAAAAATATAAAAACTGCCGAGTGCGAAAAGGCGGTCGGGTTGATTGGCTTGTTAGGCATTTTTATTAATAAAATATGTAATAACGAAATTTTTATTTAACAATTACATTAAACTGAATAGTATTAATAGGTGAAATACTACTTTCCCAAACTCGATGTTCAAATAAATTAACTGTGCAATTACCTTTTTTTATTCCACAGAAGTAGAAAGTTTCTATAGTGACACCACCAACTTGATTCCAATTACCACTTTTCGGTCTATAATTTGTGCTATCAATTCTTATAACAGAGGTATCAGTCATTGAATAATCCCACCGATAACCGGCATCTGCATTTAAATCTAACTCAAGAATAAATTGATGATTTTTATTAATGCTGATACTCTTTCCATTAATGGATGAATCGAATTGATTTTCTGTTGATAAAACATTATCTGAACATCCAGATAAAAAAGGAATAATTATTAAAAGAAGAAGATAATATGTTTTCATTGATTACCTCACTTTTTTGAAATGCCTAACGGCGTTGCGGTTAAGCTGCTGCCAAGAACAAGAATACAGCAAGACCACAAATGCCAATAATTAAAAAATAAATTTTCATAATAGAACAACTTTGAACAAGTTAGCCGAACGAAGCTAACAAATTTGTAAATTACAAATTAGCCGGCGGATGCGAAGCAGTCAGCTTGAACCGCTGGTTAGGCAGTTTTCTTAATTTATGATTTCAAACTCTATATCGTTTACTGGTGGAACGGAATATTCATCAAAAAAAACTCCGTGATATACTTTAGCTCTATAAAAACCAACATCGAGAATAATTTTTTGGTTTTCAAAAATCCTACCTAAAGTATTTGGTCCCTTCCATTCATCAAAAAATTTTCCATTATTATGAACTATACTTGTTTCAATTGGATGTATATATGCTGTATAATCAGTAGATGATGCTACAACAGTATCATTATTTAATATTGCAAATACAATTATTGGATAGGTGTAAGTATAATGTAAATCTTTCCCGCTTTCATTTTTAACTTGGAATTTTAGTATAAAATCTTCTCCTTGAATAAATTTACTTTTTTCTATGCTGTTAGTATCAGTGATTGAAAAACTAGCATAGATATTCTCTTTAATAAAATTATTATCGGAATTATTATTTATATCATTGCAACTACTTAAAATAATTCCAAACATTCCAAAGAAGATCATTAAATAAATCCGATATTTTATATCCGATTTCATATTTCACCTCTTTATTTTTGATAACTGCCTAACGGCGTTGCAACTAACCCGCCGCCAAAAACAAACGGGCAGACGAGAAGTACAAAGCCAATGATTTGAAATTAATTTTCATAATGTAATAAACTTGAGCAACAAACTTACACGAAGCCACTAAACCCAAAAATAACAAATTAGCCTACGAGGGCGAAGCGGTCAGAAGTTATGTTTAAAAAGTCTCTCAAGTAAATTAAATTCAAGTTT
>MGZZ01000080.1:4730-5560 GCA_001802795.1 Ignavibacteria bacterium GWC2_36_12 | reverse complement strand
TTTGATATGTCATTTTATTAATAATTTCTTTTTAATACAATTAATTTTTCTACTTCTTAATTTATTCTATGCGACATCTACCTTCGGGATTGAATCTTTGTAATGGACAGATAACTCAATAAAAATCAACAACTCCGTAGGAGTTGAACTATAAAATCTTTCCCCTTTTTTCCATATTTTTACATCATTAAAATCTAAGGTAAATAAATGAGTTTTAAATGGAAAAAGGTTAAAGACTATTCCGACATTATCTACGAAAAGCTTGATGGGATAGCGAAAATCACTATAAACCGACCTGAAGTACGCAATGCATTCCGACCAGAAACTGTAACAGAAATGTATGATGCTTTTACAAATGCACGAATGGATGAAAAAATTGGCGTAATTCTTTTAACAGGCTACGGTCCAGCTAAAGACGGCAAGTATGCTTTCTGCTCGGGCGGCGACCAAAGGATAAGAGGAGACAAAGGATACAAATCGAAAGAAGGTGCACAAAGCTTAAATGTACTCGATCTGCAGAAATTAATAAGGAGTATTCCAAAACCTGTTATTGCTCTTGTAGCAGGATATGCTATCGGCGGTGGGCACGTTCTTCACGTTGTATGTGACTTAACCATTGCAGCAGATAATGCAATCTTTGGACAGACGGGACCAAGAGTCGGCAGCTTTGACGGGGGTTTGGGTGCGAGCTATCTTGCAAGAATTGTCGGACAGAAGAAAGCACGCGAGATTTGGTATCTCTGCAAACAATACAATGCACAGGAAGCGCTGGAGATGGGTCTGGTAAATAAAGTCGTTCCTGTAGAAAAGCTTGAAGAAGAAGGTGTCGA
>MGZZ01000080.1:218-4714 GCA_001802795.1 Ignavibacteria bacterium GWC2_36_12 | reverse complement strand
TTGCAGCACAGCCCAATGGCATTGCGTGTTCTCAAGTCTGCATTTAATGCTGAACTTGACGGGCAGGCAGGAATACAGGAGCTTGCAGGCAATGCAACTCTTTTATATTATATGAGCGAGGAAGCGCAGGAAGGTAAGAAAGCGTACTTAGAAAAACGTAAACCGGATTTTAAGAAATTCCCTAAGCTTCCGTGAAAACCAATAGAACACAGATGACACAGATTAGACAGATATGCGCGGATAAAAAAGTCAGTGTAAATCCGTGTTATCCGCGTAATCCGTGTTCTATTGTTTTAGAAAAAGAATTATTTAACTAAGTAATGAAAGAAAACTCAAAATTCCATAGCTGGCTTCTTGCAAGCCGCCCCAAAACACTTCTTGCATCGGTTGTGCCTGTTATGGTTGGAACGGCTTTAGCGATAAACGTCGATAAGTTCAACCCGCTTGTTACTTTAGTTGCTTTAGTTTGCTCTCTTCTCATTCAAATCGGAACAAACTTTACAAACGATCTTTACGATTTTTATAAAGGTGCTGATACTGTCTCACGCAAAGGCCCCGTACGGGTTCTTGCTGCAGGGTTAATATCCGTTAAAGAAATGAAAACAGGAATTATTATCGCTTTCCTTTCAGCATTTATTCTCGGGCTTTATCTCGTTTACATCGGTGGAATAATTATTCTTGCAATAGGTGTTCTTTCCATACTTGCAGGAATTGCTTACACAGCCGGTCCATATCCTCTGGCATATAAAGGGTTAGGCGACATTTTTGTTTTTATGTTCTTCGGTTTAATAGGAACGATGGGAACATTTTATCTCCAGGCAAATGAACTTTCACTACCGGCATTTTTATCATCTATCCCTGTCGGCTCTCTTATAACTAATATTCTTGTTGTGAATAACTACCGGGATATTGAAACAGATAGGATTGCTGGCAAAAATACTCTTGCAGTTAAGCTTGGCAAAACATTTACGCAGTATCAATTTATATTTCTCATTTTTGTTTCTTTCATTGTTCCTTTACTTCTCTTTCTTTTCTTTGATTTTAAATTCTGGATATTTCTTCCATATCTGACACTCCCGGTTGTTTATAAAACCATAAGTATGTTATTTACATTAGACGGCGTTCAATTGAATGAAACTCTTGAACTAACTGCCAAACTTTCCGCTATGTACGGCATTTTATTTTCTGCCGGACTAATGCTATGAACAATCTCGAACTGACTTATGTTCCCTATTCTACAAAACTTAAAAAACCTTTCCGGGCATCCGGTTTAATAATAACAGAGAGAAACGGGTTTATCTTATTTCTGAAAAGTGAAAGTAAATCAATAGGAATCGGAGAGGCTGCTCCCCTTGCTGAATTCGGTTCTGAATCTTATAAGGAAACGGAAAGAGCATTAGAAAATTTTTCCCTTAAGCTGAGCATTGATTTTGCAAATATAGAAGAAAGCGTTGAACAAAATTTAAAAACTTATGATATGCTGCCTTCTTTAAAATGCGGGTTGGAGCTTGCGATATTAAAATTAATCAGCAATGAAAAGAAAACCTCTATACCTGCTTTGCTGAAGAGAAGCTACCCGGAGTTTATTCTTGTTAATGCTGTTATCGGATTTACTCCATACAACAAAGCCGGAGAAACTGCTGCGGAACTCGTAGGCAATGGATATGGAACTTTGAAGATTAAAGTCGGAAGGGATGATTTTGAAGAAGACATAAAAACAATAAGTGAAATAAGAAAAACAATCGGCAAAGACATAAAACTCAGAATCGATGCTAATGCAAAATGGAACAGGGATGAAGCGCTTCAAAATCTTACATCCCTGGAGCAATTCAATATCGAATATGCTGAACAGCCAGTAAAAAATTTAGATGATTTTTTATTTATAAAGGATAAAATAAAAATTCCACTTGCAGCAGATGAATCGATCAGAACTATGAAAGATGCAGAAGAAATTGTAGCGAAAAAAGCCGCCCAATTCCTTATCTTAAAGCCGATGATGCTCGGAGGAATAATCCCTACTCTTAAAATTGCAGGCTTCGCAAAAGGAAACGGAATTGAAAGTGTTGTTACTTCTTCTTTTGAGAATATCATAGGCAAAATCGGAGTTGTAAATGCTGCAGCTTTAGTAAATAATAATTTATCCCACGGCTTATCCACTGCAGATTATTTTGATGAAACGGATATTCCCGATCCATTCCCTGTTTCGGAAGGTAAAATTTTATTTGGCTCTAAATGAAAGTTTTAAATTCAATCAGACCGGCAAGTGTAACGATAAATCCTGCTTCAGTTGCTGTTACCTGTAACGACAAAGAAATAACTTACCACGAACTCTATCAGCTTGTTGATAAAACTGTCCTTTTCCTGGCGCAACATGGAATAAGAGAGAATGATACTGTTTGTTTATTATTTAGCAACGGTTTGGAATTTATTGTTACCGTTCTTGCATTGTGGGAAACGGGAGCCATTCCTGTTCCTTTAAATACTAAACTGCTTGTAAAAGAATTAAGTGAACAGACAAAATTTCTGAATCCAAAATTAATAATTAAAAGTAAAGAGCTTGAAAACACGAATGTTCGGAATAATGATTTAATAATTCCCTTCGAAAAATTAACACTAGTCAAACAAAAAATAAAGATCGAAGATTTTTCAAGAGAAAAAACTGCACTTATGCTGTTTACTTCGGGCTCTTCGGGAAAGCCAAAAGCAGTGATGCTTTCTTTTGAAAATCTTATTCAAAGTGCATTGATTGGAGACAAAGTTTTACTTCAAACAGAAAAAGACAAATGGCTTGCATCACTTCCCTTTTATCATATCGGGGGTTTCTCTATCATCTTTCGTGCAATAATGTTTGGTGCATCAATTGTAATTCCTACTTCCCTTTCAAGCGATGATCTGAAAGAAGCAATATTAAAATATCACCCGACTTTAGCTTCTTTGGTTTCCAATCAATTAAAGAAATTAGCAGATATGAATTTTATTCCTCCTAAAGAATTAAGAATGGTTTTGATAGGGGGCGGATTTTCTGATAAAGAATTAATCTTAAAAGCGATTGATATGAACTGGAATATTGCAAAAGTTTACGGCTTGACTGAAACTTCTTCTTTTATTTCCATTATGAATAAAGAAGATGTGAGAAGAAAACCTGAAGCTTCCGGCAAAGCGATTCTGCCAAACCAGGTTTTTATATATTCGGGCGACGAAGAATTACTATCATCTAAAAGCGGGGAGATTATTGTAAAAAGCCCTTCCGTAATGAAAGGTTATTTCAAAAGTGATGATGAAACAAATTCGAAATTAAAAAATGATCTGTTCAGTACCGGGGATATCGGGTACCTCGATGAGGAAGGTTTTTTATTTGTCGAGACTAAGAGAAGCGATCTCATCATTTCGGGAGGAGAAAATATTTATGCAACAGAAATTGAAAAGATAATTTCAACTAACAAGGATGTAAAAGAAGTTTCTGTTACCGGTATAGAAGATAAAACGTGGGGGCAGGTAGTTTCCGCAGCAATAGTTTTAAACAAAGATGCAAAATTGTCTGAAAGTGATCTGAGAAGTTTTCTGAAAGATAAGCTGGCAGGCTATAAAATTCCCAAAAAAATATTATTCGTTAATGAATTGCCAAAAACAGAGCTTGGGAAAGTAATAATTGAGAAGTTGAAAAATCTGTTCAATACAAATAAAGATTAAAAGCACCAAAAAACAAAAATCAAAACCCAAATAAATTCCAAGTTACAGTATTCAATCCTTAACATAATTTTGAATTTGATTATTGTTATTTATTTGTGAATTGTTATTTGGAGTTTGGTATTTCAAGCATATTTTTCAATCCTTGATAAACTTTACCGGGCAATTCACTTTTCTTCCAATCTTTCTTGCCTACACAAACATGAACTGTTCTTACTTTATCAGTTACTTCCCCTTTTCCATTTTTACATTCATAATACAATTCAAAGGAAGAAGATTTAAGCTGTTCCACTTTTATTTCGACAGTTACAGTTTCACCGTATCTTAAAGGTTTATGATAAGATGCCTCGCTTTTAATAATCGGGACGATGTAATTATCATTATTCCAATAATCTTCTCCGATATTAAAGCTTGCAATCATTTCTTCGTAAGCAGAATGGCAGAGCTCATAAATCCTTGCAAAGAACAATACACCTGCAACATCACAATCGTGAAAATTAATTTTTCTTTTGTATGTGAACATATTATAACCGGGAATCTGTTAATTAAAAAATGTTACAATGCTAATTTACTTAAGAATTGTTTTAGTTTTAAAATTAATATTGAACGCCTACGGTGTTCCAGGAATATTTTGGTCTGGTTATTTTTCTACAAATATAGAATCCCTAAAGGGATTTTTATGATAAGTCCCGTAGGGACCTAATATTTGTAAGAACAAAAACCCCTTATACAAATTAAGAACCCGTAGGGGTTCGATATTTTTTAACTCAAGTAAACTGATAAATTTAAGGTAGTTAAGCAATAGAAAT
>MGZZ01000080.1:0-193 GCA_001802795.1 Ignavibacteria bacterium GWC2_36_12 | reverse complement strand
TTTAGTATTTTTTCACAACAAAAAATAAAATTACATTACGGTACAATTTCTTTCAGGAGATAAATAATAATGAGCTCATTTAAAAAAGTTGCTATTTTAGGAGGCGGGAATATCGGGCTTTCGATTGCCCGCGGCTTAATCAAAGATAAAAAATTTTCCGCTTCAAATATCTACATAACGAGGAGAAACATTT
>MGZZ01000079.1 GCA_001802795.1 Ignavibacteria bacterium GWC2_36_12 | reverse complement strand
GGGCACGTTTAAAATTTTTAATAAATAAAATCGGGTTTGATGAGTTTATTAAACTTGTTGAGGAA
The DNA here is from genome assembly GCA_001802795.1 of Ignavibacteria bacterium GWC2_36_12. Taxonomy (GTDB): domain Bacteria; phylum Bacteroidota; class Ignavibacteria; order Ignavibacteriales; family Ignavibacteriaceae; genus RBG-16-34-14. The sequence continues at coordinate 5,296 of MGZZ01000079.1, read as the reverse complement.
GAACATTCAGCGCTTAAAAATAAAAGTTATAAGGTTGACAGATATATACTGCCTGAACCGATTCTACCGGAATATCCCAAACTAAAGGAAATAAAAATTGAGGATAAAGAATACAATACATGGTTAAAGACAAATGTATTCGAGCAGAAACAAAAGGGATTTTATGGTATCCGTATAAAAGTGCTGCTTGGGAATTTAACAACAGATACAGCCAGAAAATTAGCTTACCTTGTTAAAAATTATGCTGCAGATGATATAAGGATTACAATTAACCAGGGATTCATATTAAGGTTTATAAAAAAAGAAACTCTTCCGCTTTTTTACACGGAGCTTAAAAATCTGGGTTTGGCAGATCCCGGTTTTGACAGCACAATCGATATCACCGCCTGCCCCGGGACAGATACCTGCAACCTCGGTATTTCGGATAGTACTTCGATTTCGGAGGAGCTTGAGAGGGTAATGAAGGAAGAGTATCCCGATTTAATCTTCAATAATGATATTAAAATTAAAATAAGCGGTTGTATGAATTCCTGTGGACAACATGGATTAGCGAACATAGGTTTCCACGGCAGTTCTATTAAAAATAACGGCAGAGTTTTACCTGCGTTACAATTAATGCTTGGTGGCGGGAACCTGGGAAATGGAGAGGGGAGATTTGCCGAAAGAGTTATTAAACTCCCAAGTAAAAGAGTTCCCGATGCCTTAAGAACACTTCTTAATGATTATGAGAAAAATTCTTTGGAAGGAGAATATTTTAATAGTTACTATGATCGCCGGGGGAAAAATTACTTTCAACAACTATTAAAATATTTGATTGACTTATCTACAATCCGGAATTCCGATTACACTGATTGGGGAGATAAAGAGGAATTCAAAACTCACGTTGGAGTTGGTGAATGTGCGGGTGTTATAATCGATCTGGTTGCAACTCTTCTTTATGATGCCGAAGAAAAATTGGGCTGGGCAACGGAAACTTTTGACAATCAGGCGTTTGCAGATTCTATTTATCATAGTTATTCTGTTTTTGTTAATGCGGCAAAAGCGCTTCTTCTTTCGGAAGATGTTAGTTGTACTACCCAGCATGCAATAATAGTTAATTTTAATGATCATTTTGCAAATAAAGATTTCTTCTCATTCGAAACAGATTTTAAAACTCTTGTTTTTCAAATAAATCAAAATGAACCCCGGAAAGAATTCGCCGAGAAATATTTAAATGAAGCAAAAGATTTTCTTTCCAGGGCAAAAACATACAGGGAATCAGAAATTTTACATGAAGTAAAAACCAATTAATAAGATCATAAAAAAGACTATGGAAAATATTAACAACAAAATACTACCTAAGCTAACTCTCGTGGGTGCGGGACCTGGCGATGCGGAACTTATAACGTTAAAAGGAATAAAAGTATTGGGTGAAGCAGATGTAATTTTATACGATGCATTAGTAAATACCGAATTGCTCAAGTACACACGGAAAGAAGCAAAAAGAATTTTTGTCGGAAAGAAAGCAGGCTTACACGTTTATACCCAGGAAGAAATTAATAGAATGATTGTGGAGTACGCATTAACATACGGACACGTAGTCCGGTTAAAAGGCGGAGATCCCTTTGTTTTCGGGAGAGGGCACGAAGAGCTTGCCTATGCTGAGGCATTCGATATTGAAGTTGAAGTAATTCCCGGTATTTCAAGTTCAATTGCGGTTCCGGAATTACAAGCAATTCCTCTGACAAAAAGAGGCGTAAGCGAAAGTTTCTGGGTTATTACGGGGACGACTTCGGAAGGTGCACTATCAAAAGATATTTACTATGCTGCGAAATCAAATGCGACAGTAATAATTTTAATGGGGATGAGAAAACTAAAAGAGATTGCTACGGTTTTTATAAATGCAGATAAAGCTGAAACGCCCGCAGCAATTATTCAGGATGGATCATTAGTAGATGAAAAGATAGGAATTTCAAAAGTGAAGGATCTAGTAAAGATAGCGGAGGAAAATAATTTAAGTTCGCCGGCAGTTATAATTATTGGTGAAGTTGTTTCACTTCATCAAAGAGCAGCCGGGATATTTAGTGAAACTTTACTTCAAAGAAATTAAAAATAAATAGAAATGTTAGTATCGGAACCTGAAATAAAGAATATGAAAACAGATACGAATAATCTGTTCCCGGTGTTTTTAAAGTTGTCCGAACTCGATACTCTCATTGTGGGTGGCGGTTCTGTTGGACTTGAAAAATTAACTGCAGTTTTAAATAATAGTCCCGAAGCAAAAGTTACATTAGTAGCTCCCTCGATAAATAGTGGGATTCGGTTTTTGGCAGATCGATACAAAAACTTAAAAATTATTAAACGGGTATTCTTGCCTGAAGATTTGGAAAACAAAGATTTGATTATTGCCGCAACGAACGACAAAGAATTAAACAGGGTAATAAAAGAAGAAGCAAAGAAAAAAAGAATTTTAATAAATGTGGTCGACACTCCGGATTTGTGCGACTTTTATTTAAGCTCGATTGTGCAGAAAGGAAGTATTAAACTTGCTATATCTACAAATGGCAAGTCACCGACCATAGCAAAAAGATTGAAAGAGGTTCTTAATAATGCTATCCCTGATGAAATGGAAAATGTTCTTGATAATCTTGTTCAAATAAGAAAGAGGTTAAACGGAAATTTTTCGGAGAAAGTAAAAGAGTTAAATAATATTACATCTGTTCTTGTAAAAGAGCCGAAGAAAAAATCTAAACTAAAATTTTACCTGGGTTATGCCGCTCTGTCAATCATTCTGATGGTGATTGGACATTTAATCTTCCAGAATATTTCTTTTACTTTTGTTGAAGATTTTATTGAAAAACTTTATTCATCCTCCGATTCAAATTTTCATTGGTTCGTTTTGGCAGGTTTTATAGCCCAGATGATAGACGGAGCATTGGGAATGGCTTATGGAGTTAGTGCAACAACTTTCCTCTTAAGCCTTGGAATTCCTCCTGTTGCTGCAAGTGCAAGTGTGCACACTTCCGAGATATTTACAAGCGGGGCGTCGGGTTTAAGTCACCTGAAATTTGGCAATGTGAGCAGCAAGCTTTTTAAGAAACTCGTTTTACCAGGCGTATTGGGAGCTGCTGCAGGAGCTTTCGTTCTCTCTTCACTATCCGAGCTTAACTACCTTGTTAAACCTGTTGTTGCTTCTTACACACTTATACTTGGAATTATAATAATCAGGAAAACTTTTAAGAATGAAAAAAGAAAGAATAAAGTGAAGCATATAATTCCATTAGCTGGAGCCGGTGGTTTTCTCGATTCAGTTGGAGGGGGAGGCTGGGGACCGATTGTAGCATCAACCTTAATTGCAAGAGGTAATCATCCTTTAAAAACAATTGGCTCTGTAAATCTTGCTGAGTTTTTTGTGGCATTAACGAGCTCTGCTGCCTTTATAACTTTTATAGGATTAACCCATTGGCAGATAATAATTGGGTTAATTGTTGGAGGAACAATAGCTGCACCGTTTGCTGCAAAAGCAGCAGGTAAAGTTCCTGTTAAAACTATGATGATTCTGGTAGGTGTTTTAGTCATTATTTTAAGTCTCAGAAATATCTATACAATTGGTTTTTAATTTTTATGAATAAAAAAGAAACACGATCAATAAGAATTCAGGCTGAAAGATCTCAAAACAGAGAACACTCGGTGCCTTTATATTTAACTTCAAGCTTCTTGTTTGATGACACAGAACAGGGAAGGGCATTATTTGCAGAAGAAATCGAAGGTGATGTTTATTCACGTTTTTCAAATCCAAATACGTCCGAATTTATTGAAAAGATGTGTGCGCTTGAAAATGCTGAAGCAGGTGTTGCTTTTGCATCAGGAATGGCGGCAGTATTTTCAGGGTTTGGTGCGCTGCTAAAATCCGGCGATCATATCATTGCATCGAGATCTTTGTTTTCTTCAACGCATCAACTGCTAACCAAAATTTTACCTAAATGGGGTATTACTCATACTTACGTTGATGCAGATAAACCTGAAAATTGGGAGAAAGCAATTAATCAAAATTCCAGAATGATCTTTATTGAAACGCCGTCAAATCCGGGACTTGAAATAATTGATCTTGAATTTCTTGGAAAGCTGAAAAGCAAACATAATTTAATTCTGAATGTAGATAACTGCTTTGCTACACCGGCTCTTCAAACACCAGTGGATTATGGAGCCGATTTAATAACTCATTCTGCCACAAAATTTATTGACGGACAAGGCAGAGTTCTTGGAGGTATTATTGTTGGAAGGTCGGAATTAATACTTGAAATTAAATTCTTTGCAAGACAAACAGGTCCGGCGCTTTCTCCTTTTAACGCCTGGATACTTTCCAAAAGCTTAGAAACTCTTTCAGTCAGGATGGAAAAACATTCTGAAAATGCTTTGGCTATTGCAAAACATCTTGAAGGTAATCCTGAACTGGATTTTGTGAAGTATCCTTTTCTTTCCTCGCATCCTCAATATGAATTAGCAAGGAAACAAATGAAGCTTGGAGGAGGAATTATAACTTTTTCAGTTAAAGGAGGATACGAACAGGCAAAAAAATTTATGGATTCTCTGCAGGTTGCTTCATTGTCTGCAAACCTGGGAGATACAAGAACAATTGTATCACATCCTGCTTCAACTACTCATTCAAAGCTTACGGAAAAGGAGAGAGCGGCAGTTGGAATAACTCCGGGTTTAATCAGGGTTTCTGTTGGACTGGAAAATGTGAATGATATAATTGAAGATATAACTCAGGCACTTGAGAAATCCAGATAAGAAAAAACAAATTATGAATGAAGTTCGACTCAACGAAATAAAAAAGTTAATTGATGATAAACCGGTAGAAGAATCATTACTCCTTCTTTCGGAGAAATTTAAAGACAAAATTGTTTTCTCAACAAGTCTAAGTCTGGAAGACCAGGTGATAACGGATATAATTTATTCTAATGATCTTCCGATACGTATTTTCACAATTGATACAGGCAGGCTGTTTAATGAAACTTATTCTGTTTTGAATAAGACTAACGAATTTTATGATAAAAAGATTCAAATATATTTTCCTAAAAATGATTCTGTTGAAAATCTTGTTAATGAAAAAGGACCTTTCAGTTTTTACGGTTCAGTTGAAAACAGGAAAGAATGCTGCTTTATCAGGAAAGTTGAGCCTTTAAACAGAGCACTGGCGGGAATGCAAGCCTGGATTACAGGTATCAGGGCAGAACATTCAGTCACCAGGCAGGAAATGAATAAAATTGAATGGGATGAAATACACCGGGTTTTTAAGTTTCATCCTTTGCTT
>MGZZ01000078.1 GCA_001802795.1 Ignavibacteria bacterium GWC2_36_12 | reverse complement strand
AGATCTGGAAAAAATAAGTGAAGCAGTTAAATCGGTTGGTGCTTATTTAGCTTTGGACCTGAGCCAGTCTCTGGGAGTTCTTCCAATAAACATAAATAAAATTGATCCGGATTTTGCCGTTGCAGTCGGCTATAAATGGATGCTTGGTCCGTACAGCTTGGGTTATATGTATGTTTCACCGAAGCGGCAGGATAAAGGAGAACCTTTGGAATATAACTGGAGTACGCGAAAAGGAAGCGATGATTTTTCAAAACTTACAGGTTATGTTTCAGAATACCTGGCAGGCGCAAGAAAATTTGATATGGGAGAGTCTGCACAGTTTAATATTTTGCAGATGTCTATTGCAGCACTTGATCAGATTTTACAATGGGGAGTTGAAAATATTCAGTCTTCAATAAAAATATTAACAGATAAGATTTCTGAAAACCTTAGTAATAATTATGAGAAACCTCTGACGCCTCATGCAGGTCATCTTATGGCAGTTCCAATTGGAACCAGGGATAAGGAATTATTGAAAAAGAGATTCAAAGAGAAGAAAATCTTTGTCAGCTTCAGAGGCACTTCTATCAGAATAGCTCCACATTTGTATAACGATGCTTCTGATATAGACAGGTTATTGGAGTGTTTGGGTTGAAAGAATAAAAACCGTTGAAACGGTTGCAATAATTTTTTCTTTGTTTTCCCCACGGTTGAAACCGTGGGTTAATTTTTGGTATTGTCATTCCGAACCTGCCTATCGGCAAACAGACAAGTTCAGCTTGACCATTTATAGGAAATATGGTTTTATTAACGTAACTTAGATGTGCGTGATTTTTAAAAGTATGCCTTCATTCACTTACCCCTCTTGACTGCAGATTTTTAATAAATCTTAATTTTACAAACCGCCGTATTAAAACATTTAAGTTTTAACCCGGCAAATAATATATCAGTCTCGTCAAAGATGAGCCTGGATAAATAGAAAGTAATATGTCATTCGAAAATCTGAATCTTATTAAGCCTTTACAAACAGCATTAGCTAATGAAGGTTACACAATACCGACACCAATTCAAAAACAGGCGATCCCCGTAATATTAGAAAGAAAAGATCTTCTTGGCTGTGCACAAACAGGCACCGGCAAGACTGCTGCATTCGCCATTCCTATTTTACAAATTCTCAGCCAGGAGAGAGAACCCGGCAAATCAAAAAGAACTATAAAAGCTTTAATCATTACACCAACAAGAGAGCTTGCCGTGCAGGTTGGGGAAAGCTTTAGTGCATACGGAAAACATACCGGCTTAAGAAACACAGTTGTATATGGCGGAGTTTCGCAGTATACGCAAACGGATAAATTAAGACAGGGTGTCGATATTCTTATTGCAACTCCGGGAAGACTTCTCGATCTTATAAATCAGAATTATATAAATCTCTCCCATATAAAAATTCTCGTGCTGGATGAAGCTGACAGAATGCTGGATATGGGTTTTATAATTGATGTAAAAAAAATATTAGAAAAACTTCCTGAGAAAAAGCAGTCACTTTTCTTCTCAGCCACAATGCCTCCGGAAATTGTAAGGCTTTCTAACAAAATCTTAAATGATCCGGTAAAAATTGAAATCGCTCCTGAAACAAAAACTGTTGAAGCAATTAAACAGGCAGTTTATTTTGTTGCGCGACCTGATAAAAAGAAATTGCTTATTCATATTCTGAAAAATGAGAATGTTTCTTCTGCTCTGGTTTTTACACGTACAAAACGCGGTGCAGATATTGTTTCCCGGTATTTAAATGATGCTAAGATTAATACCGATGCTATTCACGGGAACAAATCACAAGGTGCCAGGCAGCGTGCATTAAATAATTTTAAATCCCAACGAACAAGAGTTCTTGTTGCAACCGATATTGCTGCACGGGGAATTGATATAGAAAAATTATCTCACGTATTTAATTTCGATATACCTGATTTTTCCGAATTGTATATTCATCGTATTGGTAGAACGGGAAGAGCCGGTTTAAGCGGAGTAGCACTTTCTTTCTGTGATGCTGAAGAAAGATATTACCTTAGGGAAATAAACAGGCTGATAAAAATACCAATTCCTATAATTGAAGATCATCCGTATAAATTAAATGACGACGGCATCGAAAGAACAGAAGACAGAGACACTAAAATGTTTAGTAGAAAATCCGGAGCCGGAAAAAGGTCAGGTTCATTCAGATTTTCAGGTAATAAAAAGAAAAGATGGGAAAGAAGACCTAAAAGCATTAAAAGAAAGGACTAAAACGATGGATGGTACAAGACGCTATGATGTAAAGCAGGGTGCTCATGTAAAAATCGTATTAAAAGAAGACCAGCAAAGCGGTAAACTTACCGAAGGATTTGTGGGGGAAGTTCTTACAAAATCCACTGAACATTCTCACGGGATTAAAGTTCGCCTTGAAACCGGTGAAGTTGGACGAATAAAAGAAATGATGAAATAAGATTTGAGGATTATCTTATCCAGAAGTGTATTTTATTATCTCGGCTTTCTCAATTGTAATCAATCCCCCGCTTTTTGAGGATTCAAAAATTTCATTAACAATCGGAACGAATTCTTCTATCTTCTCTGCCGAATCAACTATTTCTATAGTTAAAGGAAGATCTTCGGAAAGCCTTAAGATTTTTGCAGTGTGAATTCTGCTTTTACCGCCATATCCCATAATTCCTTTAAAAACTGTTGCGCCGGCAAGGTTATTTTCTCTTGCAGCCAGAACAATTTTTTCATAAACAGGAATATGCCCGGATTTATCATTCTCCCCGACAAAAATTCTTAAAAGTTTTGCTTCACCTTTTATTTGCATATCTGCTCAAATAATTTTTGAAACAATGTAAGCCAAAAATACACCGAGTAAACAAAACACTATACTTAAAATAACATTTATTGAAGCAAGAAAATATTCGGAATCTCTTATAAGATTAAAAGTCTCTAAAGAAAAAGTCGAGAAAGTTGTAAATCCGCCGCAGAATCCTATAGTTAGAAATATCTTTAACTGGTTATTTAATAATTCTTTTTCATCAAAAACAAAAATGATAAGTCCGAGAAGAAAACTTCCCACTATGTTTACAATAAGAGTTCCGTAAGGAAAGATTGCAGGAAAATATTTATAAGCAAGGTTTGAAAGCCAATACCTGCTTACTCCCCCGATTGCTGCTCCTATTGAAACAATTAAATAATTAATCATTTACTCTTTAACCAATCACAAATATGATCAATTGCATTAAGCGTATTGCCGCAATAAGTTTCGAGAAAATCCTCATCAATTTCCTTTTCCGATTTTACCTGCTCAGAAGCCGATAACGCTTTTACACCGTCAAAATCTACATATGCTAATCTTGCAGTTAATTCATTATCCGGTCGACCGAAAGAGCTTCCGGGCAATAAAGCCACACCGGCTTCTTCAAGAAGTGTATCAGATAATTCAAAACCGGTGTTAATATTTTTCTTTGCAAGCTTATCCTTAAACGGACTAAAATCGGGGAATAAATAAAAAGCTCCGTCTGGCTCAGAAACATCAACACCTGTATTTCTTAATTTAAAAACTATAAGCCGGGCAAGTCTTCGCAGAATAATTCTGCAATTCCATAAATAATTTTCAATTTTAATTCCACCTTTAAAAGCTCTTACAGCAGCATATTGAATAGGGGCACTTGTAGCAGTAAATGTTTCACTTGCAACAGTAGCCATTGAATCGAGCAGCCACCTTAGTGAGTGCGGAAAAGTAAATGTACCCAAACGCCATCCGCCGGCTCCACACCATTTACTGAGCCCGCCGCTTATTATAGTTCCTTCCGGATAAAATCTTGCTATTGAAACATGCTTTCCCCTATGATGAAGTTCACCGTAAATTTCATCAGCTAATAAAATTATTTTATAGCTCGCTGCAACTTTAGCAATTGCCTTTAACTCATCCTTTGTATAAGTGATCCCGCTTGGGTTGGAAGGATAATTGAGAACCACAATTCTTGGTTTATTAGGATCATGCTTACAATGTGCTGCCAACTCATCGGCAGTTAGTTTCCAATTATCTTCCCTGCGGGTACGAAGCCATCTCACTTGTCTTCCAATAATATGAGCCTGGGGCGCATAAGAAACCCAGCTTGGCGTTGGAATTACTAAATCACCATAATAAACAAGCTGGAGAAGAAACATTAATTCTTTTGAGCCTGGACCAACCAAAACATCTTCTGCATCATGATTGATTCCCTGTGCCCGTCTGTGGTAATCTGCTACAGTTTCCCTTAACTGGAATAATCCCTTAACAGGAAGATAATCTTTCTGATGAGCATTAACTTTAAGTGCATCAACAACAGGCTGAGGAACAGGAAAAGGTGACTGACCAAGTCCAAGCTTGTAGACTTGCCTTCCTTGTTTTCTGAGCAAGTCGCACTTTTCATTTATTGCAAGAGTTGCAGATAAAGGTAAGCCTCGCACATTTAAATTCAGGTTTATGTCCGGAGAATTATTTTTTCGTCTGCCCATCTGTGAAAATTATTATCAAGGTTATCATAAAAATAAAGCTTTTGTGAAAAATATCAACGAAGATGAGTAATAAAAAAAAACGTAAATATTAAGAATAAATGTAATGATACAGAAATCTACTACTTTAACCTTCCAGGTTACTAACCGAAAAGCAAGGTACGAACCTCGAAGGTTCTATTTATTTCTGAAATATCATCTTTCCTGTTGCCTGCTGATCTGCCAGGCATAAAACATAAAAATAAACTCAGCTGGATACACTTGCTCCTTTATCGTCTGTTGCATTCCATTTTACAAGATAGTTCCCGGTAGGCAAAATTTCCTTAACTAAAGTTTTAATTTTTTATCCTTAGAATAGAGTAAAAGAGACAAACCTATTATCAAATTTTTGATGAGTCATCAAATTGCTGAAAGGAAATATCCGGAATGGTCACTAAAAACTTAGTGACCCCAAGGGGATTCGAACCCCTATTACCGCCGTGAAAGGGCGAGGTCCTAACCATTAGACGATGGGGCCAAGATCAATTCATAATTAAAAATGAACAATTAAGATTCATTATTCATTGTTAATAACTAATTGTTAATTTTTTATGGGGTGAGCGATGGGATTTGAACCCACGACCCCCAGGGCCACAACCTGGTGCTCTAACCAGCTGAGCTACGCTCACCATCTTTAATTAACAATGAACAATTAAAAAATTTACAATGAAATTCATTATTCATTGTTAATTATCAATTTGTTAATTTTTATGGTACGCCCGAGTGGACTCGAACCACTAACCCTCAGCTTAGAAGGCTGATGCTCTATCCGATTGAGCTACGGGCGCTCATCAATAAACAATGAACAGTTAACAATTTACAATGGACAATTTTTTAAGAACTAATTGTTAATTATTCATTGATAATTGTTAATTACAAAGTCGGGGCGGCAGGATTCGAACCTGCGACCTCCTGCTCCCAAAGCAGGCGCGATGAACCGGGCTACGCTACGCCCCGTATATTCAAAATTTATAAGAACACTGCAAATAAAAATCCAAGAAAGGCATTAAATATATCCTATTACAACCAAATAATCAAAAAAATCAGCAGCTGTTGTTACCGGCTGATTATCGAATCCTCTAATACTATATGTTTTATCTCAAACCATTCTTCCCTAAATTAGTTCCTGAATTAAAGAAAAATAAGACTTTTGCAAATGCCTTCTTTTCCATTTTTCATTTCGAAGAAATATATCTTTTCAAAAAGGGATTCACGTTTTATAAATCTCATTTCAACAATTTCAATTACCGGAATTTCTCTGGGTGTTGCAACTTTAATAATTGCGCTCAGTATTCTAAACGGGTTTGAAGAAACCATTACAAACAAAATAATAGATTTTGATTCTCATATAAAAATCGCCTCTTATAAAAATACTCTGCCTGATTACCATAGAACCCAACCTCTAATAAAAAGTAAACTTGGTGATTACACAATTTATGTTAATCCTTATGCTTCAAATCTTGGAATAATCGGAACAAAAAAAATTAAAGAGGGTGTCAGCATAAAAGGTATAAATCCTTCCGACAACTGGAGCGGAATAAAAGAAAGCATCATCGACGGAAAATTTGAACTGGATAATGGCAAAATTATTATCGGGAAAAAGTTAGCAAACAAACTCCGTGTAAAGGTCGGGGATAAAGTAACTCTCTTTACATTAAAGAATAATCAGCTCCCTTCTCCTGAAAACTTTCCGAATATTGCGCGCTACACTGTGGGCAGCATTTTTGAGAGCGGTATGGCTGAATACGATGACCTGATTGCATACATATCGTTAAAAGACGCTCAAAAACTTTTCAGCATCGGCGATAACATAAACGGTTATGATATTAAACTGAATAACATTTCCAGGATCGATAGCTTGACAAGCGTTCTTTCTGCAGGACTTCGTTATCCACATTCTGTCCGATCAATTTATCAGACACATAGAAATATATTTACATGGATTAACTTACAGAAAGAACCCGTACCGATTGTATTAGCTTTAATTATTGTTGTAGCCGTCTTTAATATTATTGGAACTCTCTTGATGATTGTGCTGGAAAAAACAAGTTCTATAGGCGTGTTAAAATCTCTTGGAGCAAAAAGAAAGCAGATTATTTCTGTTTTCATTTACCAGGGAATATTCCTTGCACTTGTGGGAATTATAATAGGAAACATTCTGGCTTTTGCAGTAACAATAATCCAGCTAAAATTTAATATTATTTCTCTTCCTTCGTCAGTTTACTTTGTAACATCGGTACCGATAAAAATATCTCCTGAAGTTTTCTTTATAGTTTCATTGCTTACACTTATACTCTGCCTTATTGTAAGTATTATCCCAAGCTATATCGCATCAAGAATTCAACCTGTTACATCATTAAGGTTCAGATAATGTCTTTCGAATCGTTTGTAGCAAAAAGATATCTTGTTTCAAAACATAAAATTAATTTTATCACTATTATTTCTATAATATCTGTATCCGGGATTACAATCGGAGTTGCAGCATTAATAGTAGTACTATCTGTTTTCAATGGATTCGGAAGCCTGGTTACTTCTTTCCTCATGAATTTCGATCCGCATCTTAGAGTTGAAGTGATTTCTAATGATGCAAACCAGGAACAATTAGAAAACCTGCTGAAGTCTAAAAAGGAAATAAAAGATTTTTCGGCTTTTGTAAATGGTAAAGTCTTAGCATACAATTCAGGGCTCACAAAAGTTGTTAATTTAAAAGGAATAAATGAACTGCACGCAAATGATATTTACGGTATTAATAAAAGTATTCTATTTGGAAAATTTAATTTAAAGACTGAAGAAAATATTCCTCAGGCAGTTATCGGAATACATCTCGCCGACCATTTACAATCTTTAGTGGGTGATACGATCACACTGGTATCACCCGTTGGCATTGAAAAAGCTCTTGTTCAGTTTACAATTCCAAACACAAGGAAATTTATTATTGCCGGTATTTATAGTTCAGATAATAACGAATATGATGCATCTTATATTTTTACTTCTCTGAGTTCAGCTCAGAGCCTTTTAGGATATGGAAAATCTGTCCAGGGATATGAAATTAAACTATCCGACATTAACCGATCTGATGAACTAAAAAATCAACTTACTTCCGAACTAGATCCTGATTTATACAGCATTAATACGTGGTACGATTTTCACAAAGATTTATACTCTGTGATGCAGATTGAAAGATGGTCGGCATACATTATTCTTTCTTTAATTATTGCAGTAGCTACGTTTAATATTCTTGGTTCATTATCAATGTCTGTAATAGAGAAAAAGAGAGACATCGGAGTTTTAAGATCTGTCGGTGCAGGCGAGAAATCAATAGTAAAGATATTTATGTTTGAAGGATTGCTTATTGGAGTTATAGGAACCCTTGCCGGAATTTTTATCGGATACCTGGTTTGTTATCTTCAAATAAATTATAATATTTATCCGCTTGATCCGACACAATATAAAATTGACTCGCTGCCTCTTCAATTAAGGCTCTCCGATTTCTTTTATATTTCGGGAGCTTCGATGCTTCTTTCTTTTTTGGCATCGCTTTACCCTGCAAAAAAAGCTGCAAGTGTTAATATAGTTGAATCAATTAAGTGGGAGTAATAAATTGTTGGAAGCAGGAAGTTGAAAGCAGGTAATATTTTGAAATTAAAAGTACATCGTAAATTTTATGAGTAATTCTGTAATACTTAAAGCAAATAATATCAATAAATCTTTCAGATCGAATGAAAAAGTTACGCTGGAAATTCTCAAATCAATTTCGCTGGATGTTGAAGAGAATAAAATCTCTGTAATTGTTGGGGCTTCCGGTGCCGGCAAAAGTACACTTCTGCATATTCTTGGCGGGCTCGATAAACCTGACTCCGGAGAAGTTATTTTTAATTCTACAAACATTTACAATCTTACAGATGATAAACTTGCACGTTTCAGAAATAACAATATCGGCTTTGTTTTCCAGTTTCATCATCTTCTGCCTGAATTCACCGCTTTGGAAAATATTATGATTCCCCAAATGATTAATGGAGTCCCGGAAAAGAAAGCAAGTATGCAGGCAAAAGATCTTTTGAATGAAATTGGTTTAATCGAAAGAGTTAATCACAAACCTGCTGAATTATCAGGGGGGGAGCAACAAAGGGTTGCTGTAGCCCGTGCATTAGCTAATGATCCCGAAATAATTTTAGCTGATGAACCAACAGGGAATCTCGATTCACAAAACAGCATCATTCTGCAGGAACTTTTCACAAAACTGAAGAACAAATTAAACAAGACATTTATTATTGTTACTCACAACCGGGAACTGATGTTTTTAGGAGATAATCTCTTTGAGATGAAAGATGGAACTATATATAAAAACAATGAGTTAAAGAAATGATATAATTTATTTTTTCTTATTGCTGTTTTGTACAAACTCAAACAGCAATCTTACCCCAAAGCCTGTCATAAATTTTTTGCTATAGTTATTACTTTCATTCAACATTGATGGTCCGGCAATATCAAGATGAGCCCAGGGGATTTTTTCATCCACAAAGTTCTCGAGAAATTTAGCTGCAGTAATTGCTCCGCCCCACCTACCACCAACATTTTTAACATCAGCAATATCACTTTTGTTTAGCTCATGATAATCATCCCACATTGGTAAAGACCATACCCTGTCATAAGTTTTAAGCCCAAGATCATAAAGTGTATCTGATAGCTTTGTATCTTTCGTAAATAAGCCTGCAACAAATTCTCCCAGTGCAACAACACATGCGCCTGTCAAAGTAGCCAGATCAACAATCACATCAGGTTTTTGCTGAGATACGTAATGCAGAGCATCTGCAAGTATCATTCTTCCTTCCGCATCTGTATTATCAACCTCAATAGTTTTTCCGGAAGAAGTTTTAACAATGTCCCCCGGTCTCATTGCTTTTCCTGAAAGCATATTCTCGGCAGTTGGAATTACACCAAGAATATTTACCGGGAGTTTGGCTTTTGCTACAGCCAGAATTGTTCCTGCAACCACTGCCGCCCCGGACATATCAGCTTTCATTTCACCCATATTCTGGGCAGGCTTAATTGAAATACCACCTGAATCAAAAGTCACACCTTTTCCAACCAGGGCTATTTTTTTCTTTTTCCCGGAATCTTTGCCTTTATATTCCATAATAATAAACCTGGGAGGATTTTCACTTCCCATTCCGACGGCAAGCAAACCACCCATTTTTCTTCTTGCAATTTCTTTCTCATCAAATACTTTAACCTTAACTCCCGCTTTGCTTAAGTTGAATCTAACCCTGTTAGCCAAATCATCCGGTGTAAGTTTAATAGCGGGTTCATTTTGGAGATCCCGCGTAAAGTTAACTCCTTCCATAATAATTTCAGCTTTAGCTAAAGCTGACCTGAGTTTGTTACTATTGTCCGCATAAAACAGGACACTCAAATCTTTAAGATTTTTTTTATCCGATTTATAAAGATCAAAAGAATAATTACCATAAATAACTCCTTCAACAAAAGTCTGGTAATAATATTCTTCGCTGTCAAAATAGGATTTGAAAGCCTGATACTTAGGAATAAAAACGTGAAGGAATTTTAACTCCTCTTTTTTAAGTTCAGGAAGAAAGCCTGCAAGATGATTTCTAAAATAATCTGCAGAAAACTTGTTATCCAATTTAATTTTTGAAATAAAAACTTCATCCGGCTTACCATCATACTTGGATATCCTTATTTCATTTCCGCTTTCAGAAAGGAAACTTTTTCTTTGAAGTTCAGATAACTTTACGTTGAAAACCCTTTCAATATTTTTGAGACTATCGGATAATTTCTTCTCTTCTATGAGATATTTCAGGCTTACTGAAAGTGGTTTATAAGAAATTTTCTTATCTGCCGCGCTAATTTTTAATTTAAACATAACAATCACTTATTCCCTTCTAAATACTCTTCAGATTTTGATAATATCTTTGAAATGTTGTCATCCATTTTTTCATTAAAGATTCGTAGTCCCGCAGCATTTGTATGTCCGCCACCGCCGAATTCTGCCGCAAGTTTATTGACAGGTATATTTCCTTTCGAGCGGAAACTGACTTTAAAACCTTGCTTCAATTCAATAAATAACAAACCAATCTTTACATTTTCTACCGACAAAGAAAAATTAACAAAGCTATCTGTGTCCGATTCTATTGCTCCGAGAGAATTAAAGTCATCCTGCTTAAGAACCATATAGCTTATTTCTTTTTTACCTCCATACAACTTAAGTGATTCAAGAGCTTTACCCAGAAGTTTCACTTTACTGAACTTACTTTGGTCATATATTTTGTCAAAAACTTCTATCGGGCTAACTCCTATTTCCAATAGATCCGCTATAATTTTATGAACTTCAGGTGTTGTTCTTTCAAACCTGAATGAGCCTGTGTCGGTCATTATAGCTGCATAAAGTGGATAAGCTAATGAATAATCTACTTTTACAATCTGAGTTTGTTTTATGAAATCATAAATGACATGACTGGTTGCACAATACTCAGTATCAACAAAAACATGGTCAACAAAATCTTCAGCGTCCTGGTGATGATCAATAATCATTTTCATTTTGCTTGAGTTAAGGAAATCTTCCTTCATACTTACAAGACGATCGGAACGGTTGAAATCCAATCCGGTCAGCACATCAACAGAATTCAATATTTCCAGATGCTTCTGCTTATCATATTTCTCAATTACTTTCTCATCATCGAGGAATTGCAGGTTATAAGGAGTTAAGCTGTGGTTAATTACATAAACTTTCTTACCCAACGATTCAAGCATTTTATAAAATGCAATCTCGCTGCCGATTGCATCTGCATCAGGATTAACATGAGTTGTTAATAAGAACGAACTGTTTTGTTTTATAATCTCTTCGAGCTTTTTAAAATTTATCATAGCTAAATAAAAAGGGGCTTGACGTCAAGCCCCGGAAAAACTGCTAAACAAAGTTAGTAAATTTTTATTGTGAATAAAAAAAATACTATTTTATTTTACCTCCCACGTATTCATGCTGTAGAGAAGTTTTTTCAGATCGCCGTTACCCTTTTGCTTTTTTATTGCTTCAATCTGTTCATGGAAATCTTCATCATAGGTTGTTCTTTGAACTTGCGTGTAGACTCCGATTGGAGTGGGTAAACCTTCCATTTCATCAAACCTGGAAAGTATATGTGCTCTGAAAGAATTTTTGTCTAATTCATCATGAACCCAGAGATCGTTTATCGAATATTGTCCATTGGAAATATCTACAACCTGCGGCGTAAGACCATCTAACCTTATACCTTTATCATTATTTTTTCCAAACACCATTGGCTTGCCATGTTCCAGCACAAGTACATGATCGGGTTTTGTATCTTTATCAGTCAACAATTCAAAAGCACCATCGTTAAAGATATTGCAATTCTGAAATATCTCTATGAAAGCAGTACCTTTATGATCGGCGGCTCTTTTCATCATTGCCTGCAGGTGTTTTGCATCTCTGTCTAAAGAGCGGGCAACAAACGTAGCTCCTGAACCGATAGCAAGACTTATCGGGTTAAAAGGAAAATCCACGCTTCCGTAAGGTGTGCTTTTTGTTTTCTTTCCTTTTTCTGATGTTGGTGAATACTGCCCTTTTGTTAATCCGTAAATCCTGTTATTAAAAAGAAGAATTTTTATATCGATATTTCTTCTGCAAGCATGAATAAAATGATTTCCACCTATACTTAGAAGATCACCATCTCCCGACGCTACCCAAACAGAAAGATCGGGACGATTAATTTTTACTCCCGTAGCAATCGAAGCAGCTCTTCCATGAATTCCGTGAACACCATAAGTATCCATATAGTAAGGGAATCTTGCAGCACATCCTATCCCTGAAATCCAGACCATATTCTCTTTTTTAATTCCAAGATCCGGTGAAACTCTCTGCATTTGTGCAAGGATAGAATAATCACCGCAACCGGGGCACCACCTAACATCCTGCGATGATGCAAAATCCTTTGCCGTATATTTAACTTGATCTTGTTTATCCGCCGAAACTTTAGAGAAGGCGGACTCTTTATTTTCTGCCATTGTTTCCTCCAAGGATCGAGTCGATCTTGTTTTCAATTTCCGATGATTTAAATGGTAATCCCTGTATCTTATTAAAAGGTTCAATATCAACAAGGAATTCATTTCTTAAAATTTTTGAAAGTTGTCCCATATTTAATTCGGGACACAGAATTTTCTTATAACTTCTTAAAACCTCTCCCGTGTTTTTAGGCAAAGGATTTAAATACCTGAAGTGAACTCTGGCAACTTTTAATCCTCTGTTTCTTGCCCTGTCAACTGCTTCAGAAATTGCTCCGTGAGTTCCGCCCCAGCCGATTACAAGAAGCTCGGCATCTTTATCTCCTCTTACTTCAAGTTCGGGAATATCATTTTCCATGTTCTTTACTTTTTGCGCTCGCAGTCTTACCATAAATTCATGATTTTCGGGATCATAACTCACATCGCCGGTTATGTTTGCTTTTTCAAGCCCACCTACTCTGTGCTCAAGTCCGGGAGTGCCGGGTAAAGCCCAGGGTCTTGAAAGATTCTCATCTCTTAAGTAAGGTTTAAATCCTTCAGCTTCAGTCCTGAATTTAACTTCAATTTCGGGTAGAGCATCAACATCAGGAAGCTTCCACGGCTCAGAACCGTTTGCTATGTAACCATCAGATAAATACATAACAGGAACCATATATTTTATTGCAAGACGCGATGCTTCAAGAGCCATAGAAAAACATTCTGCAGGAGTTGCCGGAGCAACAACTGCAACAGGAGCTTCGCCGTTCCTACCGAACATTGCCTGAAGAAGATCGGATTGTTCTGTTTTTGTTGGGAGACCTGTGCTCGGTCCCCCCCTTTGAACATCGATAATTACAATAGGCAATTCAGTCATAACGGCGAGACCGATAGTTTCTGTTTTAAGTGCAACACCGGGACCGCTTGTCGTTGTAATTGCAAGCGCACCCGAATATGCCGCACCCAAAGCAGCAGTAACAGCAGCAATTTCATCTTCTGCCTGGAACGTTCTCACGCCAAAATTTTTATGCCTGCTTAGTTCATGAAGTATATCCGAAGCAGGAGTAATAGGATATGAACCTAAAAACAATGGTAATCCTGATTTAACAGATGCGGCTATAAACCCAAGAGCCAGTGCTTCATTGCCTGAAATATTCCTGTAAGTTCCTTTCGGAAGAGTTGCCGGTTTTACTTCATATCTTGTAGTAAATACTTCCGTGGTTTCACCAAAATAGTAGCCTGCTTTAAGCGCTTTTTCATTTGCTGCCTTAATTTCCGGGGCATTTTTAAATTTTACATTTAGCCAATTTAAAGTCGGTTCAATAGGTCTGCTGTAAAGCCAGTACATCATACCGAGTGCAAAAAAGTTTTTACAGCGAGTCTTTTCTTTTGCAGAAAGTGAAGTATCCTCGAGTGCAGTATTTGTTAATTGTGAAAGAGGAACCTGGATAACATTATAACCTTCAACAGTTCCATCTTCGAGAGGATTTGTTTCATAATCGGCAAGCCTTAGATTTTTCGAATCGAATGAATTAACATTAACAATTAAAGTTCCGCCTTTCTTCAGATCGGAAAGATTTGTTTTAAGTGCAGCAGGATTCATTGCTACAAGAACGTCCGGTTCATCTCCCGGAGTTTGAATATCGTTGCTGCTGAAATGAAGCTGGAACCCGCTTACACCATAAGTTGTCCCGGCAGGTGCACGTATCTCTGCGGGGTAATCGGGTAAAGTGCTTAAATCGTTTCCAACAATCGCAGTAGTGTTTGTAAACTGTGAGCCGGTTAACTGCATTCCATCGCCGGAATCGCCGGCAAAGCGAACAGTTACATCAGTTAATTCTAAAAGACCTTTTTCCATGAATTATTATTTATGATGTTATACAAATGTTTTCGGATTAATAGTAAAATTAAGCTTTTTATTATCAAATAAGATGTATTAAACTATGGAATGTTTCGGATTATTTATTTTCAACTATTTAGGCTTCTCTATTAACTACCTTGACGAACCTGATCAAAATTATGAAAGCCGATAACTATTGTCAAATACTTATGAATGCCCGGTGAATAGTGTAAATTATTGATTTATGCATTGGATAGGGGTAATTTAGGGTTATACTAGAACCCTGTTTCCTCCCCTTTGGTAAAGGGGAGGACGTAGGAGGGGTTCCAATTATTTCTTCCTCAAAAACTCTATCGTTTCTTTTAATGCCTTCAGTATATGGCTTGGGTTTGTAATTAAATGTTGTATTGAATTAAAAACATTTTTATGTCATTCCAAAAGGGATTCTATATCTTTTCCTTTTTCATTTTTCTATAAATATGTCAGCCATTCGGGATTAAGAAGTACAAAATCCTGTTAGGGATATAATATTTATAGAAATAGACAACCATCAGATAATTAAAACTAAGGAGAGGTAAAAAAAAGCCCGATGATCGGGCGATCATGGGCTTTGCTTCCTTAAGTGTTAGGGATGGGGGAAGCCCTGAACACAGAAGCATGAAACTTATAAGAGTTATTTGATCAAAACCATTCTTTTCGTTTCAACATTTTCTTCGCTCTCTAACCTGTAAAAATATACTCCGCTGTTAAGTTTTGAAGCATCAAATTTTATTGAATACAAGTTGCCGGGATCTGCATAACCTTCATATAAAGTTTCTATTAGTTGACCGAGAACGTTGTAAACTCTTAAAGTTGTCCGCCGTGTTTTATCGACTGTAAAATTTATAGTTGTCGTCGGATTGAACGGATTAGGATAATTTTGTTTTAATGTAAAAGTTCCTGGTATTTCGGCTGTACTTTCCTCAACTGAAGTAGTATTTGAATTCTCCCTGTTAAAAGTAGGATTTGATTGAACAAATGAGCCTGTTCCATTCGGAATACGCGACATCGATAAATTAAGAGCCTGTGATTCAAAAGAGACAGAATCGATCACCGTTAAATCTAAATTAGATAAAATTATTTCTTCTCCGTCAGTAGAAGAGAGTTTAAAATTTGCGTGCAAACCTTCCTGGTCATCATCTTCATCTGCCCAGATTATTAAGTATCCGTTTGCTGCAACAACAGTATTCTCAGGAAACTGCCATTCATTCGGATTATTGAAATCATCCGAGAGGTATGTTCCACTTATATCTAAATCTTCCGACGTATTGTTATAAAGTTCTATCCAATCTTCTGCTTCACCTGCCGGATCAGGAATAGAATCATTCGATGACATAAATTCGTTTATTACTAAGTCTCCCGGCTCTATGTCTAAAAGACACGAAACACCCAAGCTTACCAGTTGGTTTTGAACACTCGTAATACGTGCAGTTATAAAAGATTTTAACCCAGGCTTATTGCCTCCGCCCTGTCCCCCGCCTAATGTAATATCGCTGTTTATATTTGTTTCGAACTGCTGGGTAGTATACTGTTTTCTTGAATCGGCAGTAACATACGGACGAATAGTATTTGCAATGCTGTCTATTTGGGCGAATATACGTTCAGAATTAAAATATGTATTAAACAAATAACAAAGAGACTGAAGATATTCACTTTTAAGTGTAGCATCGTTAAAAACTTTTCCGGCTAAGGGTCTTGAAATAGCGCTGGTAACATAAGTAACACTCAGGCTGGAAGAATTACTACTTCCACCCATTCCTCCCCCGCCATAAGCACCAAAACTTAAACCTACATCCCAAACAATCCATTCAAACTTTCCAGTTACAAAATTTTTATAGACATAAAAATTTCTTCCGCCGTCGATGTATGAATCAAGATTTGCAAAAAGAATATCTGTGCCTATCGCTTTATAAAATGAATTTACATTAAAAACCTGTGGCAGAGATTCGGATATACTTGTGGAGTTGTTTATAATATCGATAAGATTAACCAAGCCTGACCAGGGATCATCAGCTTCTTCTGTCTTTAACTCATAGCGGTCGTAGTATAAGCTTTGATCACTGCCATACCATCTGAAATCCGAGATTAATTGACTGCCTCCCATTCCGCCGCCACCAAAAGCATCTACGGCTTTATAAAGATTACCGTCACTACTATCATAATGCGAAGAAAGAAATTTTTTATCTACATGCTCTACCAGCGAATAAAATCCCTAAAGCTCATTGTTGATATAAAGTTCGGTATAGTTTGCTCTCGGTGCGGAAATTCCGGCATCTTTACAAAAATCGAGATGAATTTTTTCACGCATAAATGTTGGATCATTCCAGCAGTTATTTAAATGAATTCCTTTTAATCCATCCCATCTCTGGTCTTCCCGGTATTCATCAAAATTAATTTTGAACGGCTTTTTATTATTGGGATGACTGTAAGAAGAATTTCCTTTAAACCGGACACCGACACTATCGTAAACAACGCCATCTACAGTTGCATCGGCAACAATATTTTGTTCATTTCCTTCTTCATAATATATTGTAAGAGAATCCCAGTAATTAGGCTGATCAAACTGCAGCTTTATTGTGTGGACCTGAATCCCTGTAAAAACGCTATCTCCGGGATCTTTGGCAAAAGCAGAAGACTGAGTTAGAATCAGAAAAAATAATAAGAATCTTTTCATAAAAAGAAAATAAATATTCTTAATCACCCGGGTTAAAAGGCGGCGCACCGGGTTTATTCCACTTTTGTTGAAATTCGTGATCACCAGGTTTTCCGCCCGGTGGGTTTCGTTCCATAAGTTTTTTTAGAATAGGAATAAATTTTTCTCTTTGTTCCGGGGTACAAATAGAAATCAATTCTTTAAAGTGATTGAAACGAAGTTTCTCCAACTCAGTTTGTATCGAACCTATCCTGTAAGTAATCGAATCTACTAAAGTGACGTCATATTCTTTTTCAAACAGTTTTTCTTTTAACATGTTCTCTAAAGTTCTCATCTCGTCGAAAAGTCTATCGGTCGCTTCGAAAAGTATTTTTCTTTTCTCTTCAAACAATTTTGCCTGGATATCGGTAAGAGCCAGCTCTTTCTGCATTAATTTAACAGGATCGGGAGGACGGTTATAATTTCCCGGCACGGGCGGTTCTTTATCAAGAATGTGTGTCCATATTATTGTTACAGTAACAATATTAAGGACTAATAATATTCCAACAATCCATTTTAAAAAATTATTTTTATTCGTCCAGTCCATATCAGTTCAGGCTTATATACTCATAATATGATTGGTTGATTTTGTAATCATTATTCAATGATTCTATCAATGATTCATCCGGAGGATAAGAACCAATATCAGCTTGAAGAAAGTATATCGTAGTAATAACATTAATAATAATTATTAACCCAATAATAACGGGCTTAAAAACAAATATACTTTTCTTTTTTACCGGTGACGGATATTTTTCAATAACGGTTTTAATTCTTGTATAAAGAAAAGGATTCCCTTCCAGTCTCGGAAGTTCATTAACCGCATTAAGAGTTTTTTCTACTTCGTCTGAAATTCTTTTTTCTTTCTTCATGTTTTTATTTAGAGATATTCTCTATAAAAATTATAAAGTTTTTTCCTGAGATTCACTTTTGCGCGATGGATTAAAGATTCAACCGATGATATGGTTATGCCAAGTACATCTGCTATTTCCTTATAACTAAACTCATCATATTTACTCAAAGTAAAGGCAATTCTTTGATTTTCAGGCAAACAGTCAAGCGCTAATGAAAGAATTTTTATCCTGTCATCATTATCGAGTAATTTTTCCGGGCTTTGTTCATCGGGCGCTTGTATTTCATCTTTTAAACTCGTACTGCCAATCATATCTTCATTTTCAAACAAACTTTTCGAATTTGCAAAGCGTTTTTTTCTTTTCCTGCTTTTCAGGTAATCGAGTGATTTTGAAATTGCAATTCTGTAAATCCAGGTCGAAAGCTTTGAATCATTTCTAAACATGTTTATTGATCTGTAAACTTCAATAAAAACTTCCTGGGTTAAATCTTCTGCTGTTTCACGGTTATAAACAAACCTGTAACAGCTGTTTAAAATTAATCTTTGATATTTGTCAACAATTATTCGGAAAGATTCATCATTCCCGTTTTTAAGATTTTTAATTAGCTCTGTATCTTCCAACTCTTATTCACTTATCTGTTTGACGATAAATTTCAATAAAACTTGCGGTTCTGTTTGAATTAGACAAGTAAAAACGAGTTTGGTAAAATCAAATTTTTACAAAAATAGAATTTTGAAACACATCACAGAAAACCCCATACTAAAAAATAATATGGGGTTATTCTGAGAGGAGAGAGCGAGTACAGAGCTTTTTTATTTATATAATAAAACGTCAAATGAATAATCAATTGGTGTCGTATCAGGTCTATTCCCTGAACGATCGGGTCTGCCAATACCTGGACCACCACCCGGACCTCCGCCCGGAAAATCGCCGCCCGCAGGTGGACCAGAAGGTCGCATACCTTCACCATCCATATCCCCCTGCATTTTATTAAAGCCGGCTTCGATTTCGCCGGTTATGAATTCCACATTTAATTTACTTCCTGAGGCGGTTTTTAAACCGGAGTTAGATGATAGTGATTCCCCTATAGGAATCTTAACCTCGTAACATAAATTGCCTTTGTCAAAAGAGATTTTGGCTTTAAATATTTCCCCATCAACAGGATAGGTTTTTAGCACCTTTCCTTCATCATTAAGGATATATAGCTCTTTTTGTTTTGAAAGCGATGAATATAATTTCAGATCTATTTGCTCTTCTCCTCTCATCCCGGGTTTCTGCTGGTCAGGCATTTCAGGAAGCTGCTGGTTTGGTTGAAATTGAAAATCCGACGGATCGGGTTTGTCCGGGTACAATATTCCGATTTTATCATCTGAGTTTTCCGGTTCAAGCCAGACATTCAAACCTCCCTTTATGATCTTAATAATTTTGTTCCTGTCATTTGTTACCATGCAGAGGTAAAGATTATCCGCGTCATTCCGAAAGCCAAATGCTATATTCTCTCCCTCAATAGTAATTAATTGGTCCCAGTCAGATTGCCTGCCATCGATTGTTATATCGCCATTCCTTGCAAGCGACGTAACTTCCCGGGAACCTGAACAACCTGTTATTATTGAAACAACAGATAAAACAAGGAATAATATAAGAGACCTGATTTTTTTCATTTCGCACTCCTTTTAATAAAAAGTTCTTAAGTTATAAATCAATGAAAGCAGAAAGTATCTGCCTATTACGTTTGAACTATACTCCTGTGTATAGTAATCAGTTGATTGCCTTGAAATGTTATTGTTTTGATTTAGTGCATCATAAACCGAAAACTTCAGCTCTCCTCTGTTATCTGAAAAGAACTTCATTCCAAGACTCAAATTCAACAGGTATGTATTCGGATCATATTGCTCAGACAATCCACCATCATATTTATGGTTAAACTCGCTCTGAAAAACCAATTGATCAAAGAGAAGCCAGTAAAATCTTAACCTGTTCAACATGCTTAAGTATTCTTCATCATTTTCTTTAGAGATGTTGTTCTTTACAGTATTATGATAGCTTGTAGTTGATACGAGAAAATCAATATCCGTGATGATATTACTGCTTATTACCGCACCAGCTCCATATTTCATAACATTAGAATAATTGCTGGTGCCGTTAGTAATACCCGGCGTTCTTGTATAGTTAACCGATAAATTGATATTGAAATTAGAGCTTATAAAATTTGCAGGCATTCCATAAGTAATAAATGATTGTATGCTAGCATAACCATCGACATTTTCAGGA
>MGZZ01000077.1 GCA_001802795.1 Ignavibacteria bacterium GWC2_36_12 | reverse complement strand
TGAATTTCCCACTCTTTAATTAGATCTTCAAGTTCTTTTTTTACTTTGTTGAATTCCGTATTCTTGTCTCGCATCAATTCAGGATTATGATATAAATCGGTATTTAAGAGTTCAGCCTCAAGCTCTTTCTTTTTGTTTTCAAGCTCTTCAATTTTAGTTTCAAACATTTTAATTTTTTTAATATGATCTTTTGTAGCTTCGTACTTTCTCTGTCTTAATTCAGCTTCGATTCTTTTCTGATCTTTCCTGGAAACATTTACAGAATCTTTAATGTTCCTTTTAACAGTTTGTTCATCCTCCTGAAGCTCCTGTCTCTTTGTAAGGAAATAATCAATTCCATCCGGGAAGAGATTTAGCTTACCTTTTCTTATATATGCTACCTCATTAACTATTGGTCTTAGAAAATCAATATCGTGTGAAACGAGAATTAGAGAACCGGAAAAATTGTACAGAGCTTTTTGTAAAACCATCTTGGATGAATAATCGAGATGATTTGTCGGTTCATCTAAAATAATAAGGTTTGATTGCGCGAGAAAAATTTTAGCAAGTGCTACCCTGTTTTTCTCTCCTCCCGAGAGAACGCCTGCTTTTTTAAAAACATCATCCCCTGAAAAAAGAAAAGATCCCAGAAGATTTCTTAAGTAAACAGGATTTTTGTCTGGGGCAATCTCTTCGAGCGTTTCTACAAGATCCAATTCAGGATTGAGAGTATCGGCAATATCCTGTGAAAAGTAAGAGATTACAGTGTTATGTCCTATTTTCCTTTCACCCGAATCAATCTCAGTTTTTCCGGCAAGAATTTTAGCAAGTGTGGATTTCCCGGCTCCGTTTGGTCCTACAAAAGCTATTTTATCTCCCCTTGCTACCTCAAAATTCAGATTGGTAAAAACATTATTCTCATTAAATGATTTGGAAACATTTATCAGCTCTATGTTTATTTTTCCACTTGAAGGCGCTTCCGGGAAATTTATTTTTATTTTCCCGGTTTCCTCCGGCAGTGAAACCAGTTCAATCTTCTCTAATTGTTTAATCCTGCTTTGAACCTGTTTTGCTTTAGTAGCTTTGTAACGGAATCTTTCAATAAATCTCTCTGTTTCTTTTATTTTTTTCTGTTGTTGTTCATACTGTTCTGCAAGAAGTTTATCTCTTTCTTCTTTGTATTGCATGTAAGCGGCATAATTTCCCTTAAATGTGTTGAATTTACCGAGATAAATTTCCAGAGTTTTGTTTGTTATTTCATCTACGAAGTGCGTATCGTGAGAGACGATAAACAAAGCTCCTTTATAACTTTTAAGAAAATCTATCAGCCACTCGAGTGAATCAAGATCGAGGTGATTGGTTGGCTCGTCTAACAGAAGGATATCATTTTGTGAAACAAGAATTTTTGCCAATGCAATTCTCATCTGCCAGCCGCCGGAGAATTCATCAGTCAACCTGTAAAAATCATTTTCAGTAAAGCCGAGACCGGTAAGAATTTTTTGCACTTTTGCATCAGCGCTGTAAGAATCGAGTTCTTCAAGACGGTGATGGACTTCCCCCAGTTGACTTATGTAGTCTAACTTTTCTTCTTCAGTTAATGTTGTTTGAGAAAGGCTATCCGATAGTTCTTCTTCTTTATTTCTTAATGTGATAATATCGGTTAAAGCTTTTGTTACTTCGTCTAATAGTTTTTCCCCTTTATGAGTAACATTCTCCTGTGGTAAATAACCAATGCTGACATTTTTTTGTTTAAATATTTTCCCGGTTTCCGGCTGTATTTCACCGGAAATTATTTTTAAGAGAGATGATTTCCCTGTACCGTTTGCACCTACAAGAGAAAATCTATCGCCGGCATTTATTTTAAAGTTTAAATCTTTGTAAAGATATTTACCGCCGAACTGAAGGGAGATATTTGAAAGGAGAATCATTCAAGAAAATATCTTTTAATCTTCTCTTAGCACAGCAATTTTACTTGTTGCCACGCTGTTTCCTTCCTTATCGAAAGCGATTATGAAGTAGATGCCGCTTGCTACCAACTCTCCGAAATCATCTGTCCCGTCCCAAATGGCTATTCGTCCTCCCGGAGAAGAAAATTCTTTTACCAGTTTTCCGCTTATAGTTAAAATCTTAATATCAGTATCTCTTATCAGCCCGTCTATTGTAACAAGGTTATCATTTTTATTTAATAAGAGGGGATTGGGATAAACAAAAAGTTCCTCAAAAGCTTCTTTAGGTTTAACTGAAGTAGTTATGAAAGAAGTTAATCCTCTATCCGTTCCGATATATACAGTACCCGAATTTTCATCTATAGCAATACTTGTAATCTGGTCGGAAGGTAACGGGCTATTGGTTGTATTTAAAGTTGCAAGCAGGCTTGTGCCGTCGGAATTAATCAGGATTAGTCCCTGGTTTGTTCCAATCCATTTTTGGTTTAAAGGATCTACAGCAATTGCGGTAACGGTTTGTTGCCTCAGGGAAAAGACAGAACTAATTCTTAATGATTGAGAACTACCTGACAAAACCGAATTGATATTAGTAATAATGTTTACACCCAAACTGGTTCCAACCCATAAGTCTCCTCGCCTGTCAACAGAAATGCTGGATATAAAGTTATCATTAATTCCGGAAGAGTTATCTAATAATCCTGAAACATCGTCCTGGGTGCTTTCTATATCATCTCCTTCGTTAAAATAGTATAAGCCCTGTTTAGCACCTTGAGAACAAAACCATTTAGTATTGTACTGGTCTATTACCAGATTGAAGTATCTGTCAATGTATTGACTTCCGCTCGGAGGAACAGAGAAATGATTCCACTGCTGCTGAGAATTTTGCATGCTTAAGATTTTACGGTCTATAGCTCCGTAGTTTAATACCCAGAGATTATTCTTTGAATCTTTAGCGAAGCCATCAACAACCAAAAAATCCGCATTAACATTTATTCCCTGCATGCCTGTATTTTCTCCGTTATAATTTGTAATACTGCCATCAGGGGATATTGTTATAAATCCATTACCCCAGTTTCCTAAATAAATTGTATTATCAGGAGAAATATAAACTGTGTGATAGGCATTTGTTGGAAGTTGCGGTGTATTTGAACGGTTAAAATTATACCAGTTAGTACCATCAAACTTATAATACCCTACTCCGGAAACATCTGTACCGCTCGCTGACCATAATATTCCGTTCCCATCTACAGCCATATCAGGAAAAAGATTTGCATTGGGACCATTTGGATATATAAAAGAGTTATCGCTTAATTTTAAAATACCGTTATTTGTTCCAATAAGTATCTCCTCGGAAGACGAGTAATCAATTGTGTAAAAATTATTACCAGGTGTGGAAAAAAGCGGAGTTAAAGTATTGTCATAGTACAAAAAAACATCTTTGTTATCAGAGATTATAAGAAGAGAATCACCTTTAGGAATTATATCATTAACAAATTTGTTGTTAAGTTCAGGGATATAACTTAACCAGTTATTCCCATCAAAAAATGCCAATCCTCCTGCAGTTGCAGCAAGAATAGTATCTTTAAAAGAAACAATCTTTCTAACATTATTCGAAGGTAACCCATTCGAAGCCCGGTAAACATTCCACGATTCAGGGGCTGATAAATTAGTAGCTCCGGCTTTTTGTATTGCCGCTCCCTGGTCTGTGCTCGTGTATAAAAGAGAAGTTTTTAATGCACTATTTACTCTGCTGTTTGAAGGAAAGTCTCCAAACTTGAAAAAAGTATCGAAGAAGAAATAATTATTGGCATTGATAAGAGAAATACCAAAATCGGTAGAAACCATTATTGTGTCTCCGCTTGAGGAAAGCTCATTAATTCTTTTGGAGCTCTTATCGGAATTAAAAATATCCAATATTGTTTTAAAGCTTTTCGTTTCAGGATTGTAAACGTCTATTATACCGCTATTGCTTCCAAACCATATTTTCCCTGAATTATCAATAGTAACGGCTGTGAGTGATACTCCATTTAACCCGTCGGTTTTCAGAAATGTCTTGAAAGAATTGTTTGAAATATCATATAAAAATCCTCCTCCGTCTGTGGCACTCCAAATCGCATTACCTGAAACAACGATATTCGCTATGACTTTCATATCTGTATAATTATGCCAATCGGAAAATTGCTGGGTAAGTGAAAGTGATGAAAATAAAGTTATAAATAAGATAATCTTCAGAAGCATTTTTTTATTTCCCTCAGATATTGAACAAATGAATACTCAGTATAAATTATCTTATTCGAACCTTACTTATTATTTTTTACAACAAATAAATTTAAGATTTTTTTTGTTACCAGAAAGTACAAAATTCGGGACGGGATTAACTCCCGATTTTTTTCATCAGGCTTGCCATTTCAATAGCTGTATTAGCCGCTTCCCAGCCCTTGTTATTTTCTCTTTCAACTGATCTTTCTTTAGCCTGGCTTTCATCATAGGTTGTAAGTACACCAAATATTACCGGTACCCCGTATTTTAGCCCAACTTGTAATATGCCGTCTGTAACAGCTTTTGAAACATATTCAAAGTGGGCAGTCTCACCTTTAATAACTGCACCCAGGCAGATGATTGCATCATATTTATTTTGGGAAGCTAACTTTTCAGCAACGAGCGGTATTTCAAATGCTCCTGGTACTTTGATTACGGGGATGTTATTTTCATTATATCCACTCTCTTTTAGGCAGTTTAAAGCTCCCGACAGAAGCCCATCACAAATCTCTTCATTAAAACGGCTTTGTATAATAGCAAAGTTAAAATTCTTATCCTTTTTATTTCCTTCAATGATATTCATCTCTTACAGGTTTTATTAAGAATTATGCAGAGAATTTTAGTAATCTTTTACGCATGGCATCTATGATGGATGAATTCGTATAGTATTGTCCTAAATTAGAGTCATCTTCTCTCTTTCCACCGTGATAATCCGAGCCACCACTCTCCAAAAGGAAATAAGAGTTTACAACTCCTTTGTAGAACCTTTGTTGTTGTGCCGAATGAGAAGGATGTATTACTTCAATTCCATCCACACCTGATTCTATTAAATCTTTCAACACACTTTCCTGGAGATTCCCCGGATGAGCTATGAAAGACAATCCGCTCGCATCACTTATAATTCTGAATGCACTTTGCGGTGAAAGATGGACTTTCTTCTCATGAGCGGGGGAACCGTTTCCAATAAATTTATTAAATGCTTCGAAGTAGGAGGAGACTATACCCTTTTCAAGCATTACCTGAGCAATATGAGGGCGTCCAACAGCCGAGTTTTTAGCTTTGTTGAGTACATCTTCCAGTGTAATATTAAAACCAAGATTTCTGAGTTTATTTACAATTCTCCCTGCACGTTTAATTCTTTCTTCTCTGAAAAAATTAAGATAATGTTCCAGTTCCTGATTTTCAGTATCAAAGAAATAACCGAGAATATGAATTTCACGATTACCGATTTCAGAACTTATTTCAACCCCGGGAATTATTTCTACTCCCAACTCTTTCCCGATTTTTACAGCTTCTTTAACGCCATTAATATTATCATGATCAGTTATACTTAGAACATCTATTCCGGCATTTTTAACTTTTTGTATTAATTCACGGGGAGTGTTGGCTCCATCAGAATGCGTTGTATGGGTATGTAAATCTACTTTCCCGTTCATATTAAATATTAGTTGAATAGCTCTTTGAATTTTTCATAATTCAATATTCTTAATCTTGAACCTTCTAGTTCAACCAATCCTTTTTTGGCAAAAGTGTGAAGGGTTCTCGATATAGTTTCTCTTGAGGTGCCCGCCATGCTGGCAAGGTCGTGCTGGAACGGAAGCCTTTCAATTTCCATAGCTCCCTGTTTTATTTTTCCAATGTCATCTGCAAGTTGAAGAATAACTGTAGCTACCTTTCCTTCTGCATCTTTAAGAGAAAGAGATTTTAACTTTATATCTGCTGCCCGTAGTTTCCTTGCTAACTCAATTAGAAGAGCAATGGAAATATCGGGATCGGAGTGAAGGAGATTAATAAATTCATTCCTCTGTATAATAAGCAGTTCTGAATCTTCCATTGCCGTAACAGTAGCCGAGCGTGACGTGCCGTCGAGAATAGACATCTCACCAAAGAAATCTGATTTATTAAGAATTGTTAATATCACTTCTTTACCATCATCGCTGACGCGTGAAAGTTTAACCTTTCCAAGTATAACGACAAAAAAAGCCGAACCAGTTTCATGTTCAAAAAGTATAACAGAATCTTTATTAAAATTTTTTCTGGTACCTAACTTTGAAATTTGCCCCAGTTTATCATCGCTAAGTTGTGAAAAAATAGGTATTTGCCTTAAAAAATCATCCTTTTCATTCATTATTTAGTCCTCAAATTATTTTTGGGCGGAGCAATATAGTTTGGTAGAGTTCCAAAGTCAACCAGAACTGTTAACTGTGATGTGCCGTGCTTAATAGAACATTATTTTGAAATAACCGAATTGTTTTTTTCTGTACATTTTAAATTAAACAATACAAGCTTATAGTCTCTAATTACGTTGCTTTTTGGCTGCCTTGTCTATATTTTTAACCTTCTAAAAAATTCATCAACCGGAGATTTAATATTATGGCAATGATGGCGAGGATGAGGAGTTTAGCTCCAGCTTTTATTCTTTCTATAGGTGTTATTTTTGTTCTTTTTATGGTCATTTCAGACTCAAATGTTATGGAAGCTTTAGGCGGAAGAACTAATGATGTCGGGTCCATCAATGGGGACAATATAGGTTACCAGGAATTTGTAAATGCTGTTGACAGGCAACTGGAAAATATGAAATCGCAGTCAGGTGAAGATACTGATGCAGAAAAAATACCGCAGGTACGTGAAGAAGTCTGGAATTCTATAATAAGCCAAAAACTTGTCGAGCAGGAAATCGAAAAGTTTGGAATTACCGTTTCCGATGACGAAATAAGAGATATCATCCTTGGAGATAATCCCCCAGAATTTCTGAAGCAGAATTTCATTGACTCTACAGGGAGATTTAACCGCCAGCTGTATGAATCCGCTCTTTTTGACCCTCGTAACAAAGGACCTTTGTTTCAAGCGGAAGAGTATGTTAGGCAGTTACGACTGAATGAGAAATTACAAAGTTTATTATTTGCTTCAATTACTGTTAGTGATGCGGATTTAAAAAGAAAATATATAGACCAAAATATAAACATGGATGTTGAATATGCCTTGGTAGAACTAAGTCTTTTTCCTGATTCGACAATCAAAGTTGCAGAGGATGATTTAAGAACATACTACAATGAAAATCTTGATAAATATAAAATATTAGCACAAAGGAAACTTAAATATGTTTTGTTTCCAGAATTCCCTTCTGACAATGATTCTTTAAATGTTAAAAAAATTCTTGAGACAGTAGCTTCTAATATTAAATCCGATACGGCAAGTTTTAAATCATACGTAGATATATATTCTACTCAACCTTACAAAAAAGATACACTCTCTATCTCAGCTTTTTCCGAAGAAGCTGCAGAAGAAATATTAAAATCCACCCCAGGCTCCGTAATAGGACCTGTTGCAACACGGGAAGGATATGCGGTTTACAATCTTGTAACAACCATTCCTTCTAAAGAGACATTTGCACATGCTTCACATATTTTGATTGGACAAAGTGGCAGCGATAGTGCTGATTATAAGGAAGCAATGAAGTTATATAATGAGCTTATTGCAGGTGCCGACTTTAAAAAGACTGCAATGGAAAAATCCAAAGATCCGGGAAGCGCACAAAAGGGAGGCGACCTCGGCTGGTTTGGCAAAGGAGCTATGGTTAAAGAATTTGAGGATGCAGTATTTAAGGGAAATGTTGGTACAATTCAAAAACCTGTTAAAACAAATTATGGTTATCACATAATTAAAGTAACAGGTAAAACGGATAAAAAGTTTGTTGTTGAAATGATTATTAATCCTGTTACAATTTCTGCTTCTACTAAGGATGCAATTTATAGTAAAGCTAAAGATTTTTCTTACATAGCTGATAAGAATGATTTTGAAAAAGAAGCTGGGTTAATGAATTACAAAGTGCAGGAAACCTCTCCTTTTGTTGAGGATGTATATTCCGTCCCCGGCTTGGGAGTCAACAAATGGATAGTTCAGTTTGCTTTTGATAACAGTGCAAATACAGTAAGTGATGTTTTTAAAGTTTCATCCGGATACGTTGTAGTAATGGTTTCTGAAGTAATAAAAGAAGGAGTTAAACCATTCGATGAAGTTAAGAACCTGATTAAAACAGCGGTAATAAGAGAGATAAAGTATAAAAAAGCAAAAAATCTTGCAGATGGAATCACGAAAAAAATAAATAACGATATCAATAAAGCTGCTGAAATAGATAGTAGAATCAAACCGAACAAAACCGGCAAATTTATTGCAGCTCCAGGTTATGTTCCGAATATTGGACGAGATTTTGCTTTCATAGAAAAAGCTCAGAGACTCGAGTTGAACAAAATATCAGAACCGGTAAAAGGACTCAGGGGCTATTATTTAATGAAAGTTGTTGAGAGAACGAAGTTCGATTCATCAGCTTATGCCATTCAAAGAAACACAATCCTGGCTCAATTGATCAGTGAAAAAAGGAATACCTATTTTAATCAATGGATCGCGATGGCGAAAGAGGAGGCTGAAATAGTAGATAACAGGCACATGTTTTTTGAGCAATAAAAATTAACTATATAAGAAACCGTCCCCAAAAATTATTATCAGGTAATTTTTGGGGATTTTCTTTTTAAAAAGAAATCTTAAAATTGTCGGTCTAATATTACAAAAAAAGTATGAGTAAGCTTTTGAAATTTTGTGTATTGTTACTCTTTGTTTTTAGTTCTTTTACCATTGCACAATTTAATGGAAATAGATTTAGTGTCGGTCTTAACGGAGTTTATACCACAACCGCAAGAGTTTATTTAAACCCCAATTCCTCGGACGTTACTTTGCGAAACCAATATTTTCTTCTTGAAGATATTTTGAATCCTGCTCTCGATATTCGTTACAGGTTGGCTGATCTCTTAATTATCGGTTTAAATATTGAGAAAATGAAAAAAACAGGAGCGGGACCGAATTTGAGAGTGTTATTGGGTACATCTGTAGCCATAATAAATATAGAAGACGGGTTTAATTTAATACCTGTTGAATTAACGCTTTATTACATACTTCCTTTTTCGACCGAGAAATTTAAGTTTCTTATGGGCGGTGGCGGAGGTTACTATATTGGGGAACATATTAGAAAATTCGGAGATGCGGATATCGAGAACGTCGAAAGGAAAGCTGCTTACGGTATACAGGTATCTATATCAATGGAATATCTTATCAAAACAAATGTTGCAATACGCACTGAGATGAAATTCAGAGATCCACAGTTTAACCTGAAAAGCAGATATACAAAGGATACTATAAACTATCAGGGGTCAGCAGTACGGCTTTCACAGGAACTTTTTGATTCGAAAATTAATGTGGATGGTGTTACTTTTGTAGTTGGAGCAGCGATAAACTTCTAACAAATAGAGCATTTCCAGGTTTATTTTTATCTTCCAAACGTTTAATTTTCTCAAAGCTTTTAATTCGATGAAGAACACTATTTATCTTACAGGTTTTATGGGTTCAGGAAAGAGTACTATAGGGCCAATTTTGGCAAATACTCTCGGCTGGGATTTCTTCGATCTTGATAAGATAATTGAGAATAAAACTGAAAAGAAGATAAGAGAAATTTTCGAGCAGCACGGTGAAAGCTATTTCCGGAAATTAGAAACAGATACTCTTAAAGAGATTTCCGGCTCCAATAATGTTGTTGTTTCATTAGGTGGTGGAACTGTAGCCAACGAAGAAAATCTTGAGGTATTAAAAAAAACGGGAAAAATAATATATCTGAAGGTTTCGCTTGAGACTGTCTACAAGAGACTCAGGTATAAGAAAGACAGACCCGCTCTTACAAAAAGCGACTCTGAAAATATAAGCAGGGAAGAGATGGTTGACAGAATAAATAAATTGATGAACAAAAGAGCAAAATATTACGAACAAGCCGACTATATAATAGATACTGACAGCGGTTCAATAGGGAAAACTATTGATAAAATTGTAAAAATAATTTCTCAAACATGATTTAAATAAAACAAGAGAAAAGATTGAAGAAGATAAACGTTTCTGTTAAAGAAAAAACTTATCCTGTGTTTATAGGGAATTCAATTTTAGATTTGCTGCCAAACCTAATAAATGACATGGGGTTAAATAAAAACCTGTTTGTAGTTGCCGATGAAAATGTTTTGGAACTTTACAAAGAAGACATAAATGATGCTTTTGCAGGTTACAGCCCTAAAATCTATTTTCATAAACTTAAGTCAGGTGAAAGCACAAAATCTTTTGATCATCTTGCTCGTATTTTTTCTTCATTGATTGAAGAAAAATTTGGAAGAGATACTCTGCTTGTTGCTATAGGAGGAGGTGTAACAGGGGATTTGGCAGGATACGCTGCTGCGGGATATATGAGAGGCATCCAGTTAGTTCATATTCCTACTACAATTATTTCAGCCTGCGATAGCTCGATAGGTGGGAAAACAGGAATAAATTTTAACAGGCTAAAAAACATAATCGGAGCTTTTTATCAGCCTGAGCTTGTTCTAATCGATACAAAATTTTTGAGAAGTCTTCCGGTAGAGGAAATTAATTCCGGTGTTGGAGAACTGGTTAAGTATGCCTTCCTAACGAACCGGAATTTTTACAATTATATCAGTCAAAATTTTGAAAAAATATATTCATTCGACACGAATGTTTTGAATAAACTGATTTATGAATCTGTTTTATTTAAGGGCTCTGTTGTTACAAAAGATGAAAAAGAAAGCGGCTTAAGGAAAATATTAAACTTTGGTCATACTTTCGCTCATGCATTTGAAAGCCAGGCTAATTTAAAATTAAAACATGGAGAAGCTGTTATTGCAGGAATTATTTCTGCTTTACATCTTTCTAATAAAACCGGTTTGCTTTCCAATCAGAATTTGGAGGGATTAATAAAATTACCGCTTAAGGTTAAACTACCGGATGGTTTTTTAACAAAAGACTTTAATTCGATTTATAATTTTATGAGCGGAGATAAAAAAAACAGGGGTGGACAAATCCGGTTTATTTTATTGTCGGATATTGGAAAGATAATTACCGATATCGAAGTGACAAAAAATGATATCATTTATGCAATTGAGAAAACTCATAGGACAATAAAGAATTCAGATTAATTTATTTAAAACAAAACTGCCGGATTAAGGGGATAATCCGACAGTTTCGTGTGTCATCTTCAGGAGGTGCTATGCTAAAACTTTTTCTATTAAGTGCTTGACAATTTGCATGCCATAAGTAATTACTTTTCTTTTTCAATTACTGATACAGATAACCCACTAAATGTTTTTCAACTAATTTCTTTTTGGTTTTCTTCACTTTAAAAGAGGAAAACTGTCGAGTTGTGAGGGCAATAACTCGACAGTTTGTGTGTCATTTTGGAGGGTGCTATGCTTAAAACTATTTTCTACTCTGCTTTTATTTTATCTAATAAGGTGCCAGCTATTTATTTCTCAAACCCTAAATACGAAGAATATCGGAAGTTATTAGTAGTAAATAGTTCAAAGTATGTAACTTATTTACCGGAAGTATTTACGATTTGTGTTTATTATTGAAGAAAGAATAGGAAGTTAAAATGATCAGCCTTTTCTTAAAATAATCTTAAAAGTAGCACCCTCACCTGGAATGGAATTCTTTACAAAGATTTTCCCCCTGTGATAACCTTCAATGATTCTTTTTGACAGACTTAAACCAAGACCCCAGCCCCTTCTTTTTGTACTGTACCCCGGTCGGAATACGTCTTTTCTTCTTTTCATTTCAATGCCCTTGCCGTTATCGGAAACATCAATTTCAACAGTATTAAAACTTTGAGATACAACAATATTAATCTTTCCATCTTTAGGCCCGATAGCGTCGAGAGCATTTTTTACAAGATTTTCTATCACCCATTCAAAAAGTTCTGAGTTTAGCTCCGCAGAGGCATCCCGATCTCCTTCGATATTAAGTTCAACACTTTTCCCTGTCTGCGGCAGTCTTCTGTAGAAATATTCTGTTACTTTTTTTATTTCGTCAAATACAATTTTCTTTTTAAGTTCCGGTGTTGAACCAATTTTTGAAAACCTGTAGGTGATTTTATTTAACTTTTCAACATCGTTGGTAATCTCTTCGGTAATGTCCAATACTTTATCAGGATCTTTATAATGGATCTTCAGCATTTCCAACCATCCCATAAGACTTGAAATAGGGGTGCCAAATTGATGAGCAGTCTCTTTAGCCATTCCAACCCAAATATTACTTTGTTCGCTCCTTTTTATATTGCTGAAACCTATGTAACCAAGTATGACAAACAGAGTCGCAATAATTATTTGTAAATAAGGGTAGAATTTAAGTTGTGTAATTAAGTCGGAATCCCCATAATGAATTTTAGTTAATACAAGAGTATCTTCGTACGTAACAGATATTGGATTATGCTGATTATCCATTTCTATAATCATATTGCCGAAAAGCACTTCCAATTCTTTTCTTGATAGAGTTGTATCGTAAATTATATTGCGTATATCTGTTCTACTCTCAAGGTTTACTTTATTATCGGGATCGGTAAGAATAAGCGGGAAGTCTATAGGCTTTATTATATTATCAAAGAGAAATGTAATATCGACATCCATAGAAGAAGTATTTGCCACATATTCTATTCCTTTAGCATACAATTCAACTATCTGCCTTTCCTTTTCCTGTAATTTCTGTATCAGATTCTGAGTGTAGTATAATGTGGCTACTGCAATAAAAATTGCAATAATTAATAGGGTAATTTTTATATTAAGAGAGGCCGGACCTCCGGACATTTTCATCTTATATCAACTCGCTTGAATTAAAAAATTCATTGTAACGATTTAATTAACATTCTTTTTTTAGATGAAAAAATCCAGTCAATATTTCGACTTTAAAGAGTAGGTCGGATTTTTAATTCACAAAAAAAGTCTGGTTGCGCTTAGGACCAACGGACACAATATCAATTTTAATTCCTGCCGAGTCAGAAATAAAGTTCAGATATTCTTTGGTTTTCTCTGGAAGTTCTGAAAAATTTCCGCAATTTGAGATATCAACCTTCCAACCCTGTAAAGTTTTGTAAATAGGTTTAACGTTGGAAAGCCTGTCAACATCAGTTGGAAATGTCTTCAAGGTCTTTCCATTTATAGAGTAGCCGGTGCAGACTTTTATTTTATCCATTTTACTTAATACATCTAACTTGGTAATTGCAACCGAATTGATTCCGTTTATCATAACCGAGTAGCGTACAAGAAAAGCATCGAACCAGCCGCATCTTCTCGGTCTGCCGGTTGTGGCTCCGTATTCGGCACCAGTTTCTCTAAGTTTATTTCCGTCTTCATCCAGCAGTTCAGAAGGGAAAGGACCATTGCCGACACGTGTTGTGTATGCTTTAACAATTCCAATAACATCGGTTATTTTATTAGGAGGAATTCCCGTTCCAGTACAAGCACCACCGGAAGTTGGGCTGGATGATGTTACAAAGGGATATGTTCCGAAATCTACATCCAGCAAAGCACCCTGGGCCCCTTCAAGCAATATTGATTTTCCTTCTGAAATTGACTGATTGAGAAAAGAAGGTACATCTTTAATGTATTTGTCAATTGTTTTATCAAACTCCAGGTATTGCTTTATTATTTCTTCAACATCCAGTTCCTCGTGTTCATAAACTTTCTTAAGAAGATTATTTTTTTCTTCCAGGTTTTTCCTGATTTTTTCTTCGAGAGATTTTCTATTTAACAGATCAACTATTTTTATCCCTTTGCGTGCGTACTTATCGATATAGCAAGGACCAATACCTCTGCCGGTTGTTCCAATTTTATTCTCCCCGCTTTCACTGATCGTATCGAGAAGCTTATGGTAGGGCATTATAAGATGAGCATTTTGACTTATAAATAACCTGCCGTCAACTTTAATATTGTTTTTTTCAAGCAATGTTATTTCTTCAAGCAAGGCAGTAGGATCGATTACAACGCCATTCCCGATTACACAAATAACATTTTCCCTGAGGATGCCGGATGGTATCAAATGCAAAATATATTGCCTGTCAGCAATAACAACTGTGTGTCCTGCATTTGCCCCTCCCTGGTATCTTGTAACAATATCATATTTTTCGCTCAAGAGGTCTACAATTTTGCCTTTACCTTCGTCCCCCCACTGGCTTCCAACTAACACTGTAACTTTCATTATTTTTATTAAGAAATGTGATTAGAAGTTTTTGGACAAAATAAAAACTCCGAATTCATTTAATCCGGAGTTTTCATTTACTGAATTAAAAATTTTCATATTACTTTGGAAAGCTGTTTACAGCCTCTTCAACCGATTCGTAAGATTCAAAAATAGTAATTAGCTTAGTTATAATAAGCAGGCTTTCAATTTTTTCACTTACGCGTGCAAGCTTTAAACTACCGTTAGCTTTTTTCATAGTTGTAAGTCCGCCAATCAGCATACCCAGCCCGGAGCTGTTCATAAACTTAACGTCGCTCAAATCAACGATCACATTAAGCTTACCACCGTCCACCAATTTGTGTAATAAATCATTGAATTCTTTAGTATCGTCGCCGCCCATCACATTTCCTTTTAATTCAATGACTACAGCGCCGTATTTTTCCGTGGTTTTTATTTTCATAACAACTCCTAAATTTCGTGGTCAATTTAAGTAGATGCCGAAATTAAAGCAAGTTTCTGTTATTATGAATTGATGTTGTTTTATATTGTCCATAGTCAATATTTTTGTGGAACAAAACTACAAGGAATTCGTCTAAAAAATGAGTTTAAAAAGAAAAAAGAAAGTGTTGCAACCATCTCCAAGAATTCTTGAAATAGATGACGATTTTTCTTTGATAAAAAGATTTATAGAAGGTGATGAAACAACCTTCAGGACTCTTGTTTACAGGCACAAGGAAAAAGTTCGCAACATCGTCTATCTTACTATGAACTACAGTGATTCTGTAGACGATATTGCGCAGGAAGTCTTTATTACTGTTTACAAGAATCTGAAGTATTTCAGGTTTGAGTCGCAATTTACAACGTGGCTGTACAGGATTACGATTAATAAATGCAGGGATCACCTGAGAAAGTTGAAGATCAGGAATATATTTACTCCTGTTAAGGACATTGAAGAAGTACATGGATATAATCACATAAATGAAAATATGGATATCCCGGATATTGTTCGTAAAGCAATTTCAAAACTTCCAGAAAAACTTCGCATACCGCTTTTGCTAAAAGATATTGAGGGATTCAGTTACCAGGAAATTGCCGACACAGTTCAATGTGAAATAGGAACAGTTAAGTCCAGGATATTCAGAGCTCGTGAGAGCCTTCGTAATATATTGAAGCCTTACGAGGGTGAGTTATAGTTATGAAAAAATTTGATAAAGATATAGAAATTTTATCTGCATATGTAGATGATGAATTATCTCCTGAAGAAGTACGGGAACTTGAGGAGAAAATAAGTCTTTCACCGCAACTCAGGAAAAAGCTTGCCGAGATCAGGCGCCTGAAAGAATTAACCCGGTCATCGTTTAAGAGGATTTCAGAGGCTCCTTACTTTGAGACCAGGCTCTTTGCTGCTCTTGAGGAAAATTCTTTTAAGAGAAGAATGAAAAAATGGTTACCAGTAACAGGTTTTGTTGCTCTTACTCTTTCACTAATGCTTGTCTTAAAATTTAATCCTGAATTTCTAGAAAACATAGTCGAAGAGCAAAAATTAAACTTAGCCGGTTTCTATAAAGAAAACCTGAAGCCGCTTCTTTTTGCTGCCGATCTTACCAACGAAGACATTTTCAATTTTGCTTTTTATAATCAGCTTCCTCTCGATAACACAAAGAGCCAGTTTTTACAGCTTGGTTCCGATTCTTCCGGCAAAGAATATTTTGAAATTAGAACTGCCGGATTGGAAAAGGAAAATGATAATTTTGAAAAATTTGTCGAGACCCTGGATATGAATGATTTTCAGAAGAACAAGTTCGATTCGATTATGAGCGCTTATGCAGAAGAGCTTCAATCCCAGGTGCTTGTAAATGATAAAAACACCGTTGCAATTAATCAGAATCTTTGGAATTATCGTAAAGCAATAGCAGCCGATATTCTTAAGTTTGCACAACTTTCCAATGAGAAAGCTTTACAGGATGTTATGCCGGTTCTTTTCAGGTTTGAAACTCCCGATGTTGAAAAAATGGTAAACAGTGTTAAGTCTGTCAATGATAATGAATATATATTCTTTACTCCGGATACATTGTTCGTAGATACTTTTGAATTCGATAAAAAAGAATTCCAAAAGGATATGGAGGAATTCAGAAAAGATATGCAAAGGGGTGTGGAAGATTACAAAATAAATCAGGCAGAGATGAAGAAGTTTGGCGTGAAGCTAAAGCTGGATAGTACTCTTGCTAAGCTGAAGAGAGCCCCAAAGGTTGAAAAAAATATTAACATTTTCATAGACTCTAATTTATGCCGTGTTCATCTGGGTAATATAGTTATTCCCCCTATTCAACTTCCCAATATGGATAGCCTGGAAGCGATAATAAATGAAGCTACAAAACAGGTTCAGGCATTTTCATTTACAATTCCTAAGATCGATAAAAATATGAGCAAGTTTAAATATGATGTAAAAGTTCTCCCCGGGGATTCAATCCGGTCCTTCAATTTTGATGTCAGGATTCCTAATGTGGATTCTCCGGGAAGGATTTATATGGACCCCTTTCAAAATTATAATTGGAACCAGCCATTCAACCAGGATTCATTAGCTGAATGGTTTGAAAATTTCGAATCTGACAGTTTCTTCTATGGCAGACCGATGGAAATTGAAATTAGAATGAAGGAGTTTGAAAAAGAGATGGAAAAATTCAAGCACGAAATGGACAAATTAAAGAAGGAACTGAAAAAGGATTCTGTTCAGGTTAAGTCTAAAAAACCTGTCGAGGTGTGAGTGGAAATTAAGTGAGGCTCACCTTAAACCTGCCTCCGGTAGGCAGGGGTGAACCTCACATTGGAAAGATTTACTTCAATAGCATTAATTTCTTAACGGAAATATAATCGTTAACTTGTATTCTGTAAATATAAACTCCGCTTGCCAATTCACTCGCATCGAATTTTACTTCATATCTTCCCGTTGCTTTCTGTTCATTCACTAATGTTTTTACTTCCCTGCCAAGCATATCGTAAATCTTCAGCGTAACCAGTCCTCCATTAAGCAGTTGATATTTAATTGTGGTTGTTGGATTGAATGGATTGGGATAATTTTGAGCAAGGTCATAATTTTTAATAATTCCTTCGTCTCCTAAAGAAATTTTATTGTAGCTTTGCTTTTCTATGCTACTTCCTGTATTTCTGATATCTGCAAGGTTAAATTTAGATTCACCGCTGGTTTCAGTTCTTAATCTTAAATAATAATTCCCCGGCTGGATACCTGAGCAATCCACATTATAATGAATATTCTCGTAATCAAAAACATTCTCTTTGTTATAATTAATATTATCAAAGACTCCAACTAAAGTGTTATCTGTTTCTCTAACCAGCTCGAGATTGAAGTTAACAAAATCACCTTCTGTTAAATTTGATTGAGCTAATTCAGGGTAAATTACCATATACATACTGGAGAAATAAAAAGCTGAAGTTTCATCTAAATAAAACGAATTACTCCTTGTTGCATTATTCATTTCAGCAACAGAGTTTACAGGTATTGTATCGATTCGTTCTATAAATTTTATCTTTGCATCATTCAGGAATATATCTTCGATTGAAAAAACAAACTCGAGGCCTTTTTTATAAACAGCACCGGATCTTCCATAAGTTGTAGAATCATTTGCCAATATCTTGGATGGCGGAGCGCTGAAATCGTTAGAAGCTCTGCTTATGGTGTATGGAGATGTAGATGTCTTAAAGACTTCAGCCTTGAGATTATTCAAATTACTGCCTCCTGAAACCTGTACCTGCAAGCCGCTTTGATTCAAAGTGTAGCCCGTTATATAATCAGTATTGACTCTTTTCATCCACTTTGTACTTGCACCGTTATTCTCGCTCCAGGCAATTACAGATTGG
The DNA here is from genome assembly GCA_001802795.1 of Ignavibacteria bacterium GWC2_36_12. Lineage (GTDB taxonomy): Bacteria > Bacteroidota > Ignavibacteria > Ignavibacteriales > Ignavibacteriaceae > RBG-16-34-14. The sequence goes on along the minus strand of MGZZ01000077.1, from coordinate 10,212 downwards.
CTCGACGGTCCTATTACAGAAGCGGAGTTTGAATAATTAACACCGCTTCCGGTTACCATAAACGTACTCCAGCTTCCTCCCGATTTGACTCTCGTAATCGTTCTGTAAACATAAACACCGCTTTCTTTTCTGCTGCCTGTCCAGCTTATGAGTGGGCCTCCATTGGCGTGAAGAGTTATCGATGGATACTTGCTGTACTGATATGAAGAACCTTCAGACGGAGTATAATAGTCATAAAATGTCATATTATTACTACTCCTGTAGCCGTATAGATATTTGATCTGGGATTCTCCTTCCTGCCAGGCAATATAAACATCATCATAGGATTCGTGCCCGGCAATAGTAGGATTTTTAGATGATGAAGTCGTATTTGGCAGATCGGCTTCTGCTGTCCAAACCCATTGCTGTGAAGTATTGAGATATTTTCTTCTGTATTTTAAACCACCCGATGAGGAAGTTCTGTAGATTATAAATATTTCTTTGTTAGTTCTTGAAACTACCGGGTAAGCACTTCCGAAATAAGAATTATCTATCTGGGCAACAAGTATTGGCTCGCTTGACCCGCTTTCCCAAAGATAAATAAAGCTTTCCTGGTAAAAATCTTCTCTCATTTCAAAAACAACGGCGAGATTATTATTATAATTATCTATCGATGGATTTTTGAATGAAACATCAGGTGGCCCATAAGGAATTATATTTTGTTCCGGCTGCCATTCTCCCGTAAAGCTTGTCGTTGTGCTTTTTGTTTTCCAGAGATTATTCATTGAAGTATAAACCGTATGATAGTAACCATCCGTATCTCTGATAAGCTTACGCTGGGAATTGCTGCTTAATCCATTTACTTCATTAGAAAGAAAATGTCCTTTGTAATTTGCATTTAAACTAGTCGATGTTGAGCTAATTCTATAAGTTCTAGGATTTTCCGTATTCTCATCAGACCATTTATAAAAAACAAATCCTGGTCCAGGAACAGCTTCTAGATTAATATAATCATCAACATAACCTGTTACTGAACTTTGTGTAATACCGTTAATTTTATATGATCCCCCTTGTCCGCCGCCTTCAGGATATTGTGGTGTAGTTAAATTTACTGTAGCAACACTTTGTATAAGCCCGAGTGAAACAGGCCATTTAGTTTGATCATAAGTACCATACAATTTAGTATAATTTGGTGTCAGGTTTAGTCTCTCCTGATATTGTTCAAATGAAGATGAAAATATTACCTTATTGTTTGAATTTTTGACTAACTCGAAATAATATCCCTTATAACCAGAAAGTTCAGCAAGACTGACTGAAAAAGGAAGCTCCACTCTTGTTCTTGCTGTTGTATTATATGCCAACGGATCATGATCAATTGTAAAAGTAGTCGAGGTCTTAAGAACATCTGAAGAATAATTTGATGAGCTATGGTCTTTCTTTACTCTTAAAGTTAAACTCTCTGAAGTGACATTTGAAGTATTATAAAGTTCTACAACAACTTTTACATTGGGATTATTATCGAAGACTTGTGCCTGTTGTGGCCCTGTAATTCTATTTCCATTAACTTCAAAATAAGCATCGTAAACAGCAACATTTGCATTTGTTGTATAAATATCAGGGATCAAATTATTTAGTGAAGTTAAAACTCCCCATGCCATTGAATGAGAGTGCCATGGAGACCAATCAGAATACCATTTTCCTCCGGGCCCAACTTCGTTATAAACTACTGTCCCTAAGTTTTTATATTCGTTCCAATACGCATTCAAAATACTTGTCGGGTTAGTAAATAAAATATTGTTCTTTAATCTATTATACTCATTAATATTTATTAAATCTGGTTTTGAGTTGGCTAGTAGATCGGCTTCATTCATATCAGCTAACATAATTGATACTAAAGATCTTGCATCTTTGGCTAAACTTGCATTCGTTTCAGCTAAAGCATCCGGATAAGCAATTCCCTCAAAGATTAATGACCTGATGTCAAAAACATCAAACATTGTTATAACTTGTCCAAACACTATAAGAATATCATAACCAGGAGTATAATCCAAATGATTAGCTATCCAATCAGCAAGTACCTGATCAAGTCGATCATAGCCATTAAATGGATGCCCTGCAACTGCAGGATAAAACCTGTTAACAAAACGGAAAACTGTTGCCAACTGATTTAAACCAGTTGCAGACATAGGGGGATTATTTTTCCTGTATGCGTCTTCTCCTGTGGCTGGCAAACCAAAAGGATTATTATAATACCAATCATTTAAGACAGCATTAAAAAATAATAATACAGGATTCATTTCCGGCCAACCTCCCTGTGCATCATAATATGTAGGCGTTGGACCATTATATAAAAGATGTGCATATCCTGTAGTAAAGTCCATTTGAGCTATAGTTGGCTCATACTGAGATCTGTTAACCCAGACATGATTATAAATAATATCAGCTATTAAATTATTATCTCCATAATAATGATCAATAATTCCTTCAATGATTCCTTCAGTTTGAGCATTTGGATCTTCAGAGAAACTCTGTGAATTCTTTATCAGTTCGAAATCTCCTAAATTCAATGCTGCTGTCAATTTAGGAACTAAAAAATCGTGTGCTGCAACATCCTCTGCAAGATGAGCATAATATCCAAGAGCAAAAGCAAGTTTCATATTTCTTGCATCGTGAGCTGGATTAGTTCCATTGCTCCCCGGATTAGGTCCGGGAGGATTTATTGGTGCACATTGCTGCAATAAATATTCTGCGAAAGCCATTCCATATTTATCGTTATGCGTATCTATTCCAAATGGGTATGGAACAGAACTTATATCCGGAATCTGATCCACCGAGATTTCGTATGTTAAACCTTCAACTCCATTTATATCTTCAATTTTTTGATATAAATCCAAAAGAGTAGATTTATAATTAGCTGCATATTGAATGTCAGGAAAAATAGAACCATAAATAAAGTATGGTTTATACCTCGGATCTTCAATCAAAGTTCTATATTGATCATTAAGAGCTAATATAGAAGAATAATGTGCGGCATGCGTTCCGAAACCATGTGAAAAAATAAGTTTTGAACTCGTGATTATAAAAATAATTACAAAGTGTAAGAACTGCTTTTTCATTTGTTACCTCATTCTGAGATTTGATTATTTATTATTAAGCAGTAATTTAATTTCGCAAATAAAAAACCCTGTTACAGTTGACCAGACTGTAGTAAAATGCGATTAAGGGATTAATTTATTTGCATTACGCCTTACCGGTACTGCGATTACCGGTAAGGATTTTTTATATACTAAATTTTCTTAAGTCTAACCTCCCATCATTGTTTTAATTTTCCCCTTACAGCATAGCCTACTCCAAGTTCATAGGCACCTATAAATATTTCATCTTCGAAAGGCATTATAGAATAAAAATCTACTATCTTATTACTAAAATCAGGAATCCTTGACCAAACATTATTATGAAAATAACTTATGCTACCATGCTCTCCTACATCAATTATTTTATTCGTCGGTGTTCCTTTAATATCTTTATGTGGATAATCATTCCAATAAACAGGGGTCCAATCCATTCCATTATATTTATATATTGCATTACCTGTCGAATAGATTTCATTTTCATTTACCCCAAACATTGCTCTATTTCCAAATTTATAACCTGTAGCTATTCCATCAATATTTACCAATCTGCAAGAATCCAAATCTTGCCAGATTCCATTGCTATATTTTGAAAAATAAAACATGGCAGTGTCACCATAAACTTTGTAGTTATAATATTTATTCATAAGAAAGACTTCTCCATTTGGTGCAACATATATTGGCCCTAAATCAGGAGGTTCAGATAACAATCCTAAATATTTTCTTTCCTCGAAAGATACCTTTACCCAGTTTCCACTGGTTTTATTATAAAGAGATCCATTATTTCCACAAGTCCAGATATTTGAAGAATTTTTTCCACTAATAAAAAGTAAAGCGTCACCCTTTAGGGGTATGCTCTCTTGTTGCCAATTACTTCCATTATAGTGCAAAATTATGCTTTCTGAATGTTGTACAGTGTCAATAATAATTTTATACCCAGCTATATAAACATCGTTTTCTGCAAACCCAGTAATTGCAGATAAATCATAATTAAATCCTAAATCAGGAGTTATTCTTGCCCACTTAATTCCATTCCAGTGAAATAGTTCACCTTGTCCCGCAAGATTAAATCCAGCAACCCAAACACTCTGTGGAGAACTTCCCCACATAGACCAAGGGACAACTCCATAACCATTTGGATTTTTAAGTGTGTCAACAGTCCATTCGTATTCTAAATATTGGTTATTGTTATCATCTGGCGGCGGCGGTTCGGTACTGCAGCCAAAGTATAATGTCGTAATTGTTATTGTAATTATTAGAATTATATTATTCATTTCTTATCCATTAATGTTAAATATATTTCAGTGCAGGAAACATCTTCCAGAGTCAAAGTCATTGTTCTTCCGTCAGGAGGGTCAACCGTATTGCAGGAGAGGAACGGAATTAAAATTATTGTTAAGTATAACAGAAATCGTTTCTTCATATTAATTCCCGGAGAAATGTTTTAAATGCAATATACTGCAAGTTAAATCGTGATTTGCCAAACTTAAAATTTTTCATCAATGCCTCCATCCACAAATTAAAACTTTAAGTACTCTGGAAGGATTCCCCTTTTATCAGAACCCCTTCAAATTACTTTCCCAAAAGCACAAGCGTAACTAAAGAAAATTTTTTTTTACTTTCAAGTTAATTCTTTGGTAAGTACCAAAATATTTTTTTATAGTCATCCGGTAATCCTACTTTACAGGTTGTTACAACGACCGTGAACAGTTTCTTTTATGGAAAGCCGATGGAGCTTGAATTAAGAATGAAAGGGTTTGAAAAGGAGATGGAAAAATTCAAGCACGAAATGGACAAATTAAAGAAAGAATTGAAAAAAGATTCTGTTCAGGTTAAGTCTAAAAAACCCGTTGAGGTTTGATTTACCAAAAAATTTATCTCTTTCTGAAAGTGGCATTTTAGCATTCGTTCAGCCATCCTGCCAAATACCCGCCTATCTATCTTTTCTTTACAAAAATCATATTTTAAGCTAATTTAACATTAAAATCGACAACTTACGTTGGAATTTTTATTCTTTATGAAGATTATAAAATAAGTATGAGAACTTTAAAGATAGAACATAATATCAAGCTTCAGCTATTTCTACTATTTGTAGTAATTCTTTTTGTTTATAAAATCTTTTTTTATTCAAGCGATTCATTTCTTCTCAACACTTTAAATGAAATTATAGTTTTCTTTGCTTTTTTGTTCCTCGCATTATATGCTAATGATGTTTTTGCAAGCAAAAAGTTTAACCCTATGTCCCTGGTGATGAACCTGGGTATTCTTAATGCAATATTATTTCTTGCAATTACCTTTTCAGATTCATTCCTTACTCTAATATTTGGAAAAGTAAGCGACACTCTGAAAAACCCCAATATAATTTTCTCGGTTCTCTCCTTTGTTTATGTAACAATCTTTGCAGCTATAATCATTCAGATGTTTTTAATCTTTAAGGAATTTTATTTTCTTAATCAAAAAAGAAGCAGCAGCGTTTATTTTAATACGATGGTTTTTTTCTTTCTGCTTGCTTCAGTTTCTTCAGTGTTTAATCTTTTTCCCGATCTTTCTTACATCAAAAATACTTTTGTAATTATATCCGTCATTTTAATTGTAATTAATTCAATCAGGATTTCCTGGATTGCTTTCATAGTTAAGAAAGAAAAAATTTCTTTGCTTTTGCTTTCTGTAATCATCTGTACTTTATTCATCGTTAACCTTGTAAACAGTACCGATACAAATACACATCACAGAATTTTCAATGAGTTTTCAGGCTCACTTGGCGCTTTCTTCAGAATATTGATGATTTACGGCTCAGTTTATTTTGCCGTTCTTTTCTTTACAACCTTATTTCACATTCCTACTGCAGAAGCCTTTGACAGGAAAGCCCAGGAAGTTTCATCATTACAATACTTCAGTAAACTGATTACCCGGGTTCTGGATTTTGATGAGCTTGCCGAAACCGTAACGGACATTGCGCTTAAAGTAAGCAACGCAGATGCTGCCTGGATAATCTGGAAGGAAGAAAAAACTTTAAGACAGCTTGCACATAAAAATATCGGCTATCTCGATGCTGAACTTATTACAAGCTACATCTTCAGGGAAAAATTTTTAAAAGATACCGGTACATTATTTACAGAAAGCCTCAGGAAATTTGAAAAAAGATCACAGCTTAATGAACAGTACTCTGCCGTAGCAATTACTCCTCTTAAAACCCACAATCAATTGAGGGGATTTCTTGTAGTTGCAAAAAAGGGAGATTTCATTTTTGATGATGAAGATAAATCCGCAATTAACACATTTTCCGATTATGCTTCAGTGGCAATAGAAAATTCAAGACTGCTTGAAGAATCTATTGAAAAAGAGCGGCTTGAGAAAGAGCTTGATGTTGCAAGAGAAATCCAGAGAAAAATACTTCCCGCAAAGGATCCGGTTTTTGATAAGCTTGCCGTATCATCGGTTTTTATTCCGGCATTTGAAGTTGGTGGAGATTATTATGATTTCTTTGAAATAGAAGGAAACATGCCAGGCGGGCAGGCAGGGAAATTCGGCTTTATCATTGCGGATGTATCCGGCAAAGGTATATCTGCTGCATTTATAATGGCTGAAGTTAAGGGAATTTTTGAATCCCTTTCAAAAACTATTGAGAGCCCAAAAGAGATTTTAACTAAGGCAAATCAAATATTAAAAAGGTCCCTTGACAGGAAAAACTTTGTAAGTGCAGCATACGGGGTAATTGATTTTGAAAAAGAAATTCTTTCCATAGCGCGCGCAGGGCATTGTCCTGTTCTTTTGGTAAGAGAAGGCAAAGTTGAAAATATTCGACCAATGGGTATTGGCTTGGGATTAAATTATGGTACTCAATTCCAGACCTCGCTTGAAGAAACGGAAATTGATTTAAAAGAAAACGATTTGATCGTGCTTTACACAGATGGAATAACTGAAGCCAAGAACCTGGAGATGGAAGATTTCGGGGAAAAGAAATTCGAGAATATACTTATAAAACATTCGGGTAAAAATGTTGATGAAATTTCCAATGAAGTGATAAAAGAGATTACTCTTTTCAGCAAACAAGGTACTCAGCATGATGATATAACTTTAGTTATATTGAAATGGAAACATAAAATTAAAAATGTCAGTCTCGGCGAGGTGCCGAGCCCGGACGGAATGGAGAAAAAGAATGGCTGAATTCAGCACCTCAATTAAAGACCAGAGTGGTGTAAGCGTCGTTTATCTGAATGGTTACCTCGATGCCCATACAGCCCCGATGCTTGAGAGTAACTTTTCTGAACTTATATCAGGCGGCAAGTTCAAAATAGTTGTGAACTTTAAAGATCTGGTGTATATCAGCAGCGCGGGCCTTGGTGTATTTATGGCTTTTATTGAAAAAATAAGGGAGAATGAAGGTGATATAAAACTCACAACTATGAATGATAAAGTTTATAACATTTTTGACCTTCTGGGATTTCCTTTACTGTACGAGATTTATAAGACTGAAGATGATGCTATTAAAAAATTTGTTGAGACGGATAAACTTGGGAAATAAAAGTAAAATAAAAGAAAAAAAACTTATCGTTAAAGGCAAAACCGAAAACCTGGCAAGGATAAGAACGTTTATTCAGAGTATTGCTTCTTCAGTAGGGTTTGCTCAGGAATCAATTGATAATATGATTCTTGCAGTAGATGAAGCCTGCACAAATATCATTAAGCATGCATATAAATCATACCCCGAAGGAGAAATAATTATCAAGGTTAAATATGAAGCTAAAAAACTGGTAATTACAATAATTGATTACGGTAAATCTTTTGCGCCTGACTCTATTCCAGAACCCGATATACAGGAATATTACCGGCAGCACAAAGTGGGGGGGCTCGGTATATACTTAATGAGAACACTAATGGACGAAGTAGAATACATTTCTATTCCGGGTAAGTATAACCAGGTTCTTCTCTCAAAAAGTTTAACTTCAACACGTTGAAACAAATGGACACGTCCGAAAGTTTTAAAGTAAAAAGGAATCTTACCGCCCTTGTGGAATTCAGCAGGGTGATAAATTCAAGCCTCGATCTCACTTTTATTCTGAATAATATCCTTTTTACATGTATGGGGAAATTTCTTGCCGTAAAAGGTTTGATTGCTCTTAAAGCTAACGACAATTTCGAGCTAAAATCTTTCAAAGGTATTTCGCAGGAACTCTTAGCAAAGTTTCCGGACATTAATTCCAGTGAAGATTTTTTAGATAATGATTTGCTGAAATCTTTTATGAATGAAAGCAGGCTGTTGATTGTAGAAAGAATCAGGTCTTCCGATGAATGTCTTGGGTTTATTTGCCTGGGTGAAAAGCTGAACCAGTCTCCTTATTCTGATGATGACAGGGAATTCTTAAGAACAATATTGAACATTTCTTCAACTGCTATTCAGAACTCCAAAGTTATTGGTGAATTGACAAAAGTTAACCGTCAACTTGATTCAAGAGTCCAAAGGCTGAATTCACTCTTCGAGCTAAGCAAAGAATTCGGTTTGGTTAATGAGAGTACAAAGGTTGCCAGGATTTTAGTTTACTCTGTGATAGGACAATTCCTCGTTTATAAATTTGCTGTTGTTACGTTTGAAGATGGTGAAATGAAAATTCTTGAATCCAAAGTACCGAACGAAGACCTCTTAAAAGCATTGAAAGAATATGATATTTCAGAAATAAACAGCTCTGTGAATAAAGAAGAGATTCAAAAAAAATATTCAGAATTCGATAAGCTTAAAATAGAGCTTATCATACCAATGCAAATTCAGGGCAAAACTAAAGGGATTATTTTACTTGGGAAAAGAATTAATAATCAACCATACACAATAGATGATATTGAATTTATTTCTTCTGTAGGAAGCCTTGCCATAATTTCACTGGAGAACCAGAGGCTCTTCCTGGAAGCACTTGAAAAACAAAAAATTGAAGAAGAACTTGAAATTGCGAGGGACATTCAGAAAAATCTTCTTCCACAGAGTATTCCTTCTTATTCACATTTTGATGTTGCAGCAGCTAATTTATTTTCAGGGCAGGTCGGCGGGGATTACTATGATATTATAGCTTTGGATGATAAAAATTTTTGTATTTCTATTGCTGATGTCGTTGGCAAAGGAGTTCCGGCTGCCTTGTTGATGGCAAATCTTCAGGCTTTCTTAAAAATAATCTGCAAGCAGGGAATGAAAATAGATGAAGCGACCGGTTTGATAAATGATCTTGTTTCCGAGAATATAACAGATGGAAAATTTATTACTTTCTTCTGGGGTCTGCTTAATAATGAAGATATATCGATTGAATACGTTAATGCAGGACATAACCCTCCTTTATTGATAAGAAACGGGGAAATTCAAAAGCTGGGAAAAGGGGGAATAATATTGGGAGTTATGAAAACAATCTCTCCTTATACTTCGGAGTTAATAAAATTAGAAAAAGATGATGTAATTATTTTGTTTACTGATGGAATATCTGAAGCTAAGAATATTAAGGATGAAGAGTTTTCGGATGAAAAACTTGAAAATCTTGTCTTGGAATTATCGCACAAATCAGCTAAAGAGATTTTAACTGTTATTCAAAAAGAGGTGCACACTTTTGCTTCCGGTGCGGTTCAATCAGACGATATTACCCTGATGGCAATTAAGGTAAAGTAAGCCAAAACTATCTAATTTATTATAGTAAATATGAAAGCTATAAAAGAATTCTTTATAAAGAACAAGAAGAAATTTATTATTAGTGTTTCGCTGATATTAATTCTTATTGCTTTAATCAATATATACTTTACCCTGAATGTTAATACAACATCAAATGACGAATGTTTATGGATTGAAAAGAAAAACAATAGAGACAGCGTTGAAATATTTTTTGATTTTGTTAAAGTGAAAGGAGTTACCTGGGAAGCTGGTATCAGGAATGGCGACCGGCTCATAGCAATTAATGGGATAACTCTTACCAACACCATTATGGCTCAATCAATATTAAACCAGGTTGAAGAAGGAAAATTTGCAGTTTATACTGTTGGACGCGACAAAAAGATATTCACTACAAATGTACAGTTAAAGAAATTTTTTTCTTTTCCCAATCTTGCACAAAGTGTATTAGCTTTTTTCTGG
>MGZZ01000076.1 GCA_001802795.1 Ignavibacteria bacterium GWC2_36_12 | reverse complement strand
GGAATACTTTTATCTATATCCGTAATCTACTTTTTGTTATTCTTATTTTATTCTAAACAAAAGGAATATTTATATTATACGATTTTTACTTTTTCATTGGCATTGGCTTTAGCAACAAGTTTATTTGATAATATAATTTATTCTGAAGCATTTTATTTTTTAAGTTTTGAAATTATTAGCCGGATTACGTTGTTTGCTGGATTCCTTGGTGTTTTAGCATTTCTCTATCAAATTTTCTACGGACGAATGTTAAAGCTTTTTCGTTATTTTCTATCGTTAGGGATTGGCATATTTATTTGGGGGATGATAATCCCGGTTAACGATACAATAGGGAAGGTAGTATTAGCTTTTGTATTTATAACTTCAATTGAAATACTAAGAGTGCTATTTCTTGCAATCAAACGTAAAAAAAATAATGCCTGGGTAATTGGAGCGGGAGTATGTGTTTTCACGGTTGGTATTCTATCAGTTATTATATATGGATTAGCTGGTGGACAAGTTAATAGTATCTATGTCATACTTATTTTGCTATTCAGCATTCCATTATCGATGTCAATCTATCTTGCACGCAGTTCTTCCCAAACAAATAAAAATCTTGAAACTCAGCTAGCAACTGTTAAACAGCTTTCCGAGGAAGCAATTGAAAAGGAAAAAACAGCTGCAAAATTGGCAATTGAAACTCAACTTGTTAGAGCCGAGAATGAAAGAAAAACTCAGGAGCTTGAGTATGCAAAGGAAATAGAAAAAGCATACACAGAACTTAAATCCACACAGGCACAACTGATCCATTCAGAAAAAATGGCATCTCTTGGTGAATTGACTGCTGGTATTGCTCACGAAATAAAAAACCCGTTAAACTTCGTCAATAATTTTTCTGAAGTGAGTCGTGAATTACTTGACGAAATTAAAGTGGAGTTAAAGAATAAAAATAATGATGGGGCTGTTCAGTTAATTGAAGATCTTAAACAAAATCTTGACAAGATAAATCAGCACGGAAAACGAGCTGACTCAATTGTGAAGGGAATGCTTCTCCATTCAAGAGGAACTTCGGGTGAAAAAGTATTAACAAACATTAATGACCTTCTCGATCAGTATGTAACACTTGCATATCACGGACTAAGAGCACAGGACAAAGAATTTAATATATCTATTGAAAAGGATTATGATGAAACTCTTGAGAAGATAAATGTTGTTCCCCAGGATATTAGCCGGGTATTTCTTAACCTGATTAATAATGCCTGTTATGCCGCTTATGATAAAAAGAAAAAAAGTAGTGATAATAATTTCTCCCCGATTTTAAAAGTTTCAACAAAAAGTCTTGATGGAAAAGTTGAAATAAGAATTGGTGACAACGGTAATGGAATCCCTGCCGAAATCTTAGATAAAATATTCCAGCCGTTCTTTACAACTAAGCCAACTGGTGAAGGCACCGGATTGGGATTATCACTCAGTTATGACATAATTGTTAAACAGCATTCCGGAGAAATAAAATTTGAAAGTGAAGAAGGGACGTACACAGAATTTATTATTACTTTACCAAAATAAGAAATGTTAATAATGGGTTAAAACCCTTTTAGTTAGCTTGATGTTTCTTTGTCCACGCCCTGAAGGGCGTGGCTATTAGCCCCGACCTTTTAGGTCGGGGAATATGAAAAACTAAAAAGCTAAAGGCTTTAGCTCAATCAAATAGTTAATTATTTATTTGAAAATCTTATCAGGAGTTAAAATTGAAATTATTGGTAGTAGATGATGAAAGTGATGTTCAGTTTTTATTTCAGCAAAGATTCAGGAAGGAAATTAAATCCGGGGAGATGCAAATCAAATATGCCCTCAACGGAACTTCTGCACTTGAATTAATAGAATCAATGGAGAATAAGACTGACTATTTAATATTAACCGACATCAATATGCCGGAGATGAATGGTATTGAACTTCTAAAAAAAATAAAAGCCCGTTATCCCGAATTAAAAGTTTTTATGATTACTGCTTATGGAGATGAACAAAATTTTAAAATGGCAAAAAATCTTGGTGCAGATGATTATTTTACAAAACCTCTTCAATTCGAGTTACTGAAACAAAAACTAAATTACTCTGCAATCTGAAGGAAAAAAAATGCAATTAGCAAAAATTTTAGTTGTTGATGATGAACCGGATCTGCGGCATCTGATTCTGCAAAAATTCAGGGGAAAGATAAAAGCAGGGGAATATGAATTCCTTTTTGCAGGAGACGGTTCGGAAGCTTTAACTGTCATCGGCAATAACGATTCTATTAATCTTGTGCTGACTGATATAAATATGCCCATTATGGATGGACTTACTTTGCTCTCCAAAATAAATGAGCTTAATAACAAATTGTTGAGATCGGTAATTGTATCTGCTTACGGTGATATGGAAAATATAAGAACAGCAATGAACAGAGGGGCGTATGATTTTATTACCAAGCCAATTGATTTGAAGGATCTTGAAATAACAATCGAAAAATCCTTAAAAGAAATTGAAGAATATAAACTTGTTCTTTCGGCACAGACTAAATTAATTGCACTTCAGCAGGAACTTGATATTGCAACAGTAATTCAAACATCAATTTTGCCAAAGACATTTCCTCCATTTCCGGACAGAAAAGAATTTGATATTTATGCTAAAATGCTTCCCGCAAAAGAAGTCGGCGGCGACCTTTATGATTTTTTTCTTATTGACAAATACAGATTAGGAGTTGTTATCGGAGATGTTTCCGGAAAAGGAATTGCCGCTGCTTTACTCATGGCAGTAAGTAAAACTCTTCTTAAGGCAACTGCTTTAAAAGGAATTCCTGCTGATAATGTTTTATCGGAAGTTAACAATATTCTTGTGGATGAAAGCCCTTCAAATATGTTTGTAACTATTTTTTATGGTGTGCTCGATACACGAAGCGGTGCGTTCGAGTATTCAAACGGCGGACATAATCCTCCATATTTAATTTCGGTTGATGGAAAAGTTAAACAGCTTGATAATATCGGTGGTCTAATGATAGGTGCAATGAAAGATGTCCCTTACGAATCAAATGTTGTAATGATCCAACCGGGGGAAAGCCTGTTATTTTATACCGATGGAGTAACGGAAGCTTTTAATAAAAATGAGGAAGAATTTCAGGAAACACGTCTTTCCGAAATTCTTTTTAATAAAAATTCTTCAACTACTAGTGACCTTGTTCAACATGTGTTTAAGAACATTCAATCCTTTACCGAGGGTGTTGAACAGTCTGATGATATAACCTGCCTTGCTCTGAAATATTTAAAACATTAAACCTTATTCAATTCATAAAATCTTTTGGATATGTTTTCAGATTATGACCAAAGTTTAACTGCTCTTCCATTCTGCAGGACCAAACAAGTTTTCCATTCCATACAGTGATATCGGGACACCCGTCGCACATATTTTGCCTGCCATCCTCGAGAAAATCTACAGGCTGTATTATCATTACAGATTGATAATAAAGTTTCCTGAAAATGTTTAAAGGATTTTTCACGTAATTAAATAATGTTTTCTTCAATCTTTTATCAAAAGGAGTTAGCAGCAGCATCGATCTTCCCTTTCCTGCATCTTTAGGTTTTGCATAGGCAAGATATTTATTATTGAAGAGGTGATAGAACGTCTGCATAATCTCCATTCCCTTGCTTCCAACGTAACCATAGATTTTATTTTTTCTGCCGAGCCTTCCTGTCAGCAACCATTTAAATGAATCAGGTTTTTCAGAACCGTTAAGGTAAGCACAAGGATCAAAATTAGGATCGTCTTTTCTAAGCAGTTCAACAATTTCCTCAGCTATAATATCTGTTCTTTCAGTTGTTTCTTCATTGTAAACAAGCTGGTTCATATCGATTTTTTTAGGACCAAGATAGAAATCAACTTTTTCATTATTAACGGCACGATAAAGAATAAAAACCATAACCTGTACAATATCAATATGTTCCTGCGACCATTTAACCATTCCCGGTATAAACTGCATTGTGTCTTCATAAACAGTAGAGTTAAATGAGCAGGAAATACCACCTTCTTCGGCAAGCATTTTAGCATAATGGAGCCGTAGCTCATTCATTTCAAGTTCATTTTTATTTCTCCAGCCGGGACGCCCTTGTTTACTGTCGATATGAAAAGTAAAACCGAAGACTCCCGCTTTTTTTAATTCGTGAAGTAATTCTTTTGTAAGAGCCAATCCATTTGTGTTGATGATAGGCTTAAGATTTCTTTTCTTAACTGATTTTACAATTTCAACAATATCAGGATGTGTTAACGGATCGCCGCCTGCAATTGAAACCCCGTCGCATTGTCTTAATCTTGTAAAAACATCGAGCTCCTCATTAATGACTTCCATGGATTTGTGACTATTTTCATTTTTCCTGTAGCAGCCGTCGCATGATAAATTACATTTTGCCGTTGGTTCAAGCCAAGAGATTGAATTGTCGGTTAAATTCCATGGAAGACGATAATAATCGAGATGATTAAGCTTAAGCATTTGAACCCTCCGTTATTAAACTCCCCTTAAAAAAGGGGGCTCGTTATTGATTGTTATTCATTAAATATTTTAAGTAAAAATATATTGATTAATTCCGAAAATCAATCAGTCAATTTTAGTACACCCGGAAGGATTTGAACCCTCAACCTCTTGATCCGTAGTCAAGCGCTCTATCCAATTGAGCTACGGGTGCGTATTATAAAATCTCATCCGTATAAGACACTGTCTAAATGCTCTATCCAACTTGTCCGACAAAGCTGATTTTATCAGCGAAGACGGATTGAGTTTACCTGCCGGAATTGATTTATCAATGTAGGCAGGCTACGGGTGCATTTTAATAATGAAAAAATAGTATAAAATTGATTGTTCTTCAAATCAATTCCTAAAAAAGCCGGAGACACTTCCACTCATCATTCCTGTATACACTATAGCGGTAGAAGATTATAATTCTTTATATTATAGTATATTAAAATAATTTTTTTTAATAACTGAGAAATAAATGTTGTTTAGAGGAACCGGTACCGCAATCATAACCCCTTTTACTACAGACAATAATATTGATTACACGGCGTTTAAAAAGATTTTAAGCTTCCAGATTAAAAACGGCATCGATGCAATAATACTGATCGGAACAACCGGGGAATCACCTGTTATATCTCTGGAGGAAAGAAAAAAACTTATCGATGTAACTGTTGAAGAAACTGCCGGCAAAGCAAAAGTAATTGTCGGAACCGGAACGAATGATACAATGAAAGTAATCGAATTAAATAAAATTGTCGAAGAATATAAAGCCGATGCATTATTAATAGTCAATCCATATTATAACAAAGGTACACAGCTTAGCCTTGTTGAGCATTATAAATATATTTCTGAGAGAACCAGTTTACCGATTGTTTTATACAACGTGCCTTCCAGGACAGGAATGAATTTGCTGCCGGAAACTATAGTAAAAATACATTCCGTATGTAAAAATGTAGTTGCCGTAAAAGAAGCCTGTGGAAATATTTCGCAGATTGCACATCTTTTTTCCATAAAGCCTCCGTCATTAACTGTATATTCAGGGAATGACGATCAAACATTTCCAATTATGGCTTTGGGTGGAGAGGGAGTCGTTTCTGTCTTTTCCAATGCTTATCCCAAAGAAATGAAACAGATAACCGATGCGTTGTTAAAGAACGATTTAGACACTGCAAGAAAATTAAATAATAAATATCTCAGGATGATGAATTTACTTTTTACTGAAACAAGCCCGTCACCTATTAAGTTTGTTATGTCTAA
>MGZZ01000075.1 GCA_001802795.1 Ignavibacteria bacterium GWC2_36_12 | reverse complement strand
TTTTGTGCAACAGGCTTGATGGGCTACAAAAAGAATTTAACTTCCGGTGAAATTTTTGATCAATATGCCCTTGCTGCAAGAGATTATGGAAAAGATAAAATTACAAACATCGTTTTTATGGGAATGGGAGAACCACTGTTGAATTATGATGCAACTGTAAAAACATTACAAATTTTCAGCGAAGAATTAACAAAATCAATAAGTCTGAAGAAAATTACAGTCTCGACAGCGGGAATAGCCCCAAGAATAGTTGACCTTGCCAATTCAGGATTGAAAGTAAAAATAGCTTTATCTGTTCACTCTTGTTTCGATGAAATGAGAACCACATTAATGCCGATAAATGAAAAATATTCCTTTAAGCAAAATGTTGATGCGGTTAGATATTATGCGAGAAAAACAGGAACAAGAATTACTTTTGAATATGTTATGCTGAAAGATCTTAACGACAGGGATGAAGACCTGGCTGCTTTAAAGAGATTGTGCAGTGAAATTCCTTCGAAGATAAATGTAATTCCTTTTAACTCACTTGCTCATATGAACCCGGTGGGATTGTCTGCTGTGCTCGAACCGAGTCCGAAAGAAAGAATTGAAAAGTTTGCTGAAGAATTAAGAAATAAAAATATTACTGTAACAGTAAGATATACCCAGGGCGAAGATATAGCCGCCGCATGCGGACAATTAGCAATCAATTTTTAATATCTCAAAAGTCAAACCTGTATGCGCCAGGCAGGTTTCAAATATTAGATTTGAGTTTTGAGATTTGACTGACGGCGATCATGTTTAAACTTTGAGATATGAAAAAACTTTCCCACGAAGAAATCTCTCAAAAGAGAAGTACCCTTGAAACACTTCACAAAGTAAAAAAGCTGCCTGTGTATGTTGTTCTTAACAGCATAAGGAGCAACTACAATGTTGGTTCAATCTTCCGTACTTCCGATGGGGCGATGATCGAAAAGCTTTATTTATGCGGTTACACTCCTTACCCGACTAAGAAAGGGTCCTCTGATGAGAGAAAAGAAATTCTTAAAACTGCGCTTGGCTCAACAGAAAGTGTAAACTGGGAATATGTAAAAGATCCGAAAGAAGTAATACTTAAACTGAAAAATGACGGAATAAAGATTTGCGCTCTCGAACTGACAGACAAAAGTATTCCTTATCACGAAGTTAAAAAAGCAGACTTTCCTCTTTGTGTTATTGTAGGAAATGAAATAACCGGAGTTTCACAGGAACTTATAGACCTTTGCGATTTTTCAATTGAAATTCCACAATATGGAATTAAGCAGTCGCTTAATGTTGCAGTAGCTTATGGAGTTACGATTTTTGAGTTGAGGAATGTGTTTGATAAGAAAGCATAAATTACGTAGCAGTAAAAAACTCTTCACCGTTATCTTTTGTGTGAATAGCCAGCAGCCTTGCTCTTACAAGTTTAACTAAGGTTCGTGATGCTCTCCTTTCTGAAATATTAACAAGCTCGCTTAATTGTTTAACGGAAATGGCTTCATACTCTGTAAGATACTCAAATACTTTTCTTTCATTCGAGCCAATAGAATATTTTTTCAGAGGAAGATCTTCTGAATCAGCTTTTAAGATTCTTACCATTTCCTTGCTTGCCTGTATGCTCTTATCTTTAACACGAATCATCACAACAGCTTTATTAATATCAAACTTGTTCAGATAATCCTGCAGGCGGTGCGGTTTACTATCCGATTCCGGGATTTCTGCAATTACAACTTCTTTCCCTTTATAATCGATAAAGTCAATATTGTACAATAACGGGGGCTCGCAATAATTCGCAGCAGTATCTTTTATTAATTCGGCTTCAGATTTTTCACTTTCAACACCGACAATTTCTTTATCATCATCAACTCCGAAAAGAATATAACCCCCTTTTGTATTTGCAAAAGCCATCATCTCTTTTGCTATTTTCTGAGGAGATGAAAACTTTCGCTTAAATTCACAATGAATATTTTCCCCCTCTTCTATAAGCTCCAAAAGTTCACTCCGCTTCATAATCTTTTTCCGGGAAATAATATAATATCACTCATCCTGCCCCTGATAATTGATGATCTTCTTAAAACATAACCGGAGTTAGTATTTGGTTTGTATCTTAAAGGAGAAGGAATAACTGCAGCAAGACGTGAACACTCGCTTCTTGTAAGCTCACCGGGATCTTTCTTAAAATATTCTTCGGATGCAGCTTTAATTCCGAAAATCCCGTCACCCCATTCAACTGCATTTATATAATTTTTAATAATAGCTTTTTTAGGTAATTCTTTTTCCATTCTTACAGCTATTAAAAATTCCTTTCCTTTCCTGAGCAACGATTTTTCTGTAGTTAGATAAAGATTTTTTGCAAGCTGCATAGTAATTGTACTTCCCCCGCGTGCTGTGCGTCTTCTTCTTTTGTTAACCCGTATTGAAGTTTTTAATTCTTTCCAGTCAATTCCCTTATGTACAAAAAAACTCCCGTCTTCCATTGCAATTATTGCTCTCAAAAGATTAGGAGTAACATCATCGACAGATACCCAGGATTGTTGCGGATAAAAAAGCAGTTCGTTTTCTATTGCTCTCTGTTCCATTAGCGAAGTCACACGGAAACTATTGTATTCTAAAACAGGAATCTGGAATGACGGAACGCTAAAGTAAAGCAAAAAAATAATATAGAAGAAAAAACTTTTAAACTTGTTTCTTTTTATTAGAGGGATAGTCTTTTCATAAAACCAGCCTAATTCAAAATGAGGAAACTGCAGTTGCATTGAAACTACTTATGGAAATTCTTAGCCGGAAAAATACTAAAAAGATTTATCTTCTTCGTGGGTTTCTTCTGGGATCATTTAAAATTCCCCTATGAAGTGTATCACTTTGAACGGTCTCTGTATTGTCAACATTTGTTTTGCGAACTTTATCTTCTTCTGTCGGCAACAAGGGTTTATCGGTTCCGGGACTAACCTGTTCCTTTTGTAAAGAATCCGACACCACAGCGAGAGAATCTGCCAAAAATTTTTCCTGATCAATTCTCTTAAGCGAATCTTCAACTGCTTTTTTATACAGTTTGTAACTTGTTAGTTTCGGGCGAACCTTTAGCGAGTATTCAGATTGAGGATACCGAACAGACATTGTATCATATACAATAGCAGCCGAATCATATAAGCTCAATTCGTTTTCCAGAATCCATCCTGATGCGTACAATGCCTTTGGGGCTAATAGTGACTGAGGGAAATCTTTGTATAACATGTAAAATTTGTATATAGAGCTTTCATAGTCTTTATTAAGCAATTCGCTTTCCGCTTCTACATATAAATCCTTTGCAGGATCATAATCAAAATCAATTAATGGCTTATTTAATTTATTTGCAGCAGCATTTGCAATTCTCTGATCCTTGTACCTTTCGTAAATAACATTAAATAAACTGTCTGCTTTCGTTTCCTGGTTGACAGTTAAATAATAACTTCCTAAAGCATACAATACAGTTGCATGAAGGCTGGTATTCGGATAATCGCTTAGAATATTCAAATAGTCATAGTAAGCAGAGTCAGGAAGCTCCAGTTCAGTCAGGAAGAGGTTGCCCAACTCGAGTTTATTTTTAACAAGCAATGATTTTAAAGAGTCTGTGCTTAATTCTGATTTCACAGGTTTTTTAGGAAATACCCGGTCCTTTTCCCATCTTTCCGCAAAAAGCGAATCAATGTTTATTTCACTTACATTGCTACTCTCCCGACTATTTCTGTTTCTTAACACAAGAGATTCCTGATCTACTCTTAGTTTGTCATCGGTAGAATCTTTAACTGCAGTAGAATCGTTCATCGTAGAATCTGTTGTTGTCGTATCTGTTGCCGTCGTATCTGTTCTATTAGATAATGTGTCAAAGCTTGCAAGGCTCTCAAGATGTTCAGTATAAAGATTCAGCTCTGCAAGAACTTTTAATGAATCCTGAACATATGTAACCGAATCCTGAACATATTTGATAGAATCTTTAGTAAACTCTTCAGGGTTTTCAACATAAAACAGTTCATCCATATAATTATTAACCTGTAATGTTAAATTCTGATATTTCTTAAAAATACGTGCCTTTTCACCGGACTCTAAAATATACTCCTGGGGTGCCTGAGAAATTGATGCTTTCTGATAATACGAGGCAGCGCTATCGAAGTTCTGAAAATTATATTGATATAATTCTCCGAGTTTATATTTAGCAACCCCTGAAGTTTTTGTAGCAACATACGCTGTATCAACGTATTCTAATTTATCAAGAGCTTCATCAAGGCGGTTAAGCTCAATTAAAGTAATTCCTGTTTCCAGGTCAACCTGATCGTATACGTCACTAAATTTATTTTCAGATCTCATGATTTCAAAAATCTCAAGAGCTTTTTCATTCTCACCTGTAGTTCTCAACACTTTACCAAGCTCCAGTTTTGTTCCCACTTCAATTTCATAGGAAGGCGAGTATTCAAAAACTTCGTTATATGCAGATATTGCATTTTGAGATTCATTAACTTTAATATAAAGCTTCCCCATTTCGTATAAAACTTCAGCCTTTATAGTTTCATCATCAGACGATGTAATCAACTGCTTCGATAAACCTATTGCTACCTGGTAATCTTCCCGGCTAATTCTGTAAACAATTTCTTCAACAAAAGAATCTTTGAGAATATCTTCTCTTCCATCAGCCAAAGCCTGTCCTCTTACAGTCCCTAATGTTTGCAGTGCGCTTTCATAATTCCTGAGCCTCATTTCCGTTTTTCCTATCCAAAGTCTTGTTTCAAGGATAAGATCGCTTTCTGGTTGAGTAGCAATCAGCTCCTGGAATTTGCGAAATCCTTTTTGATAATTTTTCTGATAGTAAAATGATTTTCCAAGCATCAGGAGCGCATCATCGACATAAGAACCATCGGGATGAAACTGTAAAATCTGTGAACATTTTTCTATTACTTTGCCAAATTGCTGATTTGCACTATTGGGAACTATTAATTCTCCCGTCGCAAAGAGATCTCTTTTTTGTTCTCTAATAGCTTGTTCGCCTTGCTCAAAAAAATCGGAAGCATTATAGTAAAGATTAAAATAGGTTGTGAAACTATCCCATAAACCACACGACTGGAAAAAAAGGGAAAGAAATAATATAAGATATGATTTAGTTTTTAGAAGTTGCATACAGGAAGCTATTAAAGATTGAAAAAATGTAAAAGGTAAAAAATTATTACAAAGCTTCCTTTCCCGATTCTTCAGTTCTTATTCTTATTACTTCTTCTACATCGCTGATAAAAATCTTGCCATCTCCAACCTGACCGGTTTTAGCACTGCGTAAAATAGCATCAACAACACGGTCAACTTTGTCTTTCTCAACAACAACTTCAATTTTCATCTTTGGTACAAATTCTATCCTGTATTCGCTGCCACGGTATGTTTCAGTGTGACCTTTTTGCCTGCCGTAACCTCTCACTTCAGTTATCGTCAAACCTTTAATTCCTTCTTCTACAAGGGCTTCTTTTACTTCATCCAGTTTGAACGGACGAATAATTGCTACTATTCTTTTCACGTAAATCCCCTTTCTATCTGCCATGGCAGTGTTTATATTTCTTACCGCTGCCGCAAGGGCATGGATCATTTCTTCCGACTTTTTCACCCACATTAACAGGTTGTGATTTGCCTGCTCTTTGATCGATTGCTGTTGCTTTTGGTGCGGCAAGACCAATGTTAGTCGCACTCTGTTTAGTTTCGGTAACTCTGCTTACAGGCTGGCGCCTTCTTCTCTGAACTTCTTCGGGTGCCTGAGGGAAAAACTTAAAACAGAAAGAAACAACATCGTTTCTTATCTGTTCAAGCAAATCAACAAATAATTTAAATGCTTCCGATTTATAT
>MGZZ01000074.1 GCA_001802795.1 Ignavibacteria bacterium GWC2_36_12 | reverse complement strand
TTCCCATAAATTAAAATTTCCAATATTTTCCGGAAGAACACGCGCAGCTACAAGCTCTTTTCCAGATGAATTATTCTTTGGTCCGTATATATAAATATATCCATCGGGAGAAGGATTTCCCGAATTTAAAGTCATCGGCATAATTGCCTGACCGAATACAATTTCCCAACCTTCGGATTCATTTTTCAGAAACAATGGAGTATCAAACTGTTCAACATTTGTAATAAAGTTTTGTTCATCGAGAATAAACTTAATAAGAACAACTCCGTTTACTTCAAATCCGAAAGCACCACTTCCGGTACTATTAAGCCGGAGAGCAAAAATATAGATTGTGTCTTCGATAGAAATTCCGTCCATCAGCCAATACCAATCGCCTTCATTTGCATTTGGAGTCTCGGGAATGAAAACTGTTTCCGGATTTCCGTTTGTATCTTCTCTCCAGAAAAATTCAATATTGTTTTCAACCGGTTCCGCATCCTGCATAAGTGCAAGAGTGTTGTTAATTATCTGCGAATTAACACGATGATTCAGGCTATCAACCTCACCGATAAATGTATCGCTGAAAAGGATCAACTGCTCAGCTGTTCCGCCTGCAGAGGGCAGCTCATATTCATTTAATGGTATGGAATAAATTCCATCGGCTCCCGTCCATCCACTAGTTCTATCCAATAAATTATCCCACTCAGGCGCCTGGCGAGTTTCAAATAAAGAGACGCATAAACCTGAATCGGGAACACCTATAGGATGAGGGAATGAAACCGGAGCCCATTGCGAATTGCCGGATGAAAGCAATCCTGAAGTAGCTTTTGTAGTTAAATAACCTAAATTGAAACATCCTTCGGTTTGTCCGACCTGCATTTTCAATTGTACTACAAATGATACCGGCTCATCATATGTATAACCCTGGTCAGAGAGAAGTACAATCCATTTCATATTTTCACCGTACTGTGAAACCGGAAATGAAACTTCAACTGAATCTTTCCACTCTTCCGATTCGGCAAGTGTTCCGTTACCCAAATCAGATGAATAAGTTGCCGAAATAAATGTCCAATCGTCCGGCGCAATTATGCCCAGTATTCCTTTATGAGGATTTGTTTCAGGTACAATATTATCGTAGATAGAAATTTCTATATCTATCACTTCACCTGTTTGAGCAGATTTCGGTTGATTGACATATTCAAACAAACAGCCTTTGGATACAATTATTGCACACATAAGAATTAAGTACTCAATAATCTTTTTCAAGCCAGATTTAGTCTTACTTTTTAACAGTTTCTTTTTCTTTGATATGAATTTGTATCGTTGCAATTTCATTTGGATTTAATTCAACTTTTAAAGAGTCGTTTTCTACTTCAGCAGGTTTTATGCTTTCTCCTAAATATGTAGCGTAAAATGCTTCCATATTCTTAAATAGGATAGAGGTTATTACTCCTGCTTCCTTTTTATCGGGATTTAAATTCATTAAACGTAAGCAAAAACTATTATCTCCCGGAGACGGTAAGATTGTGTTGAGAATAATATTTTCATTATCAATATTTAAATAACTTTCCGATGATGGTTCAGATCTATACCAGCTTTTTCTGACCACTGACGGCGTATTTAATTCCCAGCCAAACCTTGAAACAGCTGGAGCTGAGAATTTTCCCGGCTGACTGGTAAAGCTGAATCTGAATGTTATCTTTCCTTCATTTTTTTCATGACGGTTCCAGTCCAATGGAAAATTATTTATCGGATTTATTATTAAGACTTTGCCCGTGCCACTTTCATCTTCTCTTAATTTAAACACCCTGCTATCTAATGATGAAAGGCTTATTGTTTGTTCATCATTATAAATTGCAGCGGTTCTTCTAATGGAAAATCCATCATCGCTCGAGCCCGGAAGTTTGTCTTTTTCAGGGTCAACAAATCCTCCCAGGATTTCTATTTTAATGTTCTGATCATTTATTGCAAAAGGAAAAGCCAAACCATAATCTTCAATCACTTCCGGTGCAACAAATTTTTCGGGATTAACGTTATGCTGAATATCAACCCTGTCAATATTATTCCATAGGACATATTCTGTTTTCTCAAAGAGTTCATTTTCCCTGATTATCTGTAAAACGAGTCTGACCGGAGTTTCATTTTTAATTTCAATTTTTTGATTCGCAAAGTTTAATTGGGCATAATTTTCGTTCTTTTGAAAACGTTCAACCAAAGGCTGATTGAATCCGTATTTGCTGTTCTTGTCTAATAATTCCTTATTTGATTTTTTATCGATAATGCTTTCAATTTTATTTAAAGATTTATTAAACGAAATTTTATAAAACTGATTTTCTATTGAATCATCTGAAATTTTTAGCTCTGTATTATCAGATTTGTCTTTAACAGAAACCTGTCGAAGTCTGTATTTTTTAAATCCGAATGACGGCAAATCGCTGGCAATAAAAATCTGTTTGTAACCTTCCCTGTATGAAGATACTTTTTCATTTGTCGTCAAATCAATTATTTCATACAAGGGTGAATTTTCGAATGGGAACTGAAATTCAACAGGTATATCCCGTTCCCATGACAAAGTATTAAAAACAATAATCCCTTCTCCTTCAAAACTTTCTTCAGGTTTAGTTATCCTGTAAATTGACCTTTCCAAAACCTCTTCAGTCTTCAAATACGCATCGTGAGCATAGCTTTCCCTGTACTCCATTGTTGTAAAATTATCTGCCGGTGAACCATAACCGTATTCAAGTCCGCTGCCATGCCCGCTGAAGTTAAGTATGAGCCGGTAAGCCAGATCAACATAATCGGATAAAGGAGATTTTGTATCATCGAGAAGCCAGGTGAGTGTTGCGAGCTTTTCAGCAGATAAAAGATTATGCTGAACCCATCTCTCTTTTTTCATTCTTTCAAATTCTCCCTGGTAAAAAATATCCCAGTTGGAAGTCCAGTCACCTTTTAGAACAGGTAAAGAGTCTTTATAC
The DNA here is from genome assembly GCA_001802795.1 of Ignavibacteria bacterium GWC2_36_12. Lineage (GTDB taxonomy): Bacteria > Bacteroidota > Ignavibacteria > Ignavibacteriales > Ignavibacteriaceae > RBG-16-34-14. Next base: position 21,295 of record MGZZ01000074.1, on the reverse strand, counting down.
TTTTTATAAAATTCTTCTCCGAACCTTGAGACATTACTCGAAATAAATTTGGGGTATTCAAATTCTTTATTCCATTCCTGCATCGCCAGGAATTGATCTTTGGGAACAATGCTGTTATCACCGAAAGCTGTATTTACCAGGACAAGCTCATAATTGTAGCCTCTTTCAGATAATTTATTCAGCTTTTCCCACATTCTCTGTTCAATTGCAAAATTTCCTCTTCCTTCCAGGCCATAAGAAGACCCTTCATTATAAGCTTCATTTAAATAAGTAATAATTCGGCTGCTGTCAAAACCCTCCCACCAAAAAGCTTTCGGCAAAGATTTCTGGAAAGAATAATTGTTAAAAAATTCGTTGATCCCCTCTGCAAGAAAATTTACTCCGGCATTTTTTAATACCTGGGGAATAAACCAAGCCTGCCCGGGAACATCGTTATAAACCGCCGCACTATATTCCAATCCATATTTTTCTTTATACTCTTTCGCTTTGAATAATGATCTTATCATTTCTTCTTCACCAACCCAACCGGTAAACGGATTTGAATACAACGGCGATGCTGCTACCCTTCCTTCTTTAATAAGCTTAATTATTTTTTGAAATTGTTCCGGGGAACGTGACTCTTCATATTGTTCAAGTTGCCAGAGAGTTTCAATAGTCCAGTTGAAGTCGGGATACTCATTACACATTTCAACGACCTCATCAAGTGTATTAGAATGAAGTTCTTTTACCACAGGTTGAGGATGAGTGTATCCAATATCAGTGTGAGCAAGCATCATTACATGAAGCTGGTAATGAGGCTGTTTGTAAAGTGAAATTTCCTGTTCTACATTTCCATATTTTGTGGAAAGAACTGCATTAACTTTTTTATCAGCTTTTATTTCATGTAGAAAAATTTGATGCCGGCTCAACCCAAAAGGAATAGAATCAAGTTGAAATGAATATTTTTTGTTATCAATTTCTAATTCAAATTTAGCTGGAATTCTTTCAGAATACGGTGAAGTGATTTCAATATCAAATCTCTGGTTTAATTCCTCTTTAAATTTTTTGAAGAAAAAGGTAGAAACAACCTTAAACTGAAACGCCCGTGTATCTTCAAATGTTGCCGTAACATTTTCCAATGGTTTTCCATTTTCACCGAGAAGTTTAAGATAAAATCCCCACTCCCATTTTATCATTTCAAAAAACGCCAATGCATGATTTTGGTTCGAATTACCAGTTTTAACTAGGATTAAGTTCTCACCTTTTTTCAGATTAATTTTTATCGTGTCGTTATCAATTTTTGCATTTCGAGATTGCTGTACCGAATAAACTTCCTGCCCATTAACAAAAATTTTCCCGAATGAATTGCTGCCAAATGTAAGAATTGCTTTTTGATCGGCAGGACTTTCAATATAAGCTGCAGCATAACCTGTTATTGCATACCAGATTTTTTCCGGAACTTCCCCCGGCAATTGCCAGCGTAACGTATTATTAAAATCTAAAAACCCACTTGACGAAACAGATTGCGGTAACCATTCGGCATTTTCATCTTTTATATGATTGCTCTTTTCTTTTTTTCCCCAAAAAGGTTTAATTGATTTTTCATTTATAACATCACTATCGGCAGGCACGCCAAATCCTGTGAGCGGCTGTTCAAACGGACCAACTACAAGCCAGGCTGGAATAAATCCTTCTTTTGTCAAAGGAATTTTCTGTTTGCTTTCCTGGGGGAAAGACAGGCTGTTGAAAGCAAGTATGATAATGAAATAAATGATAGTTATTTTTTTTTGCATTAATTCGCTTATGTAATTAAAAGTAATAAGAACTCTCTCTAATCTCTCCCTTACAAAGGGAGAGACTTATTATTGATAAAACGATTTATGATTATATTCTGCCAGAAAATAAAAGACTAAGACATAAAATTTTATAAGCCCTTCCCTTTGCAAGGGAAGGGTTGGGATGAGTTCAGATAGTATAATATTTTGAATATTCATTGGACTTTATTTTTTACATTACTTGTTGATGATGAGCAAATTCCACCATCTTAAAATGCCAAACCAACCGTAAATCTTTGAATATCATTAAATACAATTTCGGACGGAGTATAAGAGTAATCTATTTTGAAATCGAAATCTGATAATGCAGGCGGGCGTAAACCTATTCCAAAAGAAACTTTACTTAAATCATTATCCAACCTGTAACCTCCCCGCAGTTCAACATAATCAAGAAGATTTATTTCCATACCAAAGTTTACCCATTCAATATTATCAGTCGGATGAACAAGCTCTGCTGCAAGAGTTAAAGCAACACTTTCCGTTGAAAAAATTTCATCTGCAGCACTTACACGGAAAAGAAGCGGAGTACGAAATTCCTGGTTGACGAGATTCATATCGGGACCAAAGTGTTGAAGAGCAAACCCTAACCTTAGCTGCCTGAAGCCTGTGTGATAAATTGTTCCAACATCAAACAAAACATTGCTCAGTTTGTAATCATCTAATTTTTCCTGTACATACTTAACCTGGACACCGATCGAAAGTTTATCTGTAAACCTTTTTGCTACAGAAAGACCGATCAGCAGGTCGCCAGCCTGAACCATTCGTCCTGTTCCGTCCGGCTGCAATGCAGTTGTTTCTTCAAATTCATTTATATCGAGTGTAACTGCATTTAATGCAACAACATAAGAACCAATCGGATAAGCAATAACAGCAGCGTTATGCTTACTATCTACAAGCCATTGATTGTGAGAAAGAATCGCTTCTCTTTTTTCTACATAAGCTAAGCCTGCAGGATTCCAGAAAACCGAGTTGGCATCATTCACTATTGCGGTTACAGCTTCACCCATCGCAGATTCTCTTGCACCAACTCCAATCTTCAAAAACTGTAACCCTGCTGATCCTGCTTTTGAAAAATCAAAACCATAATCAAACTGGGCGAAGTTTTTTTCAGCACAAAAAAGAATAAAAAGTATTTGAAGCGATATAAATATTTTTTTCTTCATAATGTTCACTTAATAATAAGCAAAGTACCTTTGTTGCTTCCCACTTCGGATTCAACTGTCCAGAAATAAATTCCCGGTGCCGTTCTTTGTCTTGCATCCGAAAGCTGATCCCATACTTTTTCACCGGAGCTGAGATTTTCATGTTTTAAAGTTTTTACAAGCTCTCCACTCGATGTATAAATCCTGATAGTACAAACGGCAGGAAGATTTGACCAGACAATATAATTCTCCGTTCCGCTTGTAGGAAAGCCCGATACTTCTTTGAAAGGATTAGGAAAAACTTTTACATTCAATACATTTTCGGCAGCAGAGCGGGTTGCCTGTATTGCATCCTCGTTCCTGTTTGTAAGCCAGCTTTCATTGCCTGAACTATCAAGAGAAGTAACAGCATAAAAATATCCTGTCGCAAGGCTAATGTTCTGGTCTTCATAAACCCATTTATTAATGTCTGAATTGAAGAAACGGGTTACATCTGTCGATCTGCCCGGGTTAATTCTTCGTACCAAAGTGAAAGGACCGATAAAAGACCTGTCGCTGCGATAAACCCTGTATTCCTGGAAATCGGATTTTCCACTTATCGGGTTCACCCAGTTTGTTTCAAGCGAGTTCCAGGAAATTGCTATCGATTGATTACTTGGCTGAGAAATAATTTCAATTTCAGGTGAAGGCGGAGGAACCGAAGAAAGCTGATAATTATTATTGTAAAGTTGCCTGGCTCTGTCAATTGAATTTTTTAGGGAGTCTAAACCCGCGGGTAATTTCGATTGCGATTCTAAACCTTTAACAGCTTCATCAATTGGAATTCCGTTAACAGCTTCTGCTACAACAATCTTTACTGAGCCACCGGCGGGAATATCATAAGGTCCGGCTGACATCAATGTAAAAGCCGTTAATCTTTCGCCTATCCCGGCTTGAAGTGATTTATCCGCTCCCGAAAGAATGTTATAAAGGTTTTCCGAACTGCTGCTGCTAAGGTTGAAAAATCTTTCATTATTAAGAAGCTGCGCATAGAGAACATTAGAAGGCTGAGAACGATTATCGGATGCAGCATCAGCATAAAGAAAAGCATAGCCCGCATAGCCTGTAGTCCTTAATTCATTTGCATCATCCCAGTAATTACCAACATCTGTCGGGAGACTGAAATTCGGTGTATCGTCATAAGCATATAATAGAGCACGACTTGTATCATAACCAACCAAATCGTCTGTCCTGTTAAAGTCATCGCCCCAGCCGTTGTGAACTACAAAATCCTGGTAGCTCGGGCGCAGCAAATAAGGAAAACCGATAAAAATATCAGTTACAGGAGAACTGTTCTCGTTTGTAACGACATATTCAAAAATTATAAAGTTGTTGAGATTAGGAAAACTCCATGCTCTGCTTGTCCTGGAAACAGAAAGATTTTCTGTTGTCTTCCATTCAGCTATAATTTTTTCTTCAGCTTCATTCGGATCATAGTTGCCTGAACCGAGAAAATTTTCTATCTCCTGCATCGGCTCAAAAGTTCCTTCATCGACAAAAGTAAAAGGACCTTTTTCAGTAAAGAAAATACTTCCGTCGTTTCTTTTCCCGCCTATCCACATACCGGCGCCAAAATTATATGAGCGCTGATTGTCCTTTTCCAGGATTAAATTTGGGGGTCCGCCGGGCCAATCCATACTGGGGTAAGTTTCGAATCTGTAAGTTGGATCCGACGGACCAAGAGTACCATTATCTTTTACTGTCTCCCACAAATTTCCCCTATCATGAATTTTGAAATCTGCATTACGGGCCTGAGGAAAAATTGCCGGGCACATTCCTAATAAAAAAATTACAGGTACTATTTTTTTAAAACTTTTCATTTAATTTCTATTCTTTAAAATGAATACTTAATTCCGAGATAAACTCTTCTTTTTTCATAATAAGTTTGCCAGCTTATATCATAGCCGCCGGCATCAGCAGTAGAAATTGCTCCGCTCTCAACATAATTTTTTGTTGCGTTTGCATCGAAAACGACATCACCATAAGAGCGAAGATTTTTTGCATTTAAGAGGTTAGTAATCTGAACGTAAAACTGGAATGAATGTATTCCGCCAATCTCAATCTCTTTGTCCAACCTTAAATCAACATTTTGTGTAGCAGGAAATCTATAGTTATTATATGTATCGGGTGGATCGTCAGGACCAATGTATGTGAAAGCCTGACCGCTTGTGTACCTGTACAACAAGCTTAATGTTACCTCGTTAAAAATGTTGTCTATTAAAGATCCCATTAAGTTTTCAGGATACCTCATAAACAGGTTTGCTCTCAGGATATGTGGTCGGCTGTATTTTTTTTCTACAGGAATTCTTTTATTCACTTCAGAATCCCATTGGTAAGTTATATTTCCACTTCCGTCAATAAATACAACCTGCGGGCTCGCTCTTCCCTGCGTCGATCGCGAAAAACTGTAATTAAGATCTAAATTAATATCTCTGCTAAAGAGTGTGCGAAGAGATATTTCAAAGCCGCGGGAATCGCCATAATCTCCCGGCAAAAACGCTGCATAAGATTGATTAGTCGAAATTTGATCTCTAAAAGGATCGTAACCTTTAATACTCCGGTCAAACAGTCCAACTCTCTCCTCAGTTTGATCAAACACGTCTTTGTAGAAAGCTGTTACATCAAGAACGGCAATGTCTTCAAAGTTATGTTTTATGCCGGCTTCAAACATTATAGTTTTTTGAGGTTTCAATGGTTCTGCAGTATATGCAACAACTCTTTCAGGATCACCATCGTTTGAAGCTATGTGATTCGGTTCTCTTCCCTCCTGTTCGGCAAGCTGATTTTCTGCTATTATTCTTTCAACAAGATTCACAGGACGGAAATAGCCAAACTCAAACATCTGATCGAGAGGAGGCATTTGATAGAAATGTCCATAATTAAAGTGAAGAAGAGAATTTTCAGTAATCGGGAACGAAACACCAAACCGCGGGCTAACCATCTGGTATGACCGTGCCGGCGACCTTGGCTTATCCAATACATTCTCAAAGGAATATTTAACATGACCGTCCGAATCAACCTGATCACCATCCGGATCTTTTGAAGCATCATATTCGGGATCGATTGCAGGATTAAAAAGATTTGTTTGATCGAACCAGTCGCGGTTGGAATTAAAGTAATCATACCTGATACCGATATTCAATATCATACTTTCAAATTCCATTTTATCCTGCAGGTAAACAGCAAACTGAATTGGGTGATAAGCTTCATTTAACCCGCGATTAAGCCAGTACCTTTTATCCAGAGTTTGTGAAGGGAAACGGTAGCTTTCTCTTTCATCATAAATATTGTATCTGAACTCGAACCCTGACTTAAGAAGATTACTTTTATCAAACTGCCAGTTCATGTTTCCGGTTAAGGAAATATCCCCTGTTAAAACATCATGCTTGTTTATGAATGTATATTTATCAAAAGGTTCGTTTTCAAAACTTTCGTACTTCTGAAAACCAAACAAATCTACCGCAGTACTTTTGCCTAATTCCGTATAATCGCTTGGTCCTTCCTTAAAATGAACCAAGTATGTGCTTAGCTTCAATTCGTAAAAGAAATCTGTACTCAGGACCTGCGAAAAATCAATGTTACCGTTATAATTGTAAGTATCCAGCAAGGAACCCCAACCGCGGTAATATTTCGCCTGGCTGGTAAAATCACCGTTCTCCTGCAATGTCGAGTGCGCATCGTGATTATATGTTCCGCTCAATCTTAACTTAATGCTTCCTTGCCTGTAAGATAAATTACCAAATATATTTTCTGTGTTTCTCGTATCTCTTGGTCGAGGGATTGTATAAGCCTGCTGTTTATACTGGGATGATAAAAAGAATTTTATTGCAGAGCCGTCTAAAGAAAATAGGGGACCACCCAAGCTTGCATAAATAGTGTGATCGGGAATTTTAGTATAATCATAAACCTGGTTTTGCCTGTAAGGCGTCCACCAATTTGGATCGAGAGAGCCATCAGGCAATTTATTATCTAAAAATTCTTTTTGTGTGTTGGGGTCGTAAAGATAATTACCAAAATGGTGTTGTCCCGGGATTCCATAAATGTATTCAAGCGATCCATGAAATTCTTCTTTCCCTTCCTTTGTAATAACACTTATTATTCCCGATTGTGCCTCTCCATATTCAGCATTAAAGCCGCCTGTCATTACCTGCACTTCTTCAATTGAATTCAGATTTACATTTGTGAATGATCCTCCCCAATCTGCACGCCCTCCAACAAGTGATGCGGTTCTTACACCATCAACATACCATTTAACTTCATCCTGGCTTCCGCCTCTTACCGAATATCTTTGTTCACCTCTTCCTGCAGAACCTAAACCGCCCACAACCGGAATCGGGTCAAAGAAAACGCCGGCTTGTATAAATAAGCCTTCTTTTGTATCCGTTATTGGAAGTCTTTCAAGCTCTGCAATCCCAACAAATTGCGTACTCGAAGTAACATCTTTCTGTATGACCGGTCTGACAGCTGTAATAACGACTTCATCTTCAAGTTCAAGAGTTTTCTCTTCTATCTGAAAGTCAATATGTGTTGTGAGATCAACTTTTACAATTACATTCTGAACAAGAACTTCCTGGTAGCCGATCATCGATGCTTTAACCGTGTATTGACCGGGTGGTACCTGCAGAATAAAATATTCTCCACCAAAATCTGTTGCTGAACCGAGATTAGATCCTACTACAATAATATTAACCCCGGGCAAAGGTTCGCCTGTTTTTTTATCTGTGACTTTCCCCTGGATTTTACCTGTTACTCCGGCGAGAATATTTCCTGCAAACAAGATTGTGAAAAAAATTATACACAAAAAATATTTTAAAGTTTTCATAATTAACTCTGAATTAATCGTTCAGAAATTATCCTGGCTGTTACAAAGCTTTTCATTCTTTTAACCCACTCATAGTAAAGCCCTGAATAAAATATTTCTGGAAGAAGAAGAATATCAATATCATCGGTATCATCATTAATGTTGATGCAGCCATTAAAAGAGCCCATTCAGTAACATGCTGACCAACAAACATCCCAAGTCCTAAAGCAAGCGTACCTTTCGTCTTATCTGACAAATAAATCAACGGACCGAGGAAGTCGTTCCAGCTAAACATAAAAGTAAGTATTGCAACAGTTGCCAGAGCAGGTTTTGCTAAAGGCAATACAATATTCCAGTAAATTCTCAACTCCGAGCAACCATCAATTCTTGCAGAGTCCAGCAGATCTTTAGGAATTGTTAAGAAGAATTGCCTGAGTAAAAAAATGCTGAAGGCGCTCACACCAAAGAATGCCGGAATAGTTAACGGCTTAAAAGTATTAAGCCAGCCAAGCTCTTTGAAAAGAACAAAGACAGGAATCATTGTTACCTGCATTGGAAGCATCATCGTTGTAAGCACGACAATGAAGAGAGCATCCCTTCCGGGCCATTTTAAACAGGAAAATGAATAAGCAACCACGGAGCTCGAAAAAAGAGTTCCGATTATTACAACAGAAGAAATAAGAATTGAATTTTTTAAATAACCTAAGAAAGGCATGCGATCGAAAATATCTGCATAATTTTCCCAATGAAATTTTTCAGGTATCCATTGAGGCGGAATTGAAAAAATTTGTGTACTACCCTTTAGCGATGTTGAAATGATCCACAAAAACGGAATAATAAAAAATAAAGCGAATGCTACAAGTAAAAAGAAAATGGATATATTCTGTAAGGAGAATCTCTTTTTATTCATTTTGTCAATCCCCCTTCATAGTGAACCCACTTTTTACTAAGCTTAAACTGAATTAAAGTTATCACTAAAGTTATTACCAGCAACAGCCACGCAAGAGCGGATGCATATCCCATATCAAAATCTTCAAAAGCCCTGTTGTACAAATAAAGATTGTAAAACAAAGTCGAGTTAAGCGGACCTCCTTTTGTCATTACATAAGCTTCAACGAAAACCTGGAGAGAAAAAATTACTTCGAGGATTGTCCATAAAAAAATCACCGGTGAAAGCATTGGCACAGTTATGTTTTTAAATTTAGCCCACCATCCTCCTCCATCTATCTCTACAACTTCATATAAATGTCGTGGAATACCCTGGAGAGCGGCTAAGAAAACAAGCATTCTTCCTCCACCAATCGACCACAAGCTCATCAACACCATCGATTCTTTTGACCAGGCGGGGTCCAACAACCACAATGGTCCCTGAATGCCTAAATAAGAAAGGAAAGAATTGATAAGACCGTATTGCGGGTTGAGCATCCATAACCATAAAACAGAAAGAACAACCCCGGTAACTATTGAAGGAATGAAATAAATTGTACGAAAGATTTTTACTCCTTTAACTGCATTATTAACAAGCACAGCAAGCAGAAGTGAACCAATAATTGAAAGCGGGACTCTTAAAATTGTGTAAAACACGGTATTCCATATTGAAAGCCAGAAATAATTGTCTTCAAAAAGAAGCTGTTCAAAATTTCTTAAACCTATGTATTGCGGGATTCGAAGAACATCATACTTACAAAGACTGTAGTAAAATGAAATTGCAAGCGGATAGAGACCGAAGATTAGAAATCCTATTACCCACGGGCTGACAAATAAAAAACCTAAGAGAGCCTGTCTTCTCCGCATCGGGTTTTGCAATATTTTTTCAGTTAAAAATTTCAATGTGCTAAGCTTCCGAAATTCATTTTACTTCTTACATAATTATCGTAATCAATAGCCTGATCGAGCTGGTTTTGAATTACCGATTCAGCCTGTTTTAAAGCTTGTCCCGGTGTTTGTATTTTGTGTATTGATCTTTCAAGTGCGCCCATAATTTCCCTCCAAAAAATATCGTGCACCAAAGGAACAATTGTCGGCGAGTGAGCAAACTCCATTTGATCAACTAAAATCCGTATTGCTTTGTTACCTTTTATAAAGGCAGGATCATTAGCAGCAAGTTCATTAGCCGGGAAGAGAATTTCCTCCATAGAATTTGATTCTTCTAACTGAGTTTCTTTCTGAACAGAAAATTTTATGAACTCCCATGCAGCTTCAACATTTTTCGATCCTTTTGGGATAGCAACCCACCAGCTTCCCGACGAAGATGAGGTCTCATATCCTTCAAAAGACGGAATAATTGATACGCCATAATCGAGCTTGGGATTGTAAAGTTTTATCTGGTCTATGAATGTATTATCAAGAACCATCATAACGACTTTTTCTGAGATAAAACCATGCTGCTCTGCATATCCGAAGCCCGCCATAAAAGAGGAAACCTGGTTGAGCGGATAATCATTAAAATACTCCACTTCCCAATTCAAGGCTTGAGTCAATTGAGGATTATCAACATTTACTTTGGTTCCATTTTCCGTCAAAAACTCCGCACCGAGCTGCCACGCCATAAGAACAGGAGTTTGAAGATTGCCATAATGCGGAATGAAACCTACTTGAGTAAATCTGCCATCGGAATCTTTTTTTGTCAGTAACTTTGCAATCTTTTTTACTTCATCCCAGGTTTTTGGCGGTTTACCAGGATCAAGTCCGGCTTCACGAAATAATTTTTTGTTATAAAAGAAAGCGTAAGAATTGGAATAAAGTGGTAGTGCGAATGTTCTGTTCTGCCAATTCATTTCCTGCCATAAAGCAGGAAAGAAAATTGAAGAATCGAAAGAATCTTTTTTTATTAATTCATCGAGTGGAGTTAGCGCCATTCTCGATGCCCATTTTGCAACCGGGGTAACAAGATTAACGACATCGGGCGGGTTTTCGCTTAAGATAGAGGTGAGTACCTTTTTCTCATGTTCATTCCATGGTAACGCAGTTGGCTCAACTACAATTCTATTCTGAATGGAATTAAATTTTTTAACATGATACGGAATCTCCTCTTTAGCCCCTGTTACATACCAATATTTTATATGGATTTTTCCATCGCTGTGTTCATCGGGTGAAGGGATGAACAGCACCAGTAAAAGTGCAGATATTAGAGCTATACCAAAAACTAATTTAATTTTTTGTAGCATTAAATTTTAATTCTCTCAAAATTCCTGGTCATAAAAAGAATCAATATTTACCATTTTGAATTTCAATTGAATAAGTAAAGTTCTCTGCATTATAATAACCTATGTTATATTCAACAGGTCTTCCGCCGGGATCAAACACAAACCGTTTTCTTCTGAGAATGGGGGCATTTTTTTTAATCTTTAATTTCTTTGCAATATCTTCATCTGCAAGCCTGGCACTGATTTCTTCTTTAGAAACCAAAACAACCGTTGAATATTCTTCTTCCAGCATTTTGTAAAGCGGTTTTGAAAAATCTTCATTCCCTGTTAATCCAACTCTAGGATGGAAATAAGAGATAAAGTAAACGATGGGACCACTTTCCATTCCCCTAAGCCTTTCCATCTTCAAAACCTTTTTCTTCTCAGGTACGGAAAAAAAGTCTGCTATAAAACTATCTGCTTCAACCCATTCAACTTTTATATCATAATTTTTAAATGGAATTCCTTTTTCATTCATCTCCTGTGTGAAACTATGCCAGCTATCAAGCTTTGTTGAAATAGGATTATCCGCTACTTTCGTCCCCACACCTTTTTTTCTAATCAACAGTCCTTCATAAACAAGTTTACTTGTAGCATGACGAACAGTATTCCGGGATATCCCTAATCTTTTTGCAAGCTCAACTTCCTTTGGCAGAAATTTCCCGTTACTACTATATTCGGGTTCGTTAATAAGATCTCTTAATAACTGTTCAACCTGGTGGTGAAGCGGTTCCGTACTTTTATGATTTATTTTTAGAACCATTTATTTCTATTAATCATTAGTTGCAATTCTATTTTTTTATTGCGAAATTCGATATGTCCATATGTTCATACATATTCTATTGGCAACTTATAAATCTAAAATTTTAATGTCAAGAAAAATTTTACTCCGGAACGTTTTCTTTGGGTTTATTTCATTACTAAAATGCAAATAAGACTTTTTTAGAAATCTTCAATATTAATGTTTCCTTTCGTAGATTTAGCAGATAGTAAATAATAGGATTCTAAATGGAAAAAGAATTTACTAACAAGGTTGCTTTAGTTACCGGCGGGGCAATGGGAATCGGGAAAGCTGTTGCTTTGCTTTTAGCAGAAAAAGGGGCAAAAGTGGTAATAATAGATAAAGTCAAAGATGAAGCAGCAAAAGTTGTAAAAGAAATTACCGGTGATGCAATTGCGATACAAGCTGACGTATCAAAATCTTCCGATGTTAAAAATACAATTGAAGAAACAGTTAAAAAATTTGGAAAGATCGATATTGTATCCAACAACGCAGGCATCCAGAGATATGGCACTGTTGAATCAACTTCCGAAAACGAATGGGATGAAGTAATAAATGTTAATTTAAAAAGTGTTTACTTAGTCTGTCATTTTGTTCTTCCCTACCTGAAAAAAACAAAAGGAACAATAGTAAATATGACCTCTGTACAGGCATTTGCAACACAAAGAAATGTTGCAGCATATACAACTTCCAAGCACGGTATTGTTGGATTAACAAGAAGTATGGCACTCGATTTTGCAAAAGATGGAATAAGAGTTAATTGTGTGGCTCCCGGAACGACCGATACACCATTATTAAAATGGGCAGCATCTCTTGACCCTAACCCTGAAAGAGTTTATAAAGACTGCGCCGATATGCACCCGCTCGGAAGAATTGCTTCTCCAAAAGAAGTTGCTGAAGTTGTAGTTTTTCTTGCATCTGAAAAAGCTTCTTTTGTTACAGGAGCCATTTATTCAGTTGACGGCGGGCTTTTATTGCCGATCGGCGGTGAACCAAAAATAGCGGAAGAATAAAATGAAAATAAGAGATATAAAAGCAACAACAGTTACAGTTCCTCTTGAAGCTCCCTTACGTCATGCGAACGGCGCTCACTGGGGAAGATTCGTAAGGACAATTGTTGAGATAATTACTGATGAAGGATTAATTGGCTACGGTGAAATGGGAGGAGGAGGAGCTTCTGCTGAAGATGCAATAAAAGGTTTGAAGCCTTACCTTGTTGGACATGATCCTCTACAACTTGAAATGTTACGCTGGAAAATTATGAACCCGGTTGGCTCGCTTTACAATAACCGTTACCAGATTCACGCAGCAATAGAATTTGCCTGCATGGATTTGGCAGGGAAAAAACTCGGAATAAGAGCCTGCGATCTTTTAGGAGGTTCAGTCAGAGAAGAAATTCCTTTTGCAACTTATCTCTTTTACAGATATAACAGTAAGAAAACCGGCAAAGGCGGCGAAGCTTCGCCTGAAGAAATGGTTGCACACGCCAAAGAGCTTACAAAAGTAAATGGATTTAAATCTCATAAGCTGAAGGGAGGAGTCTTTCATCCCGATCATGATATTGAAGTTTTCCGAGCACTGGCAGATGCTTTCCTCGGTTCTTCTTTCCGACTCGATCCTAATAGCACATGGAGCGTAGAAGAAGCAATAAGAGTCGGTAAAGCGATTGAAAACATTAATAATGATTATTTTGAAGACCCGACATTCGGTTTAGAAGGAATGCGGCGTGTCCGCAACTTTGTTAAAATTCCAACAGCTACAAATACTGTTGTAATCAATTTTGAGCAGCTTGCTTCATGCATTAGAACCGAGGCTGTCGATGTTATACTTCTCGATACAACATTCTGGGGAGGACTCAGACAGGCGTACAAAGCGGGACAGGTTCTGGAAACATTCCAATGGGGTGCAAGTATTCATTCTTCAGGCGAGCTTGGAATCCAGCTTGCTACAATGCTGCACCTCGGAGCTGCACTACCAAATCTCGGTTTTGCAGCAGATGCTCATTATCACCACCTTACAGATGATATTATTAAAGGCGGAAAATTTAAATATGAAAATGGAGCAATAAAATTACCGAAAGGTCCCGGCTTAGGCGTAGATTTGGATTACGACAAATTGAAACAGTATTCAGAACTTTATAAAGAACTTGGCGGGTATCCTTACGACAGGGATCCCGGAAGACCTGATTGGGTTTGCATTATGCCTGAAAAAAATTATGCCGATCCTAAAGTAAAAAAGGAGTTTTAGATTCTCTAACAGGTTTTTAAACATGATACTCGATTCATTCATACATTACACTAAAGTTGATTTGATGCCGGGAGTTCCTCTTTATGTTTATGCGCTTAAGGGAAATCACTTCAGCATTTTAATTGATACAGGCATAAACCAGATGAGGGAACAAATAGTGGGGTTATGCAAGGAAGCGTCACCTGTAAAAAATGTTTTAATTACTCACGCACACGCAGATCATATCGGTTGTAACTCTGCTGTAAAAAATCTGACCAATGCTCAATTCTTTGCTGCCGGTGCTATAAACTGGATTGAAGATCTCGAAATTCATTATAAGGAATTCTGCATTCCATCAGAACATCTTCCCGATTCGGAGGAACAGCGTAAAGAAATATTGGGACTGATGGATGGACCTGTTCATGTCGATGCAATAATAAATGAAGGAATAACATTTCGCCCGGATGATGAGATAGATTTGGTTACCCTGGAACTTCCGGGACATAAATTAGAAGAGGTTGCTTTCCTCGAAAGAAACAGCGGAACTCTTTTTATGGGAGATGTGCTGCTTGCTTTGGCTGCACCTTTTTTTCATGGATTCCAGACTGCAAGAGGTTTTAGAAAAAGCCTGAAACGTCTCGAAAATATGATAAATAAAAATGAAATAAAGAGAATTCTTGCTGCACATCATCCTCCTCTTGACCAGGAAGGTTCTTTAAAAAGTATAAACGATACAAAACATTTTCTCGACCAGGTTGAAGATGCGACTCTTAACGTAGCAAAAGGAATCGACTTCCCTGCTCTCTGGAAAAATGTTTGCACCAGCTTAAACAAGCAATTTGAGTTCAGAGGATTTGCAATGCTTGAAGTACAGGTTAATGAATTGATAGAAGAAGGAAAACTTTTTAAAGAAGGAAATAAAATTTTCAGGAAATGAAAATCCACTCCATTCAAAATGAAAAAGTTAAAGTCGGTGTAACTGAGGAGTGCGGACATTTATATCCCGTTCAGTTCTTTATCAACAATAAAATTGTTGAACCTTTGAATGTCGCGCCGTGGAGCGAAGAAAAGTTTGAAGACGATTCGATGCCTCCAATGCTTAGAATGTTGCGCGGTGATTTTTTCTGTGCGCCTTTCGGCGATAGTGATACTCTAGAAGATGAAACACGTGCCCACGGTTCCACTGCAAATGAGAAATGGAATCTTATAAACAAGGATAATCATCACTTAGAATTTAAATTAAATAAAAAAGTAATGGGGGCTGATATTCTAAAAAAAATATCTATAAAACCAAAACAACCGGTAATATACCAGGAACATCAATTTATCGGGGGCAACGGAAAAATTCCTGTCGGACACCATTTAATGCTCAAAGTCCCTGAAAAAGTTTACTTGAGTTTTTCAAATTATCTTTTTGGTGAAACTCCACCGTCACCTGTTGAGACCGATCCCGCATTAGGTAATTCCATTTTAGCCTATCCGCAAAAATTCAATGATTTTTCAAAAATAAAAACAGTTGACGGAAAGCAAATTGATTTATCGAGGTATCCGGCTTATCAAAACCACGAAGATCTTTTGATGCTCAAATCCGATGAAACTTTGCCGTTTGCATGGTCTGCAGCATCAGCACCTAAAAACGGATGGCTCTGGTTCTCGATTAAAGACCCGCAAAAATTAAAATATACAGTATTATGGTTAAGCAAGGGCGGAAGGAAATATCCACCGTTTTCAAGCAGGCATAGAAAAGTGATCGGCATTGAAGAAACAACTTCATATTTTCATCTGGGTCATAAAGCTTCGATTGAAAAAAATCATCTTAATGCGAACGGGTATTCAACCTGCATTAACTTAGAGCCTGACGTTACTAATTCCTTCCGCTATATATTTGGTTTAACCGCAATTCCAAAAGACTTTAAATACGTCTCCTCCATCGAACAGGAAAGTAATGGTATCCTGATAAAAGATGAATCGGGAATTCAAATAAACATCCCTCTTGATCTGAGCTTTCTGAATGAGTGATGAGATGATTTATCCGGCATAGAGGCGATGAGATGATGAGTAATGAGATTATGAGATAATGTGACTGTGAGATTTTGAACGCTATGCACTAAGCTCTTTGCCCTCTGCAATTTCACATCTTCCATCTTCCATCCGCTTTTGCCGTTTGACATAGTAACGCAATTACTTTAAGTTTACACTAAATATTTAACAACCCCTATTTCTTCTTTATTTGGGAGGGGAAAAGGATAAAATGAATGGGACTTTCGATAATTCACTTTTCAATTCAAACAGTGCTACAATACTAAAGAGTGCAACCAGCGAATGAGAGTTATACAGCTTATCCGCTTTGGACGGGAAATTAATTCAATATAGGCATTAGTTACCTATCAAGGAGAATTTAGATATGAAAATCTTATTTTATTTATTTCTTTTAAATATTTTGCTTATTTGTATAGGCTGCAGTCAGAATAATAAAACTTCAGAAATCAAAGTAGGAATGACTTACGATGAAGTTGAAACTATTCTAGAAAAACCCGTTTCAATTTCTCGTGGAGTTAATGAATTATATTATGATGTAAATGAAATGCCTTATGAAACTTTAAAAAAGTTGAATATAGAAACTTCTGAGAATAAAATAGATTCATCACGATGGATTGCACCTCATAAAGTTCGGACAATAGGTAATCTTATATATGTAACTTGGATTTATGATAAAACTAAAGTTGACACTTTTTTTGTTGTTATGAATACATTTAGAGAAGTTAAAGACACTATGAATAGCAATATTCCTATTTATTATTTAGGAACCCGCAAAGTGTCACAATCCGAATATATGAAATCTGATGGTTATGAATATAGATTACACGATAATAGGTTAGTTGAAAAATCAGTTTATGATACTTATAAAAAATCTGGATTATATAAACTTCCTACTCCCCAAAAAATTGAGAAAAGAATTGAATATAAAACAAATACTTCTATTACAAGTACAGAAGTAAAAGATTCTACTGAAAAAAAAATTTATATTGTTGATTACAAATACTGTGTGGTTTTTGATGCTTCAAGCGGTCGAGTAACAAACACTGGCTATTTCCTTTTTCTTGTTTCTCAAAGCTATTAGGTTACTATTTATTGGGGTTTACATCCTGTTTTACTTATCTCGATTTCAAAAGAAATATTCTGAAATGATTTTGCAAATTGTTATAGAATAAAAGGTAATTTTTAAACCCAAATGGAAGATATATATAATTAAGAATCTCTTATATACAAGTAAAAAGTTGGCATAAGTCTTGCTCAAAGCAAGATTATTGTTTAAATGGGAATTTATCCAATTAAAAAAAGAAAAAAAATGGATTCGGAATTTCTATTAATTGAATATCAAAGATTACAACAACTCCATTTTACAGAAAAAAAAGATGAAGAGCAGCGTGTAAATTTTTTTATTGCAGTAGCTTCAGGCGCAATTGCAGGTATAATATTGCTGTTTCAGAGTAATAAATTTGCAACCAGATATATTATACTTATAGCAGAAGTTGTGCTACTTCTACTTATTACTATTGGGATAAATACATTAGGGCGAGTAGCCATGGCAACAGTTCAATCTAAAGAAATAATGAGGCTAAGAAATAAAATACAAGAAATATTTGCAAAGAATGATACTGGAATCACAGATTATATAAATGCACAAATTGAAAATATCTCGGCTTCCAGTAATAAATCATCTAATAGCTTTTTACAAAATACCACAACTTTGCGTTTCTTAGTCATTACAATCAACACATTTTTAATTGGTGGATTTATCTGTGTTCCGTTCATTTATTTGGGGAAAAACTTATACTGTGATAACTTATTAACCGCAACTCTAATTATATCCCTAACTATACTACTGATATGGATTATGCTTACTAAATATTATGAAATTTTAAAAAATAAATTACGACCATGGAAATCATCATTTTATAAAAAATCATTGTAAGAAAACAAGCTTGTTTTATATTGTTCATTAGTTATACTATTTTTTTTAGTCGAAATACCATAATGGTGAGGCTCTCGAATGATAAAAAAAATTAAATTAAAAGAACTTCCATATAATAGAACTTCTGTAAACAATTATGAAGATGAAATAATTCATAGATATAACATTCCTAAACTGATTAAAAAATCAATTCAAGAATTACAAGGAATCTCTGCTGCAATAATATATGATGGGAAAATAGACGATGCTGAAATTGAATTGTTGAAGGGTTGGCTATATAAAAATCATGAATATTTAGTGGAATACCCTCTTTTAGATTTGAAAAATTTATTTAGAGTAATAGTTGAAGATGGTTTTATAACAATTGATGAGAGAGAAAAGCTTTTAAAATTTTTAAGCGATATATCTGCTTCACCGAAATCAAATCCAACAGTTGATGGAATATTTTTCGAGAATCCTAAGATTGTATTTATAAAGAAAAATTTTCTTTTTACTGGTGATCTTGTTTATGGTTCTCGTTCTAAAGCTCAATCAAAGGTTATTGAACTTGGCGGTAATTGTTTAAATAGCTTAACAATGAAAACCGATTATTTAATAGTTGGAAGTTTAGGAAGCGAAGATTATAAGTATAGTCGTTTTGGGACAAAAATAGAAAAAACTATAAAATATAATAGAGAAAAAGGAACAAATATTTTAATTGTGAAAGAACAAGATTTTATAAGTGCTGTGATTAATAAATAATAGCTACAATGTGATCTAATATCTTTAATCCATAAGTCGGATAAATAAGTAAAAAGTTCTAAATAATTCTAACCCTTTAACCCTTATAAATCATCTGCTTGTTATTAATTACCCCCACGGCTTTGCCGGTTAAAAAGCTTTCTATCAAAAGGAGAGTTTACAGATTTGCTTTTAAATTTAGATATGCCAGCCAGTAATCAGCAAAATAATAAATGTGGTTGAAAAGCCATATCAAAGTATGTATATTAATATTGTAAAAAAGAGAATGTATTTGGGTGGAAGCTGTCACTTTTGAATGGGATGAAAATAAGAACAGGCTTAATCAAAAGAAGCATAAAATATCTTTTGAAGAAGCTCAATATGCATTCTCCGATTCAAAAAGAATTATAGCTAAGGATTTAGAACATAGTAAAAACGAAGATAGATTTTATTGTTTTGGAAGAATCGCAGAAAACATAGTTACAGTTCGTTTCACTTATAGAAATAATAAAATCAGAATTATCGGCGCAGGATACTGGAGGAAAGGGAAACAGATTTATGAAGAAGAAAATAAAATATAGCAACGAAAAAATAGGTAAGGTTGAAATTGTAAAAGATTTTTTGCCTAAACCGGAAGATTTAGTATTTAAGGAAGACACTGTAAAAGTTACTCTTAACTTAAGTAAATCAAGTATAGAATTTTTTAAGGGTATAGCTCAAAAACATGGAAGTCAATATCAAAAGGTGATTAGAAACTTGCTTGATAAATATACCTCTCACCATTCCCAATAATTCCAGATCGCGATTTTCAAAGACTCTTCTAAGAAACGTCAATCTTCTCCCCCTTATAAAACATCTGCTTGTTGTTAATTACCCCTACCGCTTTGCCGGTTAAAAGCCTTTTATCAAAAGGAGAGTTTACGGATTTGCTTTTAAATTTGGATATATTAACCGTCCATATTTCATCGGGATCAATTAAGGTAAAGTTAGCTGTTTCCCCTGCTTCAAATTTTGGAACTGGTAAATTCAAAATCTTTCGCGGGTTAATTGCAAGTTTCTCAATCAACTGCGCTAATGATAAAACTTTTTTGTGATACAATTCGGTCAATGCCAAACCTGCTTCCGTTTCAAGTCCAATAATTCCGTTCGGTGCATAATCAAATTCCGCTTCTTTCTCTTCAATGGAATGAGGAGCGTGGTCGCTTGCAATACAATCAATCGTTCCATCTTTTAATCCTTTAATAATTTCTTCCACATCGGCTTTTGTTCTTAATGGAGGACTCATTTTTGTATTTGTATCGTAAGTTTTTACTGCATCATCAGTCAATGTAAAATGATGCGGCGTAACTTCTGCAGTAACCTTAATGCCTTTCTTCTTCGCTTGCCTAACCATCTCCACAGATCTCTTTGTGCTTATATGAGCAATATGAACTTTCCCTCCCGTGTACTCAGCCATCAGGATATCTCTCATAACAATTAAATCTTCCGAGACAGAAGGAATAGGATTTAATCCCAATGTTGTCGAGTTCAATCCTTCATTCATAGAACCGCCGGTAAGCGACTCATCTTCACAATGTTCAATTATAGGAGTATCGAACATCCTCGAATATTCCAATGCCCTTCGCAGTATTGCAGAACTTTTTATTGCTACTCCATCATCGGAAAAAGCAACGGCACCTGTTTCAAAAAGTTCAGCCATTGGAGAAATTACTTCTCCTTTACGTGCAACTGTTGCCGCCGCAATAGGATGAACGTCCACAAGATGTCCAAAAGCTTTTTTCTTAATTAGCAAAATTACCTCGGCAGAATCTATTGCAGGTTCGGTATTCGGCATACAGGCAACTCCGGTAAAACCTCCGTTTGCAGCACTGTCACATCCGGTAACTACTGTTTCTTCATCTTCCCTTCCCGGTTCCCTGAGATGAACGTGCATATCGAATAATCCCGGCACGACATAAATATTTGTGAGATCGAATTCTTTTGCTTCAGTATAATCCTCTTTCTTCAAATTTCCGATTTTAGATATGACGCCGTCGGATAAAAGAATGTCAACATTTTTTTTATCAATATTTTCTCCCGGATGAAGAAGATTTGCGTTCTTTAAAACTATATTCATTTTATTTAACCTTTAGTTCATTGTACCGAGCAGGTAAAGCACCGCCATTCTTACAGCCACACCGTTAGTTACCTGCTTCAGGATTATCTGCTTTAGCCCGTCCGCAACACCGGAAGAGAGTTCCACTCCCCTGTTAATGGGACCGGGATGCAGAATCAGTATATCTTCTTTACCGATTTTCTCAAGCCTGTCTTCAGTTATACCAAAATAATTTGAGTACTCCCTTATAGAAGGAAAATATTCACGCGCTTTTCTTTCAAGCTGAATCCGTAAAACATTAAGAACATCATTTTCTCTTATGGCTTCATCAATGTCGTAAAGAACTTTCACACCGAGCTCTTCGATGTTTCGTGGAATCATCGTAGAAGGACCACATACCGAAACTTCTGCACCTACAGCTTTAAGCCCGAAAATATTAGACATTGCAACCCTGCTGTGAGCAATGTCTCCCACAATACATACTTTTATTCCTTCGAGCTTTCCAAGCTTTTCTCT
>MGZZ01000073.1:33540-48046 GCA_001802795.1 Ignavibacteria bacterium GWC2_36_12 | reverse complement strand
AACAGCAAACAAGCGATAAAAGTGTATAAAACAACCTTTCGCTTCGTCCTGTTAGTTCAAAAAATTTGATGATTTTCAAGAAATTTTAGACTATTTTATTACTATCAATAAAAAGCTGACTTAACTATGAGTAGGGATTTAAAAGAACAGATAAAGAAATTTTTCAAAAGTAAACCTGTTTTGCGTGCTTATTTATTTGGTTCCGAAGCAAGGAATGAATCGGAAGGAAATAGTGATATTGATATTTTGGTTGAATTAGATTACTCTAAACCGATTGGATTAGAGTTTGTAAAAATGAAACTCGAGCTTGAAGAATTATTAAATAAAAAAGTAGATTTGCTTTCGAGCGGGGGAATATCCAAATATATCCAGCCGTTTATAGAGCAAGATAAAATATTGATTTATGAAAAGTAAACTTGGGGACAAAGCAAGGTTGCAGCATATCTCAGATGCAATCAAAGAAATTGAAAATTATATAACGAATAGTTCCTATAAAGATTTTCAATCCAATTCTATGATGCAGTTTGCTACTGTAAAGCAATTAGAAATAATCGGCGAGGCAGCAAATCAACTTACCGAACATTTTAAGAAATTATATACAGAAATTCAGTGGCGGGAAATTGTCGGTTTGAGAAATATATTAATTCACGAATACTTTGGAATTGATACAAAGATAGTTTGGGACATTTTACAAATAGATTTGCCTAAGCTTAAAATCCATGTTGAAGAAATTCTCAAACAACTATAGATAATTTTTATTGCATTATCTAAAATAATTGCTGAAATTTATGGCGGGAAAACTTCTACTCCACCAACTCAATCATTGCTGAAAGCTCATCAACTAACTGATCTGTGTTGCCGGCAAAACCTACGCTTATAAATCTTATTTTGCCTTCTTTATCAATTACAAATTTTGTGGGAATGCCTGCAACTTTATAATCACCTATTACTTTGTCATCGTAATCCATGAGAACGTGGAAGGGATAATTATTTTTTTGTAAGAATTTCTGCACGCTTGCTTTCCTGTCTTTTTCCCGCTCCCACGAGTTGATAAAAAAGAATTTTACATTTTCATCTTTAGAATATTTCTCGACAGCCTTTTGCATTCCCGGGAAAGAATTAATACAGGGACCACACCAAGTAGCCCAGAAATCGACAACAACTATCTTTCCTTTCAAACCTGAAAGAGAAACTTTGCTGCCCTTAATATCTTCAAGTGTAAAATCGGGTGCGGGTTCGCTTACTATTTCTTTGGCTAGTTTGTCCTTTAAATTCTGCAAAGAAGCTGACTCAAGCGTTGAAAGATAAACTTCAAAACCTGCTTCGGAACCTTTTTCAGCTTTATAAATATTCTTTAAGATTTCAATCATTCCCGCAGTATTCTTTCCCTTCTTTATAAAACCTTCAATAACCGTTTTGGCTTCGGAATATTCTACATTTTCATATAACAGCCTGGTGTATAATTCATTAATATCCCCTTCCTGGTTCTTCGTTAAGTCAGCAGCTCTTTCAACGTTTTGCAGCGCATCTTTACTTTTTCCCGAAAGATAAAGTGCATTCCCATAAGAATATAAAGTAAGACCGAGGTAATATTCTCTCTCTTCTTTCCAATCTTTTTCTGTGAGAAATTCAGGTTTTTTACCGGGAGGATTATCCAGCTCTTTTTCACCTCTTTGAACACCCATTTTAGCAATTTCGAGAGCAGTATTTAAATCTGCATTTTCAGAAAACATTCTCTGTGCAACTGAATAAAACCTGAATACGCTCGGACGGTTTATATTTGTCGTTAAAAAATCTTTTAGTTCTTTATATAATTTTTTATCCCTGTAAAGGTTTGCTACAAGATCATAAGCATTTTCAATATATTCGCTTCTGGGAAAGTCCATTGCAAACTTTTCTGCAAGCTCTTTCTTCTTATTCAAATCCTGTTCATCCCGGAGTTCCTTATATCTTTCTACCTGCAAAAACTCGCTTTGGGGAAATTTCCCAGAAAGGATTTTTTTATAATTGTCCGACTTTTCTTTGTTGTTTATTTTTCCGTACCAATCAGCAAGAACAGTCAGATCATCTTCAGTGAGATTCTCTTTCTTCTCAAGCCGCGAAAGTTCCGATTGAGCTAGTGAATCAATATCATCCGGGTAAACCTGCTGGCAGAGTGAAAGATATTTTTCAAGGTAATCATCTTTTATCTCAGGATTATTCTGAAAATCCTCTTTAACATATTTCAGTGCTAATTCAAAATCTCTGTCGAGTTCAGCATAGAAAGAACCCCAGTTAAGAATAGCGCCTCCAAGCCCGGCAACGCTTCCCGGCAAAATTTTATCGTTGCTTCCATACAAATAAATAACATAACCCTTCTTCGAATTGTTATCTAAATCTTCATCATGCTTAAACTTAACAATTATACCGCGGGTCTCAGGAGTAGTTTTAACTTTACCTTCCCAGCCGTTTTCTGTTTTATTCATTTCAACGCCGACCGTATTATCAAGCCCTTTACTATAAAGATATGCAACCAATTCTATCTTATCGGATTGAGCAAGCTTTGTACTGTCGGAATTATAAAAGATCGTTATTTCATCGCCGGCATTCGGTTTCTCAGGATAATAATCAAATGTTCCTTCAAACTCTGGTCCTGAGGAACATGAAGAAAAAACAAACATCAATAGAATGAACGGATAGATATACTTTACCAAAATTTTTGTTGAAATAATTTTCATGGAATGTTCTAGTTAGTTCAGATTTGTAATTTAATTATAATTGGATTTTGTATCTTAAAGATAGAATTATCCGTTGAATCATACAAATAATGTAAAGAAACTTTGTCTTTATCATTGGTCCCCGACTGAAATTCTTCTTATTATTTTACTATATTTTACAGGTTTAATTCCATTTAAAGTAAAGTGTAATCTTGAATTCAATTTTATTCAAATGCTATTTAGCGTTTTGGCAAAGAATTCCCGTAAAGAACCAGTACAGGATATGGGATTGGCTTAAATTCAGGTTCAATGCGAATACGCTTACGCCCGGTCTTCCGCGTGCCGCAATTATAGACCCGATAAATATCTGCAATCTTGATTGTCCTCTTTGTGCCTCGAAAAGCCAGAACTACGAAAAAGGTAAAATGAGTTTCGATACTTTTAAAATGGTTCTGGATAAAATGTCTTCTATTAAAGTAGTAATACTTTTTAACTGGGGAGAACCTCTGCTTCATCATGAAATATTTAACATTATTAAAGAAACTGCATCACGGAATATTTACACAATAACGCATACAAACTTCAGCATAAAGCAAAAACCGGAGTTTTTTGAAAAGCTTGTTGAATCGGGTTTGCACCAATTGGTAATCTCTGCAGACGGTGCTTCGCAGGAAAGCTATGAAAAATACAGGGTAAAAGGAAACTTTAACTGGGTTATAAATAATATCCGTTATACGGTAGAGGCAAAAAAGAAATTAAGGAAAAGAGATCCGAAAATCGTCTGGAAATTTATTGTTAACAAATACAACGAACACGAGATTGGTTATGCAAAGAAACTTGCAAAATCTTTAGGCATAGAAATAATATTTGATAAAATGGGATTATCTGATGATATCCCGGATATCAAATTCCCCGGAACCTTAAATGAAAGAAAGGAAGAATGGCTTCCTAAAAACCAGGCGTTTGTTCTCGACTTTTACAAGAACGGCAGATACACTCCGTTAAACGACCGACCGTGTAACCAGCTTTTTAATTCAACTGTTATTAACCCGGATGGAAAAGTAACGCCCTGCTGCTGGGTTACAAGCAAAGAAAACGTCTGGGGAGATTTAACAAAACAAACTTTTGAAGAAATCTGGTATAACGATAAGTATAAATATTCAAGAAGTCTTTTTAATAATCTTGATTACGATGGAACTACTAAAAACACTGTGTGTACCAAATGTGATATTTACAAAAGGCTACGATAACCTTCAAGGTTGCCCGTTGTTTGAGGTAACCTTAACCTTGAAGGTTCTCCCTACTTTTTCTTCTCTTCAAAAACCGAATCAGGAATACCATTATTGACTTTGTAATTACTGTAAGTTACAGAAACTTTTCCTGTTGTAGACCTTTTCTTGTCCTTACTTTTGGATTCTTTTTCGTTATACTCACCGCTAATACCTTTTGGCAGCTCCATTTTATCTACCTTAAAAGTAAAGAGCATCGAAGCAGGTAGAGGATATTTTGTACCTGACTTATCATATTTCAACTCAATGGAAAAAGTTCCCCCGATCTTAGGTGTCGATTCTACTCTTCTTATTATATGTTTGGCTTCATCAATCCACAAAGTTGTAAGCACGACATTACTTTCATCTTCGAGTGGAATAACTTTTATAACGGCTGTTTTATTCCCATCGACAGTATCTTCTTTTTCATAAATAGCGGTATATTTTTCTTCAAGTAATCCCAGCGGGGAAAAATCAAGTCCCTCTTTAGGAAGCAGTGCAAAACTTTCGGATTCAAGATGAACTTTGTTCGGCTGCTTATAATAAATTTTTGCTTTGGAATCAGGTACTTTTAGAAAATCGACATCTACTTTAATATCGATATCAACTACATAATCTTTTACTTCATTAAAGGTTTTCTTTACATCTTCAAGAATCTTATCCGGGTCTTTCTTCTGTGAGAATGAAGAAGTAAGACTAAAAGAAATGATTAGTAATATTAAGAGAACCTTCATTCTTTACCTCTATTAATAAAGCTCAAAAAACTAATACAACAAAGTGCGATTAATGTTCCTTTTCAATATTTCTTTTTTTTACTTGAACTTAATCTTGCACTTACTCTTGCTCTTGTTCAAGTAAGTATATCCTTCCTCTTAAAAATGTAAGCAGCCAGTCCGAAAAAGAATAATACGTGACCGGCTAATATTAAACAAGATTTAGCAATTTCAGCAAAATCAATCGGATCATCAAAAAATAATCTCCACGATGCCATATAGCTTGTAAATAAGTACGGTTGAATAGCCTCAAAGATGTTTATTTCTATTGCTGAGATGATTACAAAAACAATTATTACAGCCATTGTCGAGACTATAGGTCCGATTGCGTTTTCTACAAGCGCAGAAAAAAGGAACGCAAGAGAAGCAACAACAGACATGCTCAAAGCCGCAAATCCATAAGCAAGGATAAACCTCCAGAAAACATCACCACGTGCAAAAATTATGACTGTAGAAGTTTTAATGACTATTAGCTCGCCTACACTGAATATAATAATTCCGAGCCCTAAGCTTAAAATGGCAAGCCACAGCACCAGCAGGTTAGTATAGATTATCCCGGCAAAAAACTTTGATGTAACCAGCTTAAAGCGGGAAACAGGTCTTGTTATTAACAAGCGGTAAGTTCCGGCAGTGGCTTCTCCGGCAAGCAGGTCTCCGGCAACTAAAGCAACCAAAAATGGAATATGTATTGTAAGTGCATTAAGAATCAGGTAAGAAATCAGGTAGCCGTTAAGAAGATTCCCTACAAAAATAAAAGACTGCTGGAGGTTTCTCGTCATAAAATCAAGCGATTGTTCCCCTTCTATCAACATAGCAACCTGAATGATGGGAACCAGCACTGCAATCGCTATAAAGCCGATATACGTCCGCCACTTTTTGAATATTTTATACAATTCTATGTTTATAATTTTTATCATCAGGCTTCTTTATCAGTCAGCTTTAGGAAATATTCTTCTAGTGATCGCATCGGCACCACAGCATTTACAGGAATATCATTCTGAACAAAATATTTGTTTAGAACAGATATTTCTTCCGGTGCAAGATTAAAAACAAACCTGTCTTCAATTTGTGATTCCAGTTTTTTTATCCAGTAATTTTCATTTATAAGCTTTAACGCTTTTTCTTTATCACCGACCCTGAAAGTAACTTTCAATTCATTTGCATTCAGAAGGTCTTCAACATAGCCTTCAACTTGTGTTGTTCCCTTGTTAAGAATTATCATCCTGTTTGCAACAAGCTCCACTTCATACAGAATATGAGAGGAAAGGAAAATCGTTTTATTCTTTTCTTTGCTTAGATAAAGTATGAGTTCCCTGATTTCTTTCATTCCCTGCGGATCTAATCCTGTAGTCGGTTCATCAAGAATGATAAGGTCTGGATCGTGAAGAAGAGCCTGTGCAATTCCAAGTCTTTGCTTCATTCCGTGAGAATAAGTTTTTACTTTGCTTTTAAACCGCTTTTCAAGCCCTACAAGCTCAAGGGTTTCCATTATTTTATTTTTGGAAGTATTGGTGCCGGAGAGTTTACCGAGAATTTCGAGGTTCTTAAAAGCTGATAAATAGCCGTAAAAATCGGGTTTTTCAACAATAGCGCCAATTTTTCTCAGTATATCGTTTCTTTTAGCTTTTAAAGGCTTCCCGAAAATTTTAATATCGCCTTCAGTTGGGGATATTAAAGAAAGAAGCATCCTGATTGTTGTGCTTTTACCTGCGCCGTTTGGACCGAGAAAACCAAACACATCGCCCCTGAAAACATTAAGGCTGAGATTGTTAACAGCCTTAACTTCTTTGAACTGCTTTGAAAGATTACTTACTTCTATAATTTTATCGGTCAACAGGAAACTTTCGAAATTGATTAATGCGCATTGAGAAATATATGTTTCTTTCTCCCCGTTTTACAAAGCAATTACATAAACGGATAATTCTTTACATAAATGTAAGTAAATTCTCACTTACTTGGCATATTAACTCAATGAGCGTGAAAACAGATGAAAATTTTTTCGATTCTTTGAAAATTTTTTCATCAAATAAAAAATTTAATTTGAATTTCTCAGAAATTTTTCCCAAGTTTGCTACGCTTTTTCCCCGACAGAAAAAAAATTTTTCAAAATCACTTGTTACTATTTTTTTAATTCATTTTTTTTATTAGTTTGTGTTCGAGTTCAACAAATCTAAAACCAAATTGCTAACTACTTAATGAACAAAAACAAAATTCCCGTTTCCCTTCTTCTAATGCCCATCAAAAGAGAGATCTTAATAAATAATCAAAATAAAAATTCTAAAGGCTACGGAGTCACTAATGCAAATTAAAAGATTTTTTACTGAAGCCGGTAAAGATCCATTATCAACAATCGAGTTTGTAAAAAGAACGTCCGAGATCAGGAACCCTGACGGATCTGTTGTTTTTAAAATGGAGGATGTGACTATTCCAAAATCATGGTCGCAGGTTGCAACAGATATTATAGCTCAAAAATATTTCAGGAAAGCGGGAGTTCCCAAGCTATTAAAGAAAGTGCGAGAGAAGGGCGTTCCTGCGTGGCTCCAGTTTTCAAAAGCCGATACGGAAAAATTAGAGCAATTACCTGAAAAGGAAAGATATTCTTCGGAAACAGATTCTAAGCAGGTATTTCATCGTCTTGCAGGCTGCTGGACTTACTGGGGCTGGCAGGCTAACTATTTTAATACGGAGGAGGATGCAAAAGCTTTTTACGATGAACTAATGTTCATGCTGGCTAACCAAATGTCAGCTCCCAATAGTCCACAATGGTTTAACACCGGATTGAACTGGGCTTATGGAATATCGGGTCCTTCGCAAGGACATTATTATGTTGATTACAAAACGGGCGAACTTACAGCTTCGAGTGATGCTTATACGCATCCGCAGCCTCATGCATGCTTCATTCAATCTATAAAAGACGATCTCGTGAATGAAGGCGGAATAATGGATTTGTGGGTCCGGGAAGCAAGACTATTTAAATATGGTTCCGGCACCGGTTCCAACTTCTCTGATATAAGAGGTGCTAATGAATCTTTAAGCGGCGGCGGTAAATCATCCGGACTAATGTCATTTTTAAAGATAGGAGACCGCTCGGCAGGTGCAATTAAATCCGGCGGAACTACTAGAAGAGCCGCTAAGATGGTTACCCTCGATATGGATCATCCCGACATTGAAGAATATATTAACTGGAAAGTTGTTGAAGAGCAAAAAGTAGCTTCCCTTGTAGCAGGTTCAAAACTGTGCAACATTCATCTTAATGCAATTATGAAAGCCTGCTATGATGAACATCCTGAAAACGACAGATTCAACAAGAAGCTTAACCAGAAGTTAAAGTTTGCCGTCATTGAAGCAAGGAAGGCGAACATTCCCAACAATTATATAGAAAGAGTAATCCAGCTTGCTAAGTTAGGATTTAAATCAATAGATTTTCCTGTATATGATGCCGACTGGACTTCTGATGCTTATGCAACTGTTTCAGGTCAGAACTCCAACAATTCTATCCGTGTTACAAATGAATTTATGGAAGCTGTTGTTAACGATAGGGAGTGGAATTTATACGGCAGAATAGAAAAGAAAAAAGCTCAGGGCGAAGGAAGAAAACCGAAAGCATATAAAACTATGCCTGCAAGAGATTTATGGGAACAGATTTCTTATGCAGCCTGGTCCTGTGCAGATCCGGGAATCCAGTATCATACAACTATAAATGAATGGCATACATGCCCGAATGATGGTGAGATAAAAGCGTCAAATCCATGCAGCGAGTATATGTTCCTCGATGACACTGCATGCAATCTTGCATCATTAAATCTTGTAAAATTTTACGATGTAAAAACGCAGGAATTCAATATTGAATCTTACCGTCACGCAACAAGGTTGTGGACAATTGTGCTCGAGATAAGTGTCCTGATGGCTCAATTCCCAAGTAAAGAAATTGCAAAGCAGAGTTATGAATTCAGAACACTCGGACTTGGATATGCAAATCTCGGTTCATTGCTTATGCTTCAGGGAATTCCTTATGACAGCCAGGAAGCTTTTGCAATTTGCGGAGCTTTAACTGCAATAATGCATATGTCGTCTTATGCTGCTTCGGCGGAAATGGCTAAAGAGATCGGACCATTCCCTAAATACAATAATAATAAAGAAGAAATGCTTCGTGTAATCAGGAACCACAGGAGAGCTGCTTACAATGTTCCTAATGAAGAATATGAAGGTCTTTCGATTTTCCCTGTCGGAATCGATCCTAAACATTGCCCTTCAGATTTATTAAAGGCTGCACGTGAAGATGCGGACAGAGCACTTGAATTAGGAAATCAATCAGGATTCAGGAATGCACAGGTTACTGTTATTGCCCCGACCGGTACAATCGGTCTTGTAATGGACTGCGATACAACCGGAGTTGAACCCGATTATGCTCTTGTTAAATTCAAGAAGTTAGCCGGAGGCGGATATTTCAAAATTATTAATCAATCGATTCCTCCTGCTCTTGAAAGATTAGGCTATAACAATGACCAGATTACAGAGATTGTTAAATATGCAAAAGGCTCCGGCACATTAACAGGATGTCCCT
The DNA here is from genome assembly GCA_001802795.1 of Ignavibacteria bacterium GWC2_36_12. Taxonomy (GTDB): domain Bacteria; phylum Bacteroidota; class Ignavibacteria; order Ignavibacteriales; family Ignavibacteriaceae; genus RBG-16-34-14. The sequence goes on along the minus strand of MGZZ01000073.1, from coordinate 38,745 downwards.
ATATCAATCCTGAATCTCTCAAAGCAAAAGGCTTTACAGATGAAGGCATAGACAAAATTGAAAAAGTTCTTCCAACAGTTTTTGAATTGAGTTTCGCTTTTAACAGGTATACACTAGGTAAAGAGTTTTTAGTTAAAACATTAAAGATTGAAGAAGAAGAAATAGACTCGCCTTCTTTCAATCTTCTTACAACTTTAGGATTTTCGAAGCAGGAAATAGCTTCGGCAAATGATTATGTGTGCGGAACAATGACAATTGAAGGCGCACCATTTCTTAAACATGAGCATTATCCTGTTTTCGATTGCGCAAACAAATGCGGCAAAAAAGGAAGCAGGTTCATTCGCCCGCAGGCTCACATAAAAATGATGGGAGCGGCTCAGCCGTTTATTTCCGGTGCAATTTCAAAAACCATAAACCTGCCTAACCAGGCTTCAGTTGAAGATATTAAAGATGCTTATATGCAATCCTGGAAGCTTGGAATTAAAGCGAATGCATTGTACAGGGACGGTTCCAAACTTTCACAGCCTTTGAATTCCATAAGCGAAGAAGAGCTTGAAGCTTTAATTGAAGACAAGGAAAAGAACGATATAATTAAAATTGCCGAAAAAATAATTCACCGTTACATAGCTAAAAGAAGAAGACTTCCGGACAGAAGAACCGGCTATACCCAGAAAGCCAAAATCAATGGTCAATCCGTTTATATAAGAACCGGGGAATATGATAACGGTCAGCTTGGAGAAATTTTTATTGATATGCACCGCGAAGGAGCGGCTTTCAGAAGCTTGCTTAACTGTTTTGCAATTTCAATATCTCTCGGCTTGCAGCACGGCGTTCCTCTTGAAGAATTTATCGATGCTTTTGTATTTACACGTTTCGAACCGAGCGGAATTGTTACCGGCAATGAAAAGATTAAAATGGCAACTTCCGTTATTGATTATATTTTCAGGGAACTTGCTGTTACTTACTTGGGAAGGTATGATTTAGCACACGTTGAACCAGATGAATTATCTCAGAAACCTACTTCGAGCATTGTTAAAAAGTTAGTAGAACCTGAATTTGTAAGCGAAGAAGTTGTAAGCGAACGGCTTGTAACTCTCGATAAAGAAAAAGCAAGCTCGTATAACGCCAGCTTATCTGCGTCTCTGCATAAAGCTGATGATAATGGACAAACAACTAAAATACGACAGGCGATAGAGAAAGGTTACACAGGAGACATTTGCACAGAATGCCAGAGCTTAACTATGGTAAGAAATGGCACTTGCCTGAAGTGTATGACTTGCGGCTCTACTTCTGGGTGTAGTTAGAATAAACTTTTAATAATAGTTTTACAAAGCTGTCTTGGGTGGAAGGCAGCTTTTTTTATTTGAGTAATTTTAGAGAGTTATAATGAAAAGTAGAAGAACAAAAATTCCAAAAGATGTTGCAGATGATATACAATTCAAATCAGATTTGGTTTGTGTTGTATGCGAGGCTCCGGGGGACCATATCCACCATATTGATGGTAATTCTTCAAATAATGACCCCGATAATCAGGTGTTACTGTGTTTTAGACATCATGATGCGGCAACACTAAAAGGTAGTTTATCCAGAAAACTATCATCTGGCGTTTTAAGAAAATATAGAGAACAACATTACAAAAAAGTCAGACAAAAAAGATATGTGCCACCCGTTATTAAAGGTTCGAAAAAACTTATACAAATTTCAGAAGAAGTTTTCTTTCAACTAACGATGGACGCTTTAGTCTGCATTGAGGTAGAAAAGATTAGAGTTTATTTTAGAAGGTACGATTGGAAATTAATTTGAAAAACACATTTATGATCTAAATCTGTTTCCTAAAGAAATTGGTATTCGGGCTAGGAAAGCGATTCTCTTTGCCCTTGACGATATAAGTTCTTATACTCATCATAAAATGCCATTTTTAGTGGCTACAGCTGTAAGACATATCGCATCTAATGTTCTTCCCTACAGAACTCAATTAATTGAACAAAATCAAAAAATTACTGAAGATGAGAAAGAATTACTACAAATAGGTATTATAATTGGTTTCGATATGGTTTACAATGCAGTTGTAAGATTGGGCAATATAAAAATTGCTGATGAGGGTGCTCAAATACTCTGGCAGGTATTGTGTTATACTAATAAAAATAATATTAAGGATATTAAGAAAATGGTCATCGAAGAGTTTGAAAGTGCGGAGAAAGCTGCATTGCATGCCAATGACAAATATTCCGCCACACTTATAGCTATGTATAAAAAGCATGGGTTATCAGGTGAACAAAAGTTACCAAGTTATCCTGAAGAACTTATAGAAAAATTAATGTAGTCAAACAAACAAGAACTTAACACCATATCTCCAAAAACAACTTCCCACATAGATCCACTTCCTAAAACACTCAGCTTGCAACTATTAAAAACATCGTAGATGTTTTATTATTGTAAAAACTACCAAACAAACTAACCTCATACATCCTCGTAGAGGATGAATATGCTTCCTTGTTAATCCTCTACGAGGATTATTACAACTTGATCACATATATCTTTTACAAAAATGCTGCCTCTACGAGGCAGGAAAAATTTATCCTCTCAAAACTCTCGTAGCATTTGCAATAGCAATTAGTGCAACCCCATATCACCCGAAAACAGCTTCCCACAAGTTATTCTAAATCTTCTAATACTTTGGTATATTTAGCTTAACGAATGGAAGTACAATGAAAAGATATTCAGCCAAAGAAATTTTTGAAATTCTTAAAACTAATCGTGAATTGTTAAAGAAATACGGGGTAAAAAAAATCGGATTATTTGGTTCGGTTTTACGTAATGAACCAGGTGACAAGAGTGACATTGATTTGCTCGTGGAATTTGAAGAAAAAACCTTTGATAATTTTATTGATCTTGCATTTGAGTTAGATGAATTGTTTGGACAGAAAGTCGATCTTCTTACTGAAAAAGGAATCAGCCCTTATATTCTTCCACACATTCAAAATAACATTCAATGGTATGAAACATAACTCAATTTATCTCAAGCATATCCTGGATGAGATTGATTTTATAATCAGCCAGACAGGTAATCTTACTTACGATTCCCTTGGGGAAAATGAACTTTACACAAGAGCTTTTTCAAGAAGTATGGAGATTATTGGAGAAGCAGTAAAGAATTTATCACAGGACTTCAAAGACAAACATAATAATATTGAATGGAAGAAAATTTCAGGGATGAGAGATAAAATAATTCATCATTATTTTAATGTAGATTATGATTTGATCTGGGATGTAATAAAAAATAAATTACCTGGAATAAAAAAGAAAATTCAGAAAGTTTTAGAAACTGAAAATACGTAACTATCGTAAGATTTAACTTCTAAGCACTCTCGTAGCATTAGCAATAGCAATTAGTGCAACTCCCATATCCCCGAAAACAGCTTCCCACATAGTTGCAATTCCTACACTTCCGAGAGCAATAAAAAAGCCTTTCACAGCCAGTGCAAATAAAATATTCTGCCAGACAATTGTTCTTGTTTTTCTTGCAATCTTAATTGCCTCTGCAACTTTGGAAGGATGATCTTCCATCAATACTATATCAGCCGCTTCTACTGCTGCATCGGAGCCTAATCCTCCCATTGCAATACCGACATCTGCGCGCATAATTACAGGTGCATCATTTATTCCATCCCCGACAAAAGCAACTTTTTTCCCCTTGGAAGATTTCCCAATTATTCCTTCAAGAATCTTTACTTTGTCTTCAGGTAGCAATTCCGAGTGTGAAGAAGTTATTCCAACCTTCTGCGCTATATGCTCAGCAGAAAATTTATTATCGCCTGTAAGCATTATTACGTTATCAATTCCAAGTTCTTTTAATTGTTTAACAGCCTCAATCGAATCCTCTTTAATCTCATCGGATATTTTTATATAGCCGGCGTAATTTTTATCCACAGCAACGTGAACTACAGTTCCAGCTACTTCACAATGATTGTCACCATGCTTAATATCTTCCGAATGAAGCATCCTATCGTTGCCGATTGTAATAAGCTTGTTATCAATATTAGCCTTAATTCCCTGCCCGGCAATCTCCTCAACATTAACCAGTTCCGAAGTACCTATTTCCTTGTTGTAAGCTTCTCTTATTGCCACCGCAATAGGATGTGTGGAATGCGACTCGGCTACAGCAGCATAGTAAAGAATTTTATCCTTGCTCAAACCGTTACTCTCGACAATCTCGGTAACTTTAAAAACACCTTTTGTAAGAGTTCCGGTTTTATCAAAAACTACAGTATTTACTTCTGTAAGAGCATCAAGGTAATTCGATCCTTTTACAAGAATTCCGCGCCTCGAGGCACCGCCTATTCCGCCGAAGTATCCTAAAGGAATGCTTATTACAAGTGCGCACGGACAGGAAATAACAAGTATAACCAAAGCCCTGTAAATCCACTCGGAATAGTTTTGCGAAGAAAAGAATGTCGGGGGCAAAAGAGCTACAAGCAACGCAACGCCAACCGCAGCAGGTGTATAATAAAATGCAAACTTAGAAATGAACTTTTCTGTTTTAGCTTTCTTTTTGGAAGCGTTCTCAACCAGCTCGAGAATTTTCGAGATCGAGGATTCGCCAAAAAGCTTTGTTACTTTAACAGTTATCAATCCCGTTTTATTAATTGTACCTGCAAGAACAGTATCATTTATTTTTGCAGACTTTGGAACAGGCTCGCCTGTTAACGGGAAAGTATCAACAAATGATGAGCCTTCAATAACCTTACCATCCAAAGGAATTTTCTCTCCCGGTTTTATAATTATTTCATCACCCGGTTTAACCTCTTCGGGCGAAACAGTTATAATTTCACCATTCCTTTTCAGGTTTGCGAAATCCGGGCGTATCTCCAGTAATTTCCTTATCGATCTCCTGGAACGCCTTACAGATAACCCCTGCATAAACTCACCAATGTTATAAAACATCATTACGGCAACTGCTTCTGGTAATGCTTTTATTGCTATAGCGCCAAGAGTTGCAACTGACATAAGAAAATTCTCATCAAAAAATTTTCTTCTGAGCAAATTCCTGAAGGCTTTGGCTAAGACACCCCACCCGCTTATTAAATAAGCTGTTATAAAAACAAGATATTCACCGATTGAATAAGGGGTTTCCCCGAGAGAGTCGTGAAATAGTAATCCTATTGCAAATAATGCTACTACAATGGAAATGACAATTATTTCTTT
>MGZZ01000073.1:27393-33463 GCA_001802795.1 Ignavibacteria bacterium GWC2_36_12 | reverse complement strand
GTAACACAAATTTATAAAACTATAATGAAAATAAAATATAAAAGAAAGGATTTGCGGGCTATTGAAAGTCGGCTGAAAGGTCTATTCTTCTGGCCCCCATAAATCTTTCAGAATAGTAGTCACTATCGAGAGGAGTTACAATCACTCCATTTTTTGAGCTTGCATGTACAAAAAGATTATCGCCTATATAAATCCCAACATGTCCCGGTTTTACAGTTTTACGTGTATTGAAAAAAACGAGGTCGCCGAACCTGAGGTTTTCTTTATCACTTATTTCTATTCCCTGTGAAAATTGTTCTCTTGCACTTCTTAAAAGCTGGATTGAGCAAGAATTATAAACTGTCTGGGTAAAAGCCGAGCAGTCAATGCCGTTTTTTGAGCTACCACCATATTTGTAAGGAGTATTTATGTACTTTAATATTTCCATAAGCATTTGTTCTTTAGCGGACGAAGGGGGTTTGTTCAGTTCTTCGGAAGAATAATACTTTTGTTTCAGCGTTGAAATATCTACGGATTCTACATAGTCAGGGGAGTAATCAGGATCAGGATCGTTTTCAATATTTTCCTCATCAACATTATCAGCGTACCTGACGCGCGTCTCTTTTTCTGCTTCGTCATTATCTGCAGAACCGTAACGAACTGAATTTGAGGATGACGAACACCCGGTTATAAAAAAAACACCGGTAATTGCGCAGCAAATCAGAAAGGATTTAAAATATTTAAATGAAGCCACCATCAGCCGAGATAAGTTTTTAAATTCTTACTCCTGGAAGCATGACGTAAACGCCTGATAGCCTTTTCCTTGATCTGTCTTACTCTTTCACGCGTCAAATTAAAACGCTCCCCAATTTCTTCAAGAGTTAGTGAATGATCTTTATTAAGCCCAAAGTAAAGTTTTATAACTTCCGCCTCTCTTTCAGTTAATGTAGAAAGGGCTCTATCAATTTCAGCTTTAAGTGACTCTTTCATAAGTTCCTGGTCAGGCGACGGCAGCTCATCGTTATGAATAACATCGAGCAAACTGTTTTCTTCTCCCTGGGAAAAAGGAGCATCCATAGAAACATGACGCCCGGAAATCTTAAGCGTGTCAGCAACCTCGCTGACTTCCATATCTAGTTTCTGGGCAAGTTCCGATGCACTTGGCTCTCTTTCAAATTCCTGCTCAAGGTTGCTGTATGCCTTACCGATTTTATTTAAAGCACCAACCCTGTTAAGGGGGAGCCTAACTATTCTCGATTGTTCAGCAAGAGCCTGAAGAATTGATTGTCTTATCCACCAGACAGCGTAAGATATAAATTTAAATCCCCTTGTTTCGTCAAATCTTTTTGCCGCTTTTATAAGACCGAGGTTCCCTTCATTTATTAAATCGCCTAAAGACAATCCCTGGTTTTGATATTGTTTTGCAACACTAACAACAAACCTGAGATTTGCTTTGGCTAACGTTTCCAAAGCCTGTGAGTTACCTTTTTTTATCTGGATCGCAAGCCTAATTTCTTCATCAGGTGTAAGAAGATTAACTCTTCCTATTTCCTGGAGATATTTGTCCAGCGATTGACTTTCACGGTTAGTAAATTGCTTTATTATTCTCACAGAGCTTCCTCAAGCTTTTACTTTTCAAGATTAATTGAATCAACGATCCCGACAATTGATGCATCAACAGGAGCCATATCAACAGGCAGCGGTATTACAGCCTCGGATGCCGTTATGTAGTAAATTGTTTCACCAGGACCGGCACCGACCGTATCCACTGCAACTATGGGCTCGCCAATGTTTTCTTTTTCTGCATTAATAGGCTGAACAAACATCAGCTTAAAAGCATGCAGAGCTTCATACTTCCTGGTCGCCCAAACATTTCCTATTACTTTACCTAAGAACAAATCTCCTGCCAAAAATTATTGTTCAAATAAGGATATGTGAGACTTACTTCCTTCTTTATTTAAAGTTAGTTTTCCTGCTCTTGTAAGAATTTCTTAAGTGGGACATCCAGTTTATCTACAATAGCCATTATTACAGCATCAACTGGTTTATTTTTTGTAAAATCGGTCTGCCTGGATGAACTTCCTGTTGCTACAAGCACTACTTCTCCTTCCCCGGCACCAACACTGTCTACTGCAACAACAAAATTATCTTTTTCTTTAAGATTTAGATCGAGCTGCTTTACAATTAAAAATTTAGCACCAACAAGATTTTCATCTTTCCTGGTAGACCATACAGTTCCTATTACTCTGCCTAAAAACAATTTTTTCTCTACTCTGATTATTATTGAATGTTAATATAGTTTTACAATTAATGATTATCAATAATTTAAAAAGCTTTTTCCTTCAAGAGAATTTTCCACTTCAAAAAAATCCGCAACGGTTTTTGCAGCATCCGAAAAAGTTTCTCTTACACCTAAGTTCTTTCCCGCTATATCATTTCTATAAAACAATAAGGGTACATACTCCCTGCTGTGATCGGTGCTTGGAGTTGTCGGGTCATTCCCATGATCTGCTGTTATAATAAGTGCATCAGTGTTATCGAGCCTGTGAAGGAATATATGTAGAAAATTATCAAACTCTTTTAATGCTTTTGCAAAACCGGCTGGGTCATTCCTGTGACCAAAGTAAACATCAAAATCAACTAAGTTCGCAAATATAAATGAGCTGTTAACTTTATAGGCATATTCTAAAAGTTTAATACATCCGTCATTATTGGATTTTGTTTTTTCCTGCACTTTTATTCCCCTGTAATTAAAAAGGTCATTTACTTTTCCAACGGCAACAGTAGTAATTTTATTTTTTGTTAAAATATCCAGTATGGTTTCCGAAGGCGGATCAAGAGAGAAATCTTTTCTGTTTACCGTTCTTGTATAATTACCGGGTTTACCGATGAAAGGTCTTGCAATAACTCTGCCGATATTTACCGGTGGCAATAGTATCTCTTTCCTCGTTATACGGCAAATCTCATAGAGATTTTCAAGATGGATTATTTCTTCATGCGCAGCAATCTGGAACACAGAATCAGCAGAAGTATAAACTATCGGGTAGCCGGTTTTAACATGTTCATCACCAAGCTCATTTATTATCTCCGTTCCCGAAGCAGCTTTATTTCCGAGTACTCCCTTACATCCTGTTTTAGCAATGAATTTTTCTATTATATCCCCTGGAAATCCGTCGGGATAATAAGAAAAATCCAAATCGACTTTTAGCCCAGCCATCTCCCAGTGACCTGATGTAGAATCTTTTCCTTCCGATACTTCTTTCATCTTGCCAAAAGATGCTAATGGATTTGAAACTGAAGGAACCCCTTTTATCTCGGCAATATTCCCAAGCCCGAGTTCAGTCAGGTTCGGCAGATCAAGTTCGTTAACGGCTTTAGAAATATTTACAAGTGTGTTGCTTCCTTTATCGCCATATTTTTCAGAATCAGGAAGCTCCCCTATTCCAACCCCATCAAGTATTATTAGGAAAAAATTTTTCATTAAAACTTAAGCATTTGCTTAGCCGTTGTATGTACAGTAAGATGAAGTTTAATTAATATTACGAACCGTATTACCGCCTTTTTCAAGAGCCTTTTTCAATGCTAAATCGGCATTGTAAATTATTTCTTCAACATCAGTTTTATTGTTGCAGGACGCAACTCCGATTGAAACAGTATATGTTGTCTGTTTTGAAACTACTTCTATCGGCTTACGTGCAATCTTAACACGCAATTTTTCTGCCCAAACAAAAATGTCTTTGGTAGTTGCATTAAAAAAGAAGACACCAAAAACCTTATCATCCAACCTGCCAAAAAGATTCAAGGGTGTAATCTCCTGTGAAATTGTTTCTGAAACTGCTTTCAACACTTTTGGCAAAGGATTATCATCAAAGAGCGACTCCTGTTCTAAAAAATCATCAATTCGTACAAGTGCCAAAGCTCCGGGAACATTCAGCTGAAGAGCTTTCATCAGGTCGGATAACATTCTTTCCTTAAAAGTATGGGAATTAAGTGCCTTCGTTTCCACATCAATAGAAAGAAAACTTTTTAATAATGATTGGGTCGAATGTGCATGAATAACAAAAGAAAGTAAATTGGCAGCGTTTTTCAGGAACTGGATATCGGCATTTGTATATGTGTTTTTCTTCAAGCTTTCAAAACACAATACACCATAATTCTGATTATTATGAATGAGCGGTATCGCAATAAAGGAACCATCAAAACTAACATCTTCCACTTTTGAAAACCTGATATATTGAGCTAACGAGGTATCATCAATTTTTATAGGAATCCCGGTTTTGATCGCTTTGCCAACCAATGTTCCGCTTAATTCTACTTCAAGACCGCTGCCAATATATTTTAATGATGTATTATTCAATATGGTTTGTGTCTTAAATTTTTGTTCCAGCGGATTATAATACACAAAAGCAAAAGCATCCCATTGAACCAACAGGTTAATAGAATTTTGCAGCGCCGTTGCCAGGTCCTGCTCATTTTCAAATTTATATTCAGGACTGACCATATTAAGTATTCCTTTTAGTCTCTGCTGGGATACATTATCGGCGTGCTTTTCTTCAAAGATAGCAATGATCATTGTTATAACACGCACAAATCTTCCCATAGCATAAATAGTCTCGATACCAAAAGCATCGTTATCCTTAGAGTCCATTGCAATTATTGCTATAAGATGTTTGTCATAAAACAGAGGAACTCCTACAAAGCTTCTGATACCCTGGCAGGAGTTATAATACCTGATTACATCAGCTTCGGCAGCAGGAGAAATATCACTTAGCAGTTCCGGTTCACCTTTCTGAACCATCTTGCTTAAAATATCGTCTTCAATATCAAATTTTCTTCTCGCAATATCATTCGAATTAGATACGAATTTTTCAATAGATAATTTTTCTTTTTGCTTATTATACCAGAAAAAAATAGCGGTGTTGGCTGAGTAAGCTTCCTTAATAACAGTAAGAATTTTTTCAAGAACAAAAGTAAACTGGGCATCATGCCCCATTTCAGTAGGAATTTTTTCATTGGCAATTTCCTCGAATCTCTCCTTTAAATCAGGAGGCTTTACTGTCTTTCTCGCTGCACGGAAATCCGGGGTGTAAGTATCGGCTGTTATTATCTCAACATCTTTATTCTTAGAGACTATTTTAAAGGAATCATCGAAGTCGACATGTCTTGCAGTGTCGGGACTACTGTATAAATCATTACTCAAATCATCTTCAGGAAAATCCGAAACATAATCTTTCCCGAATTTAAGCGAGTCTCGTAGAAAAATAATAAAAGCGACATAGATTACGATGAGACCTATAGTTATAATCCTAATAACTACATCATCCGTAACAAGCAGTATAATTGCAAGGAGAGGAACGAGTAAGAATATGAGTAACCTTTTTCTTTGTCGCCGATCCATCACAGGCAGAGTAAATGGGATGTTGAAAAAACAATGACAAATATATAGTTAGTACAAGCGAATATCAAACGTGTAAAAACCTGTGCATATAAAAGAAGGTCAATAAAAGTATTCGCTTAGTTTTTTTAGAACTTCTTTTTGCCCCGTTTTTTTAATTGCCGAGTAAGCAAATAAATTTTTACCATATTCAAGTGAGGGAAAAATTTCTTTTACAACTTTTTGGGAAACAGCTATTTGTGCCTGGTTAAGCTTATCTATCTTACTAAGAATAACAACGTACGGCATATTATACGACAGCAGAAGTGAATTTAATTCTTCATCAAGAACTGTCGGTTTATGCCTGCTGTCAATGATATGGAATGCCAAAGAAATATAGTCCGAACCACCTAAAAAATCTCCTACAAGTTTGCCCCACCTTTCTCTTTCGGTTTTACTCACCCTGGCAAACCCAAACCCGGGTAAATCAACTACGTAAAATCTTTCATCAATTTTGTAATAATTAATAGAACGCGTTTTACCGGGAGACGAACTAACCTTCGCAAGGTTTTTCCGGTTAAAAAGAGAATTAAGAAAGGAAGATTTGCCGACGTTTGATCTTCCGCAAAGTATTACTTCAGGAAGACGAAGCTTTGGCAGTTCATTAAGGTTATAAACCGATTTGATAAAGTTCTGGGTTTCAAACATACTTTAATC
>MGZZ01000073.1:13867-27333 GCA_001802795.1 Ignavibacteria bacterium GWC2_36_12 | reverse complement strand
ATCTTTAAAACAAAAATCCCCGGACTTGCCGGGGACAAATTTTTATTTAGCTTTCGACTATTCCTTATCTTCTTTCTTTTTCCTGCCTCTTTTCTTAGGCTTTTTTTCTTCTTCTTTCTCTTCAACTACTTTTGCATCTTCAACTTCAGGAGCTGTTTCTTCAGTTTCTTTTTTCTTTTTTGCTTTTTTAGCTTTTTTTTGTTCTTTCTTCTCTTCGTCTTTTGCTTTCATCACTTCATTGAAATCAACCAGCTCAAGAATAGCAACATCGGCAGCATCGCCTTTTCTGGTGCCGAGCTTAATAACTCTGGTATAACCTCCGGGTCTGTCACCAATTTTTAGTAAAATATCACCGAATAATTCTTTAACTACTTCCCTGTCATGAATTTCACTCATAACCTGTCTTTTAGAATGAAGATCGTTTTTTCTTGCTTTCGTTATAAGTGTTTCGGCAAAAGTTCTTGTTTCTTTAGCTTTGGCAAGCGTAGTTCTTATTCTCTTATGCCTGAATAAAGAAGTAGCGAGAGATCTAAGTAACGCTTTCCGATGACTTTCGGTTCTATTTAATTTTCTTCCTCTAACACGATGTCTCATTTCCGATCCTAATTTAAATACTTGAGATTAAGTTGTTTCAGGTTCTTCTTTAATATATTTGTCTACATCCATTCCGAACTCCAAACCCAATGTTTCAACAATCTCCATGAGTTCGGATAGAGATTTCCTTCCAAAATTTCTGAACTTAAGCATTTCGGCTTCATCTTTTCTTACGAGGTCGGCAAGGTTCTTAATATTGGCTGCCTTAAGACAATTATGAGATCTAACACTAAGCTCAAGATCATCAACCGGTGTAAGAAGAATTTTTCTTAATCTATCAGTTTCTGTGTCTTTAGGAGTAACAGCCTGCTCTTCTTCCTGTTCAATGTCGAAATTAATGAAAAGCTGAATGTGCTCTCTCAATATTTTAGCAGCCTGGGTTATAGCATCATCGGGGGTAATTGAACCATCGGTTGTAATATCAAGAGTAAGTTTTTCATAATCGGCTTTATCACCGATTCGAACATTCTCAACATCATATTTTACATTTTTAATCGGTGTAAAAATAGAATCTATCGGGATAACGCCGATAGTTTGGTCGGGAGAAATATTTTCAGCAGCAGGAATATATCCCACTCCCTTTCCAACGCGAATTTCAACATCGAGTTTAAGATTCTTGTTGAGCGTAGCAATATGGAGTTCCGGATTGAGAATTTCAACTTCATTACTAGCTTTCTGGATATCGGCAGCGGTCCATTCTCCCTGCCCGCTAAAAGAGACATCAATCTTATTAGGTTTCTTACTAAGCAATTTCATTCTAACCTGTTTAAGATTAAGAATAATCTCCGATACATCTTCAACTACTCCTTCAATTGTGGTAAATTCGTGCAACACACCACTGAATTTAACAGAAGTTATAGCAGCACCACTCAATGAAGAAATAAGTACCCTTCTAAGGGAATTTCCTAATGTAACTCCGTAACCTCTTTCAAGCGGCTGCAGCAAAAACCTTCCAAAAGAATTTGTATAAGTTGACTCATCAAGAACAACTGCTTCGGGCATCTTCAAATATGATACGCTCATTTAATAATCCTCTAAAAATTAATCTAATAAAAAAATTTATTTAGAATAAAGCTCAACTACCAGTTGCTCACTGGCATTAAGCGGAATTTCCGATCTTTCAGGAACCTGGATAAAGGTTCCGCTTAGTGTAGCTTTATCGATAGTTAACCAGGAAAACTGATTGTCCCTTACTTTTTTGAGAGAATTATGAATAGCATCCATCTTTTTGCTCTTTTCACGGATGCGTATTACATCTCCTACAGATACAACAAAAGATGGAACATTTACGGTCTTGTCATTCACCAATACATGTCTATGGCTCACAAGTTGGCGAGCGGAAACTCTTGTAGGTGCAAATCCTAAACGATACACAACATTATCAAGTCTTCTTTCCAGAAGTTTAATAAGGTTTTCACCTGTTATACCTTTTTGTCTGCTCGCTTTTTCAAAAAGATTTCTGAACTGCTTTTCATACAAACCGTAAATTCTTTTAATCTTTTGCTTCTCTCTTAACTGAACGCCGTACTCCGATATTTTTTGACGTCTCGATTGTCCATGTTCTCCGGGAGGATAGTTCTTCTTTTCAAGAGGACTTTTACCCATAAGAGATTTAGGACTTCCAAAAAGATCCTGTTTTTCTCTTCTGCTAAGTTTGTATTTTGGACCAGTATGTCTTCCCATCTGTTAATTTACTCCAGTTATAATTAAACCCTTCTTCTTTTAGGTGGTCTGCACCCGTTATGCGGAATTGGGGTTACATCTCGAATTGATGATATTTCCAAACCTGCTGTATTTAAAGCTCTTATAGCCGCTTCTCTTCCGGATCCGGGACCTTTTACAAGAACCTCGATCCTTCTCATACCCAAATCATAGGCTTCCTTTGCAGCAGCTTCTGCCGATACCTGTGCAGCAAAGGGCGTGTTCTTTCTCGAACCTTTGAAACCGTTTTTGCCTGCGGAAGACCACGCAATAGTATTTCCATAAATATCCGTTATGGTAACTACAACATTGTTAAATGTAGCTTTAATGTGAGCTATACCATTTGCGTCAACGTGAGTCTTTTTCTTAACTTTTTTTACTACTTTAGCCAAACTAATTTCCTCTCGTTTTAATTACTTCTTAGTAGGAGCTTTTTTCTTTCCAGCAACAGTTTTACGTTTACCTTTCCTGGTTCTGGAATTTGTACGTGTTCTCTGTCCTCTAACCGGCAAACTTTTTCTGTGCCTAATGCCGCGGTAACTTCCAATATCCATCAATCTTTTAATATTCTGTTGTATTTCAGAACGCAAGGCACCTTCGACCTTAAAGTCGGATTGAATAACTGCCCTGATCTGAGCAACTTCTTCATCATTAAGATCGGATACTTTCTTATTTGGATCTACTTTTGCTTTTTCAAGAATAGCAGAAGAAAGAGTTTTACCGATACCGAAAATATATTGAAGACCGAAAAGAACTCTTTTATTTTTGGGTAGATCTACACCAGCTATACGAGCCAATTATTTCTCCTTAATTTTTTTTAACCCTGACGTTGTTTATGCTTTTTGTTTTTACAAATTACCCTAACAACGCCCTTACGTTTAATAATTTTACAGTTTTCACATATTTTTTTAACTGAAGCTCTTACTTTCATTTCTGCTCCACTATTTATACCTGTATGTTATTCTTCCCTTACTCAAATCATAGGGAGAAAGTTCAATAGAAACCTTGTCTCCGACCAATATCTTAATAAAGTGCATTCTCATCTTCCCGGAAATATGTGCAAGTATCTCATGTCCATTATCAAGTTTTACCTTAAAGTTAGCATTAGGCAAAGTTTCAGTAACTATTCCGTCAACTTTTATTGGTCCTTGCTTTGCCATTAAATTACTGTCAGAATTTCAGGTTTACCGTTTGAAACTAAAATTGTATGTTCAAAATGAGCAGACGGCGAACCATCTGCAGTTAAAACAGTCCAGCCATCTTCGCTGGTATGCACGGCTTTTCCACCCAGATTAACCATCGGTTCAATTGCAAGGGTCATTCCTTTTTTCAATCTAACTCCTGTTCCTTTTTTGCCAAAGTTTGGTATTGAGGGATCTTCGTGCAAATATTTTCCAACACCGTGTCCGCAAAGTTCCCTTACAATAGAAAATCCGTTGGCTTCAACATAATCCTGAATTGTCCCTGAAATATCGTGCAAACGGTTTCCTTCTTTTGCTTTTTCAATACCCAGATATAAAGACTTTTCCGTAACATCCAGCAGGCTCTGTTTTTCCGGGGTAATGTTTCCTACAGGAACAGATATAGCCGCATCTCCGTAATAACCGTCTTTATTAACGCCTACATCCAGAGAAATAATTTCACCATTATTAAGAACTCTGTTCCCGGGAATTCCGTGTACAACCGCATCATCTATAGATGCACATATGGAACCCGGAAATTTAAAAGAACCAACCTGTGAATAACCTTTAAAAGCTGCTACTGCTTTATTACTTAATATGTAATCTTCTGCAATTTTATCCAGTTCTAATGTTGTTATACCAGGTCTTACATTAGCTTTAAGTAACTGCAGAGTTTCTGCAACAATTCTGCAGCTTTCCCTGATATAGTCAACTTCCTTTTTCGTTTTTATATAAATCACGATAATTCAGCACGCTATCTGCGACCTTTAATCTTACCAGATTTCATAAAACCATCGTAATGTCTCATCAGAAGATGAGATTCAATCTGCTGCAAAGTATCTAAAGCTACACCAACAATAATTAATAAACTTGTTCCACCGAAAAACTGAGAAAATTGTCCGGACACCCCCCAGGCAGAAACGAAAGCGGGAAGTATCGCGACTATTGCCAAAAAAATAGATCCTGGGAGCGTAATTTTCGTAAGGATGTTGTCTATAAAGTCGGATGTTTGTTTCCCTGGTCTTATCCCTGGTATAAATCCGCCCTGTTTTTTCATATTATCTGCAACATCTTTCGGATTAAAAGCTATAGCTGTATAAAAGTAAGTAAAGAATACTATCATTAATGCATATACAACAGAATAAACAGGCGATGTATATACGAAATAACCGGATATTGTTTGCAAAAATTCATTGTCCGGAAAAAATGAAAGCACGGTATTTGGTATAAACATTATAGACTGCGCAAATATTATCGGCATAACACCTGCCGTATTAACTCTCAACGGAATGTATTGTGTTACTCCTCCATATACTTTTCTTCCTACAACTCTCTTTGCATATTGAACAGGTATTCTGCGGGTTCCCTGGGTAACTAAAACCACTCCTGCAATAATTAAAGTCATAAATGCAAGAATAACTATTTCAATTACAATACTTCTTGTTCCGGCAGAAATAAGCCTGTATTCATCAAGCATGGCAAATGGAAACCGGGCGATAATACCAATAAATATAATTAATGATATTCCGTTCCCAATTCCTTTTTCAGTTATTTGTTCGCCCATCCACATCATAAAAACAGTTCCGGCAGTAAGTATTAGAATAGTTGTAAAAACCCAGGTAAAACCCTGAACCGGAACCGGAACAATCGGCATACCCTGAACCTGGATGTTAAGCAACCTAACGGTAACACCCCATGCCTGTAAAGCAGAAATGAGAACGGTTCCATACCTTGTTAATTGTGTAATCTTCTTTCTGCCTTCTTCGCCTTCCTGCTGCAACTTCTGAAAATAGGGTACAACAGCGCCCATCAATTGTATAATAATAGATGCAGATATATACGGCATTATTCCAAGTGCGAAAATAGCCGCATTAGAAAATGCTCCTCCAACAAACAAATCATATAAGCCGAATAGATTATCCGAGGTTTGATTTTGCATACTCTGAGTCAAAAGAACAGCATCAACACCCGGTATTGTAAGATGGGATCCTAAACGAACAATACTTAAAAGAGCTAAAGTATATAAAATTCTTTGCCGGAGTTCGTGTATTTTAAAAATATTTCTAAAGGTTTCGGTTATCTTTGCCATTTATTCTGATATTAAATCTTTTTAATTGAACCGCCGGCAGCTTCAATTTTATCTTTAGCTGAATTACTGAATGCACTTACTTCAAGCTGAACTTTTACTTTAAATTCTCCGTTACCCAGAATTTTTACCGGCTTTTTGACGTTATTAATCAAACCTAATTTTTTCAATTCTTCTGCATTAAGAATAATCTCATCCAGCTTATTTTTTTCAGAAAGCTTCTGGAGGCTGTTCAGATTTACGATTTGATATTCTTTCTTAAATATATTTGTAAAACCAAATTTAGGAACCCTTCTTTGCAACGGCATTTGCCCGCCTTCAAACCAAATTTTCTTTTTAGCTCCCGAACGTGAAAGCTGACCGTTCATACCTCTTGTGGCTGTACCACCATGACCTGAGCCTTCACCTCTTGCAACTCTTTTTCGTTTCTTTCTGGATCCGGCAGCATATTTTAGATTACTTAAAATATCCATTATTTACTCTTAGACTCTTTTTTCGTTTTTGTAACAGTTTTTTTCGTCTTTTTATTCGTGCTTTTCTTACCAGTTACACTCTTTTTAGTTCTTTTTACAACCGGTCTGGTCGCCGGTTGAACTTGTTCTTCACCAGGTTCAAATTCACTAACTTCAACTAAGTGAATAACTTTATTAATCATTCCTCTGATCTGGGGAGTATCATTATGTACTTTTTCCCAGTTAGGTCTTCCCAAACCAAGAGCTTTAATTGTTAACTTCTGTCTCTCCGGTCTGTCAATAATACTTCTGACTTGTTTAACTTTTAGCTTCATTATTTACAACCAATTAAATCAGGAATTAAATAATTCTGTAATAGTCATACTACGTTTACTGGACATTTTCCTGGCATCTACCTGGCTGAGTAACCCATTAAGGGTTGCCTTAACCTGGTTGTGAGGATTACTAGAACCAAGAGATTTAGTAAGAATATCCTGGACACCAGCAGCTTCAAGAACAGCACGCACGCCGCCTCCGGCAATTAGTCCTGTTCCGGCTGAAGCAGGTTTCAACAATACTTTGCCGGCGCCGTATTTGCCTAAAATCTCATGTGCTATTGTTCCTTTAATAATTGAAACCTTAACAAGATTTTTCCTGGCATCATCGATACCTTTCGAAATTGCATCGGTAACCTCATTTGCTTTACCAAGACCAACTCCTACAATACCATTCCCGTTACCAACAACAACGATGGCATTAAAGCTGAAACGGCGACCGCCTTTTACAACTTTGGCTACACGGTTTATGTGGACCACCTTTTCTTTTAGGTTTTCAACTTCAGTTGATCTTACGATCTTTTCCCGTTCTACTTTCATAAAATCCAATCATTAAATAAGTTTAATAATAAACTCAACCGGCAGAAAAAGCTGCCGGGAGAGGATTCGAACCTCTACAGACGCCTCCAAAGGGCGTAGTCCTGCCATTAGACGACCCGGCAAAAGTTCATAAACTGCATATTAAAACTTCAACCCCCCCTCACGTGCGCCCTCGGCAAATGCCTGCACACGACCATGGTATTTATATCCATTACGATCGAATACTACGGTTGAAATGTTTTGTTCAAGAGCTTTTTTTGCTACAAGAATTCCAACAAGTTTGCTTTTTGCAGTTTTTCCTTTTGCTGATTTTAGATCCTCTACAATTTCTTTAGATAACGAAGAAGCGGAAGCTATTGTCTTTCCGTTCGCGTCGTCAATTACCTGTCCGTAAATATTATCAAGGCTGCGGTAAACCGATAATCTCGGTCTCTCAGGTGTACCTGAAATGATCTTCCTTATTCTTGTTTTGGCACGCAGCCTGCCGTTTTTCTTTCTTTTTATCATCCTCTACAAAATCTCCAAAGATTATTTACCTGCTGTTTTACCAGCTTTTCTCTGAATTTGTTCATCAGAATATTTGATGCCCTTACCTTTATAAGGCTCCGGCTTTCTGATAGATCTTATTTTAGCAGCAACAAGCCCGACTAATTGCTTATCAATACCCGATATAATTATTTGTGTCTGCACAGGAGTTTGAATCACAACACCTTCCGGTGGTATAAAATATATTGGATGCGAGTAACCAATATTGAGCAAAAGATTTTTTCCCTTTAACTCTGCTCTGTACCCTACACCTACTATATCGAGTGTTTTTGTAAAAACATTAAGAACTCCATTAACCATATTCTGGATTAATGCTCTTGTTAAGCCATGCAGGGCTTTATTTTCTTTCATATCATCCGGGCGTGTAACAATCAACTCATTATCTTTTATTTCAACACTAATATTAGGATGCAACCTGCTTTCAAGTTCTCCTTTGGGTCCTTTAACTTTTACGTTTGAGCCATTCTTAGTAATTGTTACTCCCTTTGGTATTTCAACTGGTTTTCTACCGACTCGCGACACTTTTGATCTCCATCTTAAAAATTACCAAATATAGCAGATTACTTCACCGCCAATAGATTGTTTCCTGGCTTCTTTATCAGTAAGTAATCCTTTTGAAGTTGATACAACTGCAATCCCTAAACCATTCAATACCTTCGGAAGTTCATATGATTTTTTATAAATCCTAAGACCCGGTTTGCTGATCTTTTTTAAACCGCTGATAGCAGGATTACCTTTTGCATATTTCAACTCTACTCTTAAAACATTTTGCTTGTTATCTTCTATTAAAGAATAATCATTAATAAATCTTTGTGTTTTTAAGATTTCAGCCAGATTCTTTTTCACGTTTGATGCTGGAATATCAACGCGCAGCTTTTTAGCCCTGGAAGCATTTCTAATTCTGGTTAAAAAATCTGAAATCGGATCTGTTACTGGCATAAATAAAATTCTCCTTTTACCAACTTGATTTCTTTACACCCGGCAATTCACCTTTAAGTGCCATCTCTCTCATTACAAGCCTTGACACTCCGAACTTTCTGTGAAATCCGCGCGCTCTTCCCGTAAACAAACAACGATTATGCTGCCTGACAAGTGAAGAGTCCCTCGGGAGTTTTTGTAAAGCATCGAAATCTCCTTTGGCTTTTAGTTCCTCTCTTAGCTTTTTATATTTTTCGTAGGCTCTTTTTCTTTTTTCTTCACGAGCTATTAAACATTTTCTTGCCATAAAACCTCTTGTTAAGCTGTTTTCATTTCTTTTCTTCTGAACGGAACTCCAAATGCCTGGAGTAATTCATAAGCTTCATTATCCGTTTTTGCCGTTGTTACAATAGTTATATCCATTCCAAGCACTTTAGTAATTTTATCCACATTAATTTCAGGAAAAATTATCTGTTCCTTAATACCGAGAGTATAATTTCCTCTCCCGTCAAACGATTTATCAGAAAGACCTCTAAAATCCCTTACTCGTGGCAGAGCTATATTCACAAGCCTATCAAGAAATTCATACATCTTTTCTCTTCTTAAAGTTACCATTGCACCAATGTTTACTCCTTCACGAAGCTTAAAGTTCGAGATAGCTTTTTTAGCTTTCCTGATACTTGGCTTTTGACCAGTTATAGATTCAAGATCTTTCACAGCCTCATCGAGTATTTTTGAATCTGCTACGGCATCGCCCACTCCCATATTAACAACAATTTTGTGAATACGGGGAACCTGCATCATGCTTTTATAATTGAATTTTTTCCGAAGTTCCTGAGCAATTTCCTTCTTATATATATTTTGAAGTCGAACAGGAACTTTAATTTCCTTCTCTTTTTTATGGGAACTGTCCGCCCCTTCTTTTTTTGGTTTTTGTTTTGGTACAGTTTCTTTTTTTACTTTTTTATCCGTTTTGTCAGTCATAATTTTTAAAGTTTTATGTTAAACCATCTCACCGCTTGCTTTACTAACGCGCTGATTTTTCTTTTTACCGGTTTTCTCATCAAGAATAATCTTCGATCCCAATCTTGTAGGTTCATTTGTCTTCGGGTCTATTAACATAACGTTAGAAACATGAATCGGAGCTTCTTTCTCGATTATTCCGCCCTGCGGCTGTTTCTGATTCGGCTTAGTATGCCTTTTCCTCAGATTTATTCCTTCAATAATTACTTTTGATATAGATGGAAAAACCTTCAACACTTTTCCAGTTTTTCCTCTGTCATTCCCGGATATAACTACAACGTTATCGTTTTTTCTTATTTTCATTTTAAGCCTGTTTTATAAAACTTCCGGAGCCAAAGAAACAATTTTCATAAATTGTTTTTCTCTCAGTTCTCTTGCAACCGGACCAAAAATCCGGGTTCCGCGGGGTTCATTTTGCGGGTTTATAAGTACAACAGCGTTTTCATCAAATCTTATATACGAACCGTCTTTTCTTCTAACTTCCTTCTTGGTTCTCACAATAACAGCTTTTGAAACTTCGCCTTTTTTTACAGTTCCATTTGGAATAGCAGATTTTACAGAAACCACAATAGTATCTCCTACACTCGCATAATTTCTTCCGCTGCCACCAAGTACTCTTATACAACGGGCTCTTTTAGCTCCTGAATTATCGGCAACAACCAGATTTGTTTCTTCCTGAATCATTCTACAGTTACCCTTCTATTTCGCTTTTTCCACAATTTCTACCAGGCGCCATCTTTTTTTAGAACTAAGAGGGCGAGTTTCCATAATTTTTACTTTATCGCCAATACCGCACTGCCTGTTTTCATCGTGAGCCATCAGTTTAGTAGTCTTCTTAAAATATTTCTTGTAAATAGGATGCGGAACTCTTCTTTCAATTGCAACGGTAATAGTCTTTTCCATTTTGTTACTAATTACAATCCCAATTCTCGTTTTACGAAGATTACGTGCTTCCATACTAATCCTTATTCACAGTCGAAACTTTTTCTACTGTCCTGTTTCTTTCTTTTAGAATCGTTTTCATTTTGGCAATGTCTCTTTTAACCAGCTTAATCTTAGCTGTATTTGTTAATTGTTTAAGTTGATGCGAAAACCTGAGATCGATAAGATTTTTTTCTTCTTCTTCGATTCTTTTTACAAGCTCATCATCTTTCATTTCTTTTATTTCATGAATTTTCATTTCACAACACCTATACTATATCCGGTCGGGATACGACTTTTGTTTTAATGGGCAATTTGTAAGCGCAAGTTCTTAGTGCATCGTGTGCAATATCTTTGGAAACACCGGAAACTTCAAACATAATCCTGCCCGGCTTAATAACAACAACCCAAAACTCAGGGGCACCTTTTCCTTTACCCATCCTGGTTTCAAGAGGTTTTTTAGAGACAGGTTTATCCGGAAAGATTCTTATAAATACTTTACCGTCTCTTTTCATCTTCCTTGTTAAAGCAACCCTGCAAGCTTCAATTTGCCGGCTTGTAACCCAGGCGGGTTCCAGAGCCTTGAGTCCATAATCTCCGAAAGCTACAGAAGAGCCTCTGTAAGCTTTACCAGTCATTCTTCCGCGCTGGGCTTTTCTGTACTTAACTCTTTTGGGCATTAACATATTAAAATCGCCTTATCTTAAAAAAATTATTCTGATACTCTTTTACCAAGAATTTCTCCTCGGCAAACCCAAACCTTAATTCCGACCGAACCGTAAATAGTTTCCGCTCTTCCTGAAGCATAGTCAATATCTGCTCTTAACGTATGCAGAGGAATCCTGCCTTCTTTATATTGTTCTGTTCTTGCCATCTCGGCTCCGCCTAATCTTCCTGCACACATTATTCGTATTCCCTCAGCACCCATTCTCATTGCGGCTGTAATAGCCATTTTCATCGCTCTTCTGAATGAAACTCTTCCTTCAATCTGATTTGCGATATTTTCTGCAACAAGGTATGCATCCAGTTCAGGTCTTTTTATTTCATTAATCTGTACCTTTACGTCTTTATCCGTAACCTCTTTTAATTCCTGTTCGAGTTGGGTAATCTCTTTACCGCTTTTTCCGATTACGACTCCTGGTCTTGAAGTATGTATTGTCAAAATTACATTCTTTGAAGTTCTGTCAATTACAATTCTGGAAATACCTGCTTTCTTAAGACGGTTTCTTACATACGATCTAAGCCTTGAATCTTCTTTAATTTTACCTGCGTAACTTTTATTCTCGTACCAATTAGAATCCCAGCCTCTGATGATACCGACTCTTAACCCGATAGGGTTTGTTTTCTGTCCCAAAAAACCTCCTATGCTTTAGTAGCAACTATAATTGTAATATGACAAGATCTTTTTCTTATTCTATATGCACGACCCATTGGCGCAGGTGAAATTCTTTTGAGCGTTGGACCTTGATTAACAAATGCCTCTTTAACAAAGATATCAGCCGGTTCCATTCTTGTAGCCTCATCTTTGTTCATTAAATTAGATACGGCAGATCTTAAAACCTTCTCAGCATCCTTTGAAGCATGCTTTGGAGAAAAGTGAAGAACATCTATTGCTTTGTCAACGGACATTCCCCGGATCAAATCGATCACAAGTCTCATTTTTCTCGGAGAAGATCCTAAGAATCTATGTATAGCTTTTGCTTCCATTAAGTTGTTGTCCTTAGTTCTTATTTCACCTGGGAAGCTTTTTCTGCTTTTGTTCCCGGGTGTGCCCTAAAAATCCGTGTAGGAGCAAATTCGCCTAGTTTATGTCCTACCATGTTTTCTGTTATATAAACAGGAATCATTTTATTTCCATTGTGAACAGCGATTGTATGCCCAACAAAATCAGGAGTTATTGTAGATGCTCGTGACCATGTTTTAATAATTTTTTTCTGATTTATTTCATTAAGCTTGGCTATCTTTTCAGCAAGCTTGTAATCTACAAAAGGACCTTTTTTAACTGATCTTGGCATAATATCTTACTATTTTTTACGACGTTTAATTATATACTTGTTAGAATTTTTTTTGTGCTTTCTTGTTTTCAATCCTTTAGCTTTCTGACCCCAGGGTGAAACAGGATGTCCGCCGCCCGAAGTTTTACCTTCTCCGCCGCCCATAGGGTGATCTACCGGATTCATAGCAACACCTCGAACATGAGGTCTTTTACCCAGCCACCTGGTTCTACCTGCTTTACCCAGACTAATATTTTCCTGCTCGGCATTACCAACAACTCCGTATGTTGCTATACATTCCAATCTAATCATTCTTACTTCACCCGATGGCATTTTTAGCTGAGCATAATTTCCTTCTTTTGCCATAAGCTGTAATGAAGCGCCAGCGCTTCTTGCTAACTGACCTCCTTTGCCAGGTTTAATCTCTACATTATGAACAAAACTACCCATTGGTATTTCAGATAACGGCAATGCATTACCAATACTTATTTCACTGCCTGCACCGGAAGTTACAGAGTCGCCTACTTTCAAACCATCGGGTGCTATAATGTACCTTTTCTCACCATCGGCATAGTGAAGCAAAGCTATCCTGGAAGTTCTGTTTGGATCATATTCGATAGAAAAAACTTTGGCCGGAACTTTATGCTTGTCTCTTTTAAAATCTATTATACGGTACCTTCTCTTATGCCCGCCACCTATATGACGTGCAGTTAACCTGCCAAGATTATTTCTACCACCGCTTTTTCTTAATGCTACGGTTAAAGATTTTTCCGGTTTCTCTTTTGTGATTTCATCAAATAATGAATTCGATCTGAATCTTGTTCCGGGAGTAACCGGTTTTAATTTTCTAATTGCCATTATTAAATTCCGTCAAATCTACACTTGCTCAAATAATTCTATTGTTTCTCCCTCTTTAAGAGTAACAATAGCTTTTTTATATTTTGAAGTTTTTCCTACAAACCTGCCGCTTTTTCTAAACTGAGTTTTGGTTTTACCCTTATGTCTTAGAGTCCTAATATCTGTTACATGTACATTAAATTTTTGTTCGATCGCCTTTGCAATTTCAACTTTGTTTGCCTTCGGATTAACGATAAAACCATACTTGTTTTCAACTGCTGAAATGTTTGTCATCTTTTCGGTTATTAACGGTCTAACTAAAATATTGTGCATATTAT
>MGZZ01000073.1:0-13860 GCA_001802795.1 Ignavibacteria bacterium GWC2_36_12 | reverse complement strand
AAAGACTATTATTTCCGAAAGACTCATTAATAACATCTACAGCGCTCTTTTGTAAAATCAAAACCTGATTGTTAAGAATATCGTATGCAGAAACTTTATTAGCTTCAAGAATTTTTACCTTTGGAATATTTCTGCCGGACTTATAAATATTTTCCTGGTTGCCGTTTGTTAGAAGTAAAACTTTTTTACCGGATACATTTAATGCTTTAAGTATATTAGCAAATTCCTTCGTTTTTGATTCCTTGAAATTAAAATCCTCCACAACAATAACTTGCTCATCTTTCAATTTGTAACTAAACGCGGATTTTCTTGCAAGGCTCTTAACTTTTTTAGGAATAGCCTGTCTATAATCTTTAGGACGCGGTCCAAAAATTCTTCCACCGCCGACCCATAAAGGAGAACGGCTTGTACCGGCTCGGGCACCGCCTCTTCCTTTTTGCTTCCACGGTTTTTTACCTCCGCCTCTTACCTCACCACGCTCTTTGGTCTTATGAGTACCTTGTCTTTGGTTAGCAAGATATGTTTTAACAGCAAGGTATATAGCATGGTCGTTCGGTTCTATACCAAAAATATCTTTGGACACGTCTATTTTTTTACCGCTGCTTTTGCCATCTATTTTATAAATATCAAGTTTCATCTTTAATAATTACTTTTTTCTCAATTCTACGATTGTGTTAATAGCACCGGGAACGGCTCCTTTAATCAGGATAAGATTATCTTCCGGCATAATCTTTATAACTTTCAAATTGGAGATAGTTACTCTACTATAGCCCATCCTGCCAGCCATTCTTTGTCCTTTAAAAACTCTTGAGGGATAAGAACTTGCTCCAATTGAACCAGGGGCTCTCAGCCTATCACTTTGTCCGTGTGTTGTACCACCCACACCGCCAAAACCATGTCTTCTCATAACACCCTGAAAACCTTTTCCTTTACTTTTGGCACTAACTTTTATGATTTCTCCCTCTTTAAAAAGATCAACTTTAACTTCATCGCCTATTTTTAAATCGTTACCCGTAGAAAATTTAAATTCTCTTAAGAGCAAACTTGGAGAAAAGTTGTTCTTTTTAAATTGTCCCATATACGGCTTGGAAGTTTTCTTTTCTTTTCTTTCTCCAAAGCCAAGCTGAAACGCTTCGTAACCATCTTTTTCTTTCGTCTTAATAGAAATTACCTTACAAGGACCGGCTTGTATAACCGTAACAGAAATCTGCTCTCCCTGGCTATCAAACACACTCGACATTCCTAATTTTCTACCGATTAACCCGGACATCTTAACTCCCGATGACTTTAAAGTTTAATCTCAATATCAACACCCGCCGGAATATCAAGCTTGCTTAATGAATCGACGGTTTTGTTATTTGAGTTATGAATATCTATTATCCTTTTATGTGCCCTTGTTTCAAATTGTTCACGAGATTTTTTATCAACATGAGGAGATCTCAAAACAGTATAAACAGTACGTTTGGTCGGAAGGGGAACAGGACCGGATACAACCGCACCTGTACTTCTTACAGTTTTAATAATTTTTTCTGCAGACTTATCAATCAGGATGTGATCGTAAGATTTTAATTTTATTCTTATCTTCTGACCGGGCACTTTTATTAACTCCTTAAATCTTTATACACAAAAGGGAGTTCAAAACTCCCTTTTGAAATCAATAATTTTATCTACTCATTAATTTTAGTAACTACACCAGCACCGACTGTCCTTCCGCCTTCACGTATAGCAAAACGTAAACCTTCTTCCATAGCTATTTCAGAGATTAGCTCAACGGAGAGCATAACTCTATCCCCCGGCATAACCATCTCAGTTCCCTGCGGAAGCGAAGCAACACCGGTTACATCCGTAGTTCTGAAATAAAACTGCGGTCTGTAACCGTTAAAGAATGGTGTGTGTCTTCCACCCTCTTCTTTAGAGAGAATATAAACCTCACCTTCAAATTTTTTGTGAGGAGTGATGCTACCTGTTTTAGCTAAGACCATTCCTCTTTCTATCTCATCTTTATCAACACCTCTTAGCAGAATACCGGCATTATCACCAGCCATTGCCGCATCAAGTTCTTTTCTAAACATTTCGATACCGGTAACGACTGTCTTCTTATGAACTCCAAGACCAATAAGCTCAACTTCTTCCTGAATCTTAACCTGACCTCTTTCAACTCTGCCAGTAGCTACTGTACCACGACCTGTGATAGAGAAAACATCTTCAACCGGCATAAGGAAAGGTTTTTCAACATCTCTTTTGGGAATCGGGATATAATTATCTACAGCATTCATCAACTCCCAAACACAATTAAAACGTGCGTCATCTATGGCTGCATTAGAAGTAGCAGCTTCTAAAGCCTTAAGCGCTGAACCTTTAATAATAGGAATTTCATCCCCTGGAAATTCATAAGAATTTAAAAGATCTCTCAATTCAACTTCAACTAATTCAATAAGCTCCTGGTCATCAACCATATCAATTTTATTCATGAAAACAACAATCTTCGGAACACCAACCTGGCGGGCAAGAAGTATGTGTTCACGTGTTTGCGGCATAGGACCATCTGTTGCAGCAACAACGAGTATAGCACCATCCATCTGGGCAGCACCGGTTATCATATTTTTAACATAATCGGCGTGACCGGGGCAGTCTACATGTGCATAGTGTCTTTTTTCAGTAGAATACTCAACGTGAGCTGTGGCTATTGTAATACCTCTTTCTCTTTCTTCCGGTGCATTATCGATACTATCAAAAGTTCTAATTTCAGATAAGCCCTTTTTACTAAGAGCCATTGTGATGGCAGCTGTTAATGTAGTTTTACCATGATCCACGTGACCAATCGTACCTACGTTAACGTGAGGCTTACTCCTGTCAAATTTTTCTTTTGCCATCTAATTCTCCTTAAATTATTATTTATAATTTTTTATACTGTTACAGTTTTTTTACCAAGCGTTTTTTCTGCTATTTCATCAGCAATTGATTTAGGAACTTCCTGATAAAGTGCAAATTGCATTGTATATATTGCACGACCTTGTGTCATTGAACGCAATATAGTTGCATATCCAAACATTTCAGCCAGGGGAACCCTCGACTTAATTACCTGTGCATCTTTCCGTGCTGAAAATCCTTCAATCTTTCCACGACGGGAATTCAAATCACCCATAACATCACCTAAGTATTCTTCAGGTGTTACAACTTCAACATCCATTATCGGCTCTAATAAAATAGGTTTTGCTTTTCTTGCACCTTCCTTAAAGGCTATAGAACCAGCAACCTTAAATGATATTTCATCCGAATCAACATCATGATATGAACCATCATACAGTTTGGCTTTAATATCGACAACAGGAAAACCGGCAACTACACCGTTTCTCATAGCTTCCTGTATACCTGCTGATACCGGAGCTATGTATTCTTTAGGAACAACACCTCCCACGATTCCATTAATAAATTCATATCCTTTACCAGCTTCGTTAGGACCAAGTTCAATCCACACATGTCCATATTTACCCCGCCCGCCGGACTGCTTGATAAATTTACCTTCAGCTGACACGGTTTGCGAAATTGTTTCCCTGTAAGCAACCTGCGGTTTGCCAACGTTTGCTTCTACCTTAAATTCCCTTTTCATTCTGTCAACCAAAATTTCGAGGTGAAGTTCACCCATTCCGCTTATTAATGTTTGCCCTGTCTCTTCATCAACCTTTACTCTGAAGGTCGGATCCTCATCAGACAATCTTGCAAGTGCATCGGAAAGTTTATCCTGATCCGCTTTTGTTTTGGGTTCAATAGCTATTTGAATTACCGGTTCGGGAAATACTATTTTTTCTAATAATATAGGATCGTCTTCAGAACAAAGAGTATCACCTGTCTTTGTATGTTTCAATCCAACCGCCGCTGCAATGTCTCCTGCTCTAACATCTTCAATTTCTTCTCTGTGATTAGCATGCATCTGCAATAATCTGCTGATTCGTTCTTTCTTCTCACTCACAGCATTATATGTATAAGAACCGGATTTCAAAACTCCGGAATAAACTCTGAAGAATGTTAGTTTGCCAACGAAAGGATCGGTCATTATCTTGAAAGCTAGAGCAGTAAATTTCTCGTTGTCATCAATTTTTCTTTTTACTTTATCATTAATTCCTATATGATGAGCTTCAATTTCTTTGAAATCAAGAGGTGAAGGAAGAAAATCGACTACGGAATCAAGAAGTTTCTGAACACCTTTGTTCTTAAATGCAGAGCCGCATATTACCGGAATTATTTTTAGCTCGATTGTTGCTTTTCTTAGAACTGCAGTAATTTCATCTACACTTATATCTTTACCTTCCAGATACTTTTCAAGCAAGGTATCATCAACATCAGAAACAGCTTCGAGCATTTCTGTTCTGAATTTATTCGCAATCTCCTTTAAATCATGGGGAATCTCTATTTCATCATACGTTGCGCCAAAAGTTTCATCGTGGTACATTCTTGCCTTAAAACTGATTAAGTCGATTATTCCTGAAAATATATCCCCTTCACCAATAGGAAGAGTTATAGGAATCGCATTAGCTCCGAGCCTGTCTTTCATCATCTGAACAGCATTATAAAAATCTGCACCCGTTCTATCCATCTTGTTTACAAAAGCAACTCTCGGAACCTTGTATTTATCGGCTTGTCTCCAAACAGTTTCTGATTGCGGTTCAACCCCACCAACAGCACAAAATAATGCAACAGCTCCGTCTAACACTCTTAAAGAGCGTTCTACTTCAACAGTAAAATCAACGTGACCGGGAGTATCTATTATATTAATTTGATGATCATTCCAAAAACATGTGGTTGCTGCACTCGTGATTGTAATACCACGTTCTTTTTCCTGTTCCATCCAGTCCATAGTAGCTGCACCATCATGTACTTCACCCAGCCGATGTGTTCTACCAGTATAAAAAAGTATTCTTTCTGTAGTGGTAGTTTTACCGGCATCGATATGAGCCATTATTCCAATGTTTCTAACCTTTTCTAAACTATATCTTGCCATTCTTTATCTATATATTATTAATTACCATTTAAAGTGAGCAAAGGCTTTATTTGCCTCTGCCATTTTATGTGTATCTTCTTTCTTTTTAACTGAAGATCCTTCTCCGTTCGAAGCAGAAATTAGTTCGGAAGCAAGTTTTAATGACATTGACTTGTCATTTTTTTCACGTGAATATGTTTTTAGCCAGCGCATAGCTAATGCAATCCTTCTTTCAGGTCTGACTTCTGTAGGGACCTGATATGTCGCTCCTCCAACTCTTCTGCTCCTTACTTCAATAACGGGTTGTGTATTTGCTATAGCTTTTTTAAAAATTTCAATCCCTGGTTTTTTTGTTCTTTCTTCAATTATATTAAAGGCATCATATACTACGTCCCTGGCTTTTGATTTTTTACCATCATACATCAACGCATTAATAAACTTTGCAACTATTACATCGTTGTACTTAGGATCAGATTTTATATATTTTTTTTCAGATCTTTTTTTTCTCATTGTTATTAAGCTTTCGGTTTTTTAGCTCCGTATTTTGATCTTCCTTTCTTTCTATCTTCTACGCCACTTGTATCTAAAGTTCCTCTAATTATATGATAACGAACCCCGGGTAAATCTTTAACTCTTCCTCCTCTTATTAAAACTATAGAGTGTTCCTGCAAATTGTGCCCTTCACCTGGGATGTATGCTGTTACCTCAATGCCATTGGTCAGTCTAACCCTGGCAACTTTTCTTAAAGCAGAGTTAGGCTTTTTAGGAGTTGTTGTATAAACTCTTGTACAAACCCCTCTTTTCTGAGGACACGTTTCTAGTGCGGGGGCTTTCTTTTTTACTACTATCTGAACCCTGCCTTTACGTATCAATTGATTAATTGTTGGCAAAAATAACTCCTAAATAAGTATTTTCTAAAAAATTTCAGACTTCTAATATAGCTTTTGGGCATAATTTTGTCAAGAAAACAAGAATTATAGTATTCTAACTTCAAATGATTAATCAGTTACCTGAACTTCCTCTCCGGAAGTGACCTCTGGCTCTACTACTTCAGTCTTCAATAATATATTACTATACTTCCTTAAACCTGTACCAGCAGGAATTAAGTGCCCCATAACTACATTTTCTTTAAGACCCAGCAACATATCTGTTTTAGCTTCTGTAGCAGCATTTGCTAATACTTTAGTCGT
Organism: Ignavibacteria bacterium GWC2_36_12; assembly: GCA_001802795.1. Lineage (GTDB taxonomy): Bacteria > Bacteroidota > Ignavibacteria > Ignavibacteriales > Ignavibacteriaceae > RBG-16-34-14. Next base: position 7,692 of record MGZZ01000073.1, on the reverse strand, counting down.
TTCCTGAAATGATGCAGCAGATATAAAGCTTTCGGTGGACAATGCTGCTTGCGTTATGCCTAACAACATATGCTCAAATGTTGCTGGCTCAGCATCCCTTACCTCAACAGGAGCTTTATCCTTCTTTTTAAGATCTGCATTTATTTCTCTTAACTTACTTTTCGGTATAAGCTGACCATCTTTAAATTTAGAGTCACCCTTATTTTCGATACACACAAGAGATATGATTTTATTATTTTCTTCTATGAATTCGTTTTTATCAACGATGTCTTCTTCAAGGAACTTCGTGTCACCGGGAGAAACAATTTTTACTTTTTGTAACATTTGACGAACAATAACTTCAATATGCTTATCATTTATTTTAACACCCTGTAGCCGGTACACATCCTGAATTTCGTTTACAAGATATTCCTGGACGGCACTGGTTCCTTTTATTTTAAGAATATCGTGAGGATTAATAGGACCATCTGTGATCTTTTCACCGGCTGGAATTTCATCTCCATCCTGTACTAAGATGTGTTTTCCTAAAGGCACACTGTACTTCTTTTCATCGGAGCCATCCGGAGCTGTAACGCTAATTTCTCTCGAGCCTTTTTTCCTCTGTCCAAATTTTATGGTACCTTCAATTTCAGATACGATAGCAGTTTCCTGCGGACTTCTGGCTTCGAATAACTCTGTTACCCTAGGCAAACCACCGGTAATATCCCGACTTTTAACCTGTTGCTTTGATATCTTGGCTAGAATTGTTCCAGCCGAAATAAGCTCTCCTTCTTCAACAGAGAGATAGGATCGTGTTGGAAGATTGAAAGACTTTTTAGAGTCGCCTTCTCCTTCAATTAGAATACTTGGAGTAAGATTTTTATCTTTAGATTCAATAACAACTTTCTGTACATGCCCCGTCTGTTCATCCGTAACTTGCTGTAATGTTACTCCATCAATCAAATCAACGAAAACAACCCTACCTGCTATATCCGTAAGAATAACTGCATTGTATGGATCGTGATTATATAAAGGAGCTCTTTTTTTAACAGGGCTACCCTCATTTACCATCAATTCTGCTCCATAAGGAACATCATATTTTTTGATTTGGCGATTGTTTTCATCATAAATTCCAATAACTCCTCTGCGACCCGTAACTACTTTTATCATACCAAGAAAATCGGATTTCTCTACATATGAAACTCTTTCAAATCTTACTACACCTTCAACGCTCGTTTCCACTTGCGACTGACTTGCAATTCTTGAAGAGGTACCACCCAGGTGGAAAGTTCTGAGTGTTAACTGTGTACCCGGTTCGCCTATAGACTGAGCAGCAATAATTCCCACAGCCTCACCTATTTCAACGAGCTTGCCATTAGTAAGATTTCTTCCATAACATTTTGCACATACACCACGTTTTGATTCGCAAGTAAGAACGGTTCTTATATATACGGAATCAATATTTGCATCCTCAATCTTTTCAGCTACGTCTTCAGTTATAACATCACCTGCCGGAATAATTAATTCATCATTTCTAGGATCATATACGTCTTCCTGAGCAACACGTCCTGTAATTCTTTCTGCCAGCGGTTCTCTTTCCTGCTCAACATCTTTTAATGCTGTTACTTCAATACCAAGAATGGTCCCACAATCCAGTTCACTTATAATAACGTCTTGGGAAACGTCAACCAATCTTCTGGTTAAGTATCCTGCATCAGCTGTTTTTAAAGCCGTATCAGCAAGACCTTTTCTGGCTCCGTGGGTTGAAATAAAATATTCGAGAACCGTAAGTCCTTCTTTAAAATTAGCAACAATAGGGTTCTCAATAATTTCACCAGCCTGACCTGATAAAGTTTTCTGTGGTTTCATCATTAAACCTCTCATACCGGCAAGCTGACGAACCTGTTCCTGCGAACCTCTAGCTCCTGAATCAACCATCATATGTAAAGAATTAAAGCCACTATTGTGTAACCTGATTTTTTCCATGAGAGCACGGGCTACGTCGTTTGTTGTGTGTGTCCATACGTCAATTATTTTGTTATATCTCTCAGCATCTGTAATAACACCCTGCTCATGCTCGTTAAGTATACCCTCTACTTTTTTATTGGCTTTGCTTATCAAAGTTTCCTTTTCTTCAGGAACAATCATATCTATATAGCTAACTGAAAGTCCGCCGGCAGTTGCATACCTAAAGCCGGTATCTTTCAGATCATCAAGAAATTTTGCAGTTACTTTATTACCGAGTTTCAAAAACATCTGACCAATAAACCCACCAAATGTTTTCTTAATAAGAAGCTGGTTAAAGAAGCCCATCTCCTCAGGTACAATTTGATTGAAGATTACCCGACCAGTCGTAGTTTCAATCTGCTCACCATATATTTTAACTTTAATCTTAGCGTGTAAGCCTAGAATCTTATTGTTGTAAGCTATTATAACTTCCTCAGGAGAACTGAAAATCATTCCTTCACCTTTGTCCCCCTCGCGAAGTTTTGTAAGATAATAACATCCAAGAACTATATCCTGGGTTGGAACAACTATAGGACTACCGTTTTGAGGAGAGAGAATGTTGTGGCTACTCAACATAAGTAATGATGCTTCGAGCTGGGCTTCAAAAGAAAGAGGAACGTGAACTGCCATCTGGTCACCATCAAAGTCAGCATTAAATGCCGTACATACCATAGGATGAAGTTGAATAGCACGTCCGTCAATTAATATAGGTTGAAAAGCCTGTATTCCAAGTCTATGAAGAGTTGGGGCACGATTTAGAAGCACCGGGTGACCTTCAATTATCCTTGCAAGTATATCCCATATAATAGGATCTTTCCTATCTACAACTTTTCTTGCGCTTTTTACAGTTTTGTTATGACCTCTTTCAATAAGCTTCCTTATAATAAACGGTTTAAAGAGTTCAACTGCCATATCCTTTGGCAAACCACATTGATGTAATTTTAATTCCGGACCTACTACAATAACTGATCTTCCTGAATAATCTACTCTTTTACCGAGCAGGTTCTGACGGAAGCGACCCTGTTTGCCTTTAAGCATATCACTTAAGGATTTCAGAGGTCTGTTATTATCGCTTCTTACTGCACTTCCTCTTCTTGAATTATCAAAAAGAGCATCTACTGCTTCCTGAAGCATTCTCTTTTCGTTTCTCAAAATCACTTCCGGGGCTTTAATATCAATAAGCCTTTTAAGCCTGTTGTTTCTTATTATTACTCTCCGGTAGAGATCATTTAAATCGCTTGTAGCAAATCGTCCACCTTCAAGCGGGACTAATGGTCTGAGTTCGGGAGGTATAACAGGAATGTAACCTAAAACCATCCACTCCGGTCTGTTAGCAACTTTACCTTCCTCTTCCTTAAACGCCTCAATAACGCGAAGTCTTTTAAGAATATCAGATTTCTTTTGCTGAGAGGTTTCTATCCTCAATTGATTTCTTAACTCGCGTGAAAGTTTTTCAACATCTGTATTTTTAAGAATTTCTTTTACGGCTTCTCCGCCAATTTTTGCTATAAACTTTTTAGAATCATCATCACCAAGTTTTTCATTGCCGGCTGGTAACGAGTTAATGACCTCGAAGTATTGATCTTCAGATATAAGATCTAACCGTGATAAGCCTGTGGGCCCGGGATTAATTACCACGTAAGATTCATAATAAATAACTTTCTCAAGTTCCTTTAAACTCAAACCAATTATATTACCAATTTTAGATGGCTGTGCCCTGAAGAACCAGATGTGAACAACAGGGACGGCAAGACCGATATGCCCCATCCGTTCCCGCCTTACACTTTTTTGTGTAACTTCAACTCCGCACCTGTCACAAATGATGCCCTTATATCTTATTCTTTTATACTTACCGCAAAAACATTCCCAATCTCTCGTGGGACCGAAAATTTTCTCACAGAACAAACCATCTTTCTCAGGACGGAAAGACCTGTAATTAATTGTTTCGGGTTTGGTAACTTCTCCATAAGATCTCGACAATATATCATCAGGACTGGCAAGACTAATAGTGATATTTGTAATATCACGCATTGCATTTTCTTGAACTCTATAAGGCATTTTTTTATCTCCTAATTTCTAAGTGAAAAAAATTCTTTTGTGTTAATTAATTTTAATATCCAGTCCCAGACCCTGGAGTTCTTTAATCAACACATTGAATGATTCAGGAACATTTGGTTCCTGCAAGTTTTCACCCTTAACAATTGCTTCATAAACTTTAGCTCTTCCTGCAACATCATCACTTTTTACTGTTAGAATTTCCTGCAGAATATGCGATGAACCGTAACCTTCGAGAGCCCATACTTCCATTTCTCCGAATCTCTGACCTCCGAACTGAGCTTTTCCGCCAAGTGGTTGTTGAGTAATAAGTGAGTATGGACCAATTGATCTTGCATGAATTTTATCATCAACAAGGTGACTGAGTTTCAGCATATAGATGTATCCGCAAGTAACCCTTTGATGAAATTTTTCCCCGCTTCTGCCGTCATATAGTTCTGTTTTACTTCCTTCACTGAGACTTGCTTTATTCATCCAGTCTTCAACATCTTCTAATTTTGCACCATCAAAAATGGGGGTTGCGAACTTTACACCCAGCACTTTACCTACCCATCCAAGTGCAGTTTCATAAAGCTGTCCAAGGTTCATTCTTGAAGGTACACCTAACGGGTTTAGAATTATATCTACAGGGGTACCATTAGGCAAGAATGGCATATCTTCAACAGGAACGATTTTAGCTACAACGCCTTTGTTGCCGTGACGCCCAGCCATTTTATCACCAACAGCAAGTTTACGTTTTTTGGCAACGTAAACTTTTGCAAGCTGAACAATGCCCGGAGGAAGTTCATCTCCCGTTGTTATTTTTACTTTCTCTCTTTTAAATTCTTCTTCCAAATCAGACTGAACATCAAAGTAATTTTTATAAAGAACATTTATATGGCTGTTAAGTCTTTTAGATTCGAACCAATCAAGAGTATAATCGAGCTTGGTAACATCTTCTAAGGAAGAAAAAGTAGTATCTTTTATTGTAGTTCCGCTTCTCAAAACAATGCTTCCATCCAGATCTCTGATCCCTGTTGTTGCATCTCCTTCAGAAAGTTTTGTAAGCTTTTCAACTAACTTTTGGTAATGAGCAGCCAACCTCTGCATATGTTCTACTTCAAGAGTTTCAAGTTGTTTTTTCTCAACTTTCTTTGCCTCATTATCTTTTCTCTTTCTGCTAAACAATCTTGTTTTTATTACTGTACCTTTTAATCCGGGAGGTGCTTTTAAGGAGGCATCTTTAACGTCTCCTGCTTTATCCCCGAATATTGCACGAAGTAATTTTTCTTCCGGTGTCGGATCAGTTTCTCCTTTAGGAGTAATTTTTCCTATAAGAATATCTCCCTCTTTAACCTCAGCACCTTCTCTGATTATTCCGTTCTCATCGAGATTCTTAACCGCTTCCTCACTTACATTTGGAATTTCCCTGGTCAGTTCTTCTTCACCCCTTTTCGTTTCCCTGACCTGAAGTTCAAATTCTTCAATATGAATTGAAGTATAAACGTCTTCACTAACGACTTTATTGCTAATTATAATAGCATCTTCGAAGTTATAACCCCGCCATGGCATAAAGGCAACCAGAACATTTCTACCTAATGCAAGTTCTCCCTGGTCTGTAGAAGCACCATCAGCAATAACACTGCCCTTATTAACTCTTTGCCCCTCATGAACAACAGGTCGCTGATTTATACATGTTTCCTGATTGGTACCGTGGAATTTTATAAGTCTGTAAGTGACCCTCCTCAAATCGTTAAAGCTTGTTATAGCTTCAATACTATTGGGATTAATATCATACTTAACAACGATTTTATCTGAATCAACATATTCAACTACACCATCGTCTTCAGCTACAATTATAGCCCGGGAATCCGCGGCTACTTTCTTTTCCATTCCCGTTCCTACAATAGGAGCTTCGGGTCTTAACAATGGAACTGCCTGACGCTGCATGTTAGAACCCATTAACGCTCTGTTTGCATCATCGTGTTCCAGGAACGGAATTAATGCAGCAGCTGCACTAACTATCTGCGCAGGTGCAACATCCATATATTCTACATTATCTGGTGTAACAATTGGAAATTCGCCTTTAAATCTTGATTTCACTCTTTCATTAACAAATTTAGAATGCTCTGTTAGTGGGGCATTTGCCTGAGCTATTGTAACGGCATCCTCCTGCTCTGCAGTTAAATAATCCACATCATTAAGAACCTTACCTTTTTCTACTTTTCTGTAAGGTGTAACTAAAAATCCGTATCGGTTTACCTTAGCATAAATTGTAAGAGAAGAGATTAACCCTATATTTGGTCCTTCGGGCGTCTCTATCGGGCATAGTCTTCCATAATGAGTATAATGAACATCACGAACTTCAAAGCCTGCGCGCTCTCTAGTTAAACCACCCGGTCCTAATGCAGACATCCTTCTTTTATGTGTTAATTCAGCCAATGGATTTGTTTGGTCCATAAACTGAGATAACTGGTTTGTTCCAAAAAAAGCATTTATAACACTAGTTATTGTTCTAGCATTAACAAGATCCTGAGGTGTGAAACTCTCAGAATCACGCATATTCATTCTTTCTTTAATCGTCCTTGCCATACGCGCCATACCGATATTAAACTGCTGACCTAACTGTTCACCTACTGTTCTTATTCTTCTGTTCCCAAGATGATCTATGTCATCGACAGTTTCATTACCTACTCTAAGCTTTATTATATACTTCATGATTGCAATAATGTCTTCTGGAGTAAGAACCGTAGTAGTCTCAGGTATGTCTAATACGAGTTTGTCATTCATCCTATGACGCCCTACGTCACCGAGATCGTATCTCTTATCGTTAAAGAAAAGCTTTTCTATTAAAGCTGCTGCTGTGTCAAGGTCAGGGGCTTCACCTGAACGCAATTGTCTGTAGATTGATAAGAGCGCTTCTTCTTTATTATGGGAAGTATCTTTTCTTAATGTGTTGACAATTAAATCCTGATCGGGAGAAGTTTCGGAGTTAATAAACTTTAACACATCAACTTCTGTTTCTTTTAGCCTTTCCAGGTCCTCTTCGTTAAGAATACTATCTTTACTTAAAAAGATTTCTCCTGTCGAAAAATCAAAAACATCACTTGCAATTGTCCTTCCGAGATAATTCTCAATTTTAGATTTACTAACCTTAACATCCTCCACAAGATTGAAAAGCTTTAATATCTCTTCATCCGATGCAAATCCAAGAGCGCGCAAGAGAGTAGTTGCAGGAAATTTCTTTCTTCTATCTATATATACATACATCACATAATTTATGTCGGTAGCAAACTCAACCCATGAGCCACGTAGAGGAATAATCCTGGCTGAGTAAATCGGGGTCCCGTTGGGATGCAGTGTTTGCGCAAAAGCAACACCGGGTGAGCGGTGCAACTGGGAAACAACAACTCTTTCTGCACCATTAATTATAAAAGTTCCTTTGTCTGTCATGTATGGAAGATTTCCCAGGTAAACTTCCTGTTCAACACTGTTTACGAATTCTTCCGTTTCGGGATCCTTGGTTGATAACCTTAATTTGGATTTAAGAGGTGTGGAAAAAGTGAGTCCTCTTTCAAGACATTCCTGAACTGAATAACGGGGTTTCTCGATATTATATTCAATAAAATCCAGCCTGTAATTCTCTTTGTTATCAAAAATCGGAAAATTAGA
>MGZZ01000072.1 GCA_001802795.1 Ignavibacteria bacterium GWC2_36_12 | reverse complement strand
ATTTATCGTCAATCATATCAACAAGTCTTTTATGATACTGAATATACGTTTTGTGGTTAGCTTCGACGAGTTGAATATCCGGGCATAATTTTTTTGCTTCCGAAACCATAGTACCGGTTCTGACTCCAAAAGCTTTTGCTTCATAGCTCGCGGCAATGCAGCAGGTAGTGTCTGCCTTTACAGGAACCACACCGACCGGCTTGTTCCGCAGTTCCGGTTTTGTTTGCTGTTCAACAGAAGCAAAGTAAGAGTTGAAATCTATAAATAAGCTGTTTAATGCCATTTTTTCACATTATATAGGTGTACAAATGTACACCACTAAATAAATAAAAGAAATTATAGAAGTCAAGGAGAGTTATGTCCAGCTGCTTGTCACTTTAAAAATGACGGGCACTTATACCATTTATCAGGATAAATGGATTAGTTTATTTACTATAACTCAGAATTTTTTTAAGTGATTTAAGTAATAAAGGAAGGTTATTCCTGGTAGTGTTCCAAACGAGTTTTATATCAACATCAAAGTAACTATGGATGAGCCTGTTCCGCATTCCTACTATATCTTTCCATGGAATATCAGAATACTTCAGTTTAGTTTCTTCAGAGATTCTTGAAGCCGCCTCACCTATAATTTCAATATCTTTAATCACTGATAGAATAATCATTCTGTTCTGTGAAAAGTCCTTCTCTTCCACACCGGCAACAAAAGATAACGCTTCTTCTGCAGCATCAACAATATGCTGAATCCTTATTCTGTCATCCAGCTTCATATTTGACTTCGGCTTCCTTTACTACAGTATCTCTAAAATATTTGCTAAGTTCTGAAGTAGTGCGAAGATCAACCTTCTTGCCTATAATTCCGGAAAGTTCACGCTCAATTCTCGCAATATCCAGCAAGCCGTATCCAGAATCCTCCTCAAACTCAACCAATAAATCTATATCGCTGTTTTCATCATTCGTATTCTTTAAATATGAACCGAATAAAGAAAGCTTTTTTATTTTATTGGATTCACAGAAGGCTTTCAATTCATTTGAGTATTTACTTAGTATATCCATATTTTATATCTTTAATTACTTTTAAACCTAATTTAATCATTTCGGTTATTTCATAAAATATATTTCTTCTAATGTAAATTCACCTTCTCATCCACAAACCATACAGTACCGTCCAGACTTCCATTAGGTTGAATATAATTTATACAATGAATTATTGGGCGAGAATCAAAGAGATACCTGGAAGTTATCTAACCAAAATATAATATCCCCTATACCCCAACAATTTTATTATATAGTTACGAATAAGATGTTGACAATAAATAAATACTTTAAAATTATGTTCGTAAGGTTTTTCCGTAAAATCCGAATGAATAATATCATTCCTTAATTCTATAATTTCTTTTACATCAAAATTAATATCAACCTCATTTAGCATCATCTTAATTAGATCATTAAAACTAAGCCTTTTACTATTCTGATCTCTAAAACAACCATTAGAAAATTTAAAACTTTTTTCTTTTGCAAAAGTATATTTTAAGCTTTCAAGAGTTACATAACTAAATACTAATTTAGTTTCAATTGTATTTACAGAAAAAGCCTGGAATATATAATCAAAAATTAAGGGTAATTTTCTCCTTTCATAATTGTATTCAAATTGTTCCCAAGTCGATGTTATAAAATCTTTTATTTCATCTCCACGATTATTTTCAAGAACATTATAAAAAATGTTTGTATAACCTAAAGCTGCCCAAAACCGCTTTTCTTCAGAATACTCATATCCATAATAAATTACTTGAGAATTTAATATGAATGATAATAATGAGGTTAATTTTATGATAAGAGAATGACAGGAATCAATTTCCACGTCATTTACATTTTTAATTAAAATTTTTGTTGATTGAACAAACTTATTCTGATATTCAGCCATATTAATTTTATCAATAATGAGGTCCGGAGATTGAATTATTGAGATTGATTTATTTGCTAAAAATAAATTGATAGTATTTTTAATTTTTATACCATTAATATCCGAGAATGAATCTCCATTAATCAGGCAATTAGATATATGCCCAACAAAATCTGTCATAATATTTTAAGTCCTCCGTTTTAATTCTTATAGGGAAAGTTGAACTGACAGTAGCTTTCAGTTCGATTAAAAATATTCTCAATATAATTTCCCTCCAATTCCACATAAACATATATAATTACTTTTATTAACACAATTAAATTCTCCCTTCCTCATTTATTTCCTCATCATTATTTCCTATTTTAATTAAAAGTAAATAAACTTTTATGATTAAGAAAATCAATTATTTTTTTAGTAAAGTAAATTTTCAACTTAGAAATATTTGGAACAACCATCCTATAGCAATATGGACCTTAACTATACTAATAACAATTTTAATAACGATTTACTTCCCTCCTGATGAGAAAAAAAGAGATTTAACACACACAATTCGTGAACGCATAAAAATCTTCAAACCCAACCAGTTTTCTTCGCTAAAACTATACTATGATTCCATTTTAATTAAATCTGATTTAACATATTTAAATATGCTTATTTGGAATATTGGAGATTTGACTATTGATTCTCAAGATGTTTATAGTCCTTTAACTATTCAAACAGTAGATAGGTCAAAAATATTTGAAGCAAAAATTATAGATAAAAGTAGAGACGTTATTAACGTACACATAGATACAAGTTTAATAAGTATAGGTAAGATAAGACTCTATTGGAAAACTTTAGAAAAAAATGATGGCTGTATTATCCAAATTTTGTACGAAGGAGATGAAAAGAAACAATTTGTTGTAAATGCTGAAATAAGGGAACAAAGGCAAGTTAACGAAATTGATTCTGTAGCTATTCCTTGGGGATTGAACAATCAAATAACTAAAAGTGACTCAGTAAAAATCCCTTGGACAGAATAGTAAATTATGAAGACTTTTTTAACAATAATTTTCTTTTCAGCAGCTGCTTTTTGCCAGACGTTCACTTTTGATTTTTCTTTCGGCAAATTCCAGAAAGCTTCTTCATTTTATCTTAATTCTGCCGGGTTTTTATTTATTACCGATTCGGGAAATGACAAGCTTTATAAATACGATACTCTCGGAACTTATGTTATAGAAACGGGAGGCTACGGCTGGAAGGAAGCTGCTTTCGATAATCCCATCGATGTTTTTGCTACTCCATTGAACATTTATGTTGCAGATAAGAATAACCACAGGATAGAGAGATTCGATAAGGACCTGAATTTTATTTCACAGCTTTCAACAAGAGAAGGTGAAAACCGTGATGAACAATTTGGCTATCCTTTAGGCTGTGCTACTTCAACACAGGGTGATCTTTTTATACTCGATTCCGAAAATAAGCGTGTCTTAAAATTCGATCTCTTCGGAAATTTTATACAGAACTTCGGCGGAATAGATGCCGGCAGTTTTTCCTTAAATAACCCGGCACACTTAGCTGTTTCTGCCTCCGATAAAATTTTTGTTATTGATAGAAGTAATATTATTGTATTCGATAACTACGGCAACGGCTTAACAAAAATTGAAACAGGGCTTAACTTAAAAGGAATGAAAATTAATTTCTCTTTCTTAACAATCAATACAGACAGTGAAATTTATTTTGCCGATTTGAGCGTGCCAGAGTTTGAACTTAAAAAAGTCAATATGATCGGGCTGGATTATAAACCTGGATTTGTAACATCCATAATGCAGAAGAATAAAATTTACGTTCTTACCGAAAAGGAAATTCTTGTATTCACTTCGATCAAATAGCTTCTCAATGAGTAAGCACAAGATATATTTCCGTCTTTTTATCTTTCTTTTAATTGGTGCGTGGTGTATCGGGTTTTCATTAAAAAGTTTAAGTGGCGGCTCGGCGCTCTCACTTGTTTCATCACCAATCTTAAATTTGTTTTACCATAATGTCTGTCACCAGGCAGATCACAAACTAATAATTGTTAACGGCTTCTCACTGCTTGTGTGCGCAAGATGTTCAGGTATTTATTTGGGTGCGCTGATAACTTCGGTCTTTGTTCTAATCTCACTCTGGAATATAAAAGTTTCACTCATACTTTTTAAATTTGCTCTTATTATTCTTGTTGCTGATGTAATAATCAATAACATAATCTTTAACGATTATAACAAGCTCTCTGCTTTCTTTACAGGATTATTTTTTGGCGCTGTTTGCTTTCTTATGGTAATCAGCATTATTGAAAATTATATTTTGATTAAGAAACAATTATAAGATGACCTCAAAAAAATATGTATCTCCCATGGTCTGCGGATTTGGAGCGGCAGTTTTATCAATTATTCCCGGGTTTAAAGCTTTTGCATGTTGCCTTATAGTTCCGTTCGCTGCTTTCTTTTCACTCTCATTAGACCGGCGGATAAATAAAATCTCCGGCAAAGTCAGTTCCCGCCAGGCAGTTACATTCGGTTTATTAACGGGACTTTTTTCGGCTCTCTTTGCAACTGCTTTCGATATTCTCCTGACTTTCTTAACGCATACAAATGATTTTACATCTTCTTTGCCTCAAACAGAAGCTCTGCTCAGAAGTTACAATTTAGGTACGCTGCTGGAACAAAGCATGCACATACTTAAAAAGATGGCGAAAGATATTAATAACTACGGTTTCTCTACGTTGTACACAATATCTATGTTAATGAGTAATTTAATTATAAACAGTGTATTTGGGCTTATCGGTGGACTTCTGGGAACGTCTTACATCAACAAACGTAATAAAATGACTTTATGATAAGCGCATTTATCTTTTCCGGTCATTTCATTTTTGCTCTTTATATCTTTACTAAAAAATGGCAGGATGAAAATCTTAAAAGTGCTTTTCTTAATCTTGCGCTTATTGGAATTTTATTTTCTGTCGGCTGGTCTATTGCTACAATTGCAGCAAAATTATTTATGGAACCGGATGGATTGGGAATATTCTACGACCGCGATACTTTTGCTTTGACTCTTCTTTCTATCGGGGAGTTTTTCTTCTACAGGTTTTATTATAAGGAAGACGCCGATGAAAGTGATAATGAGATTATAGGATGATGAGTGATGTGAGAGAAATTTTTAATTGTTAATTCTTAATTGAACTTATTGCAGCCGGTAATGAAAAACTATGACGGCAGTTTGTTCAGCTTGTTTTTGATTTGGTGAAAGAGGTTCGAATTTCCATTGCCTTAATGAATTAATAGCAGCATTCTCAAGCTTGGTGTCTGCTTTTGTTAGGGGAAGTATTGTCCCTACAGTACCGTCTGGAAGAATTGTAAACTTTAATCTTATATCAATCTCTTTATGAACTCCTTCAGGATATGAGGGCTCTATATAGCTGTAAATTCTTCTTGTTCCCAGCCCGCCTTGTTCAAAATCAAAACCGAAACTCCCCTCACCTTCTGCTTTGTTACCTTGTCCTGTGGTTGTAACATTATCTTTTGTGTTCTCGTTAGTCTTTGTCTTTGTAGAAGCTGTTTTTTCTTTTTCTTTATCCGCAAGTTTAATAACGTTCTCCTCAGTCGTACTTTTTGCTTTAGGCAGCTCTACTTCTTTTACTTCCATACTTTTATCAATTGTTTCATCTTTCTCTTCCGGTTTTGCAAGTTCCTCAACCTCATTTATCTGGGAACCGATTGCACCGGAAGAACCTATCTCTCCCGATACTCCGAATGATAATTCAACATACTCTTTAGGCGGGTAATCAATCGTAAACTTCATCAGTAGAAATAGAAGTAAAAGCAAAAGATGAATCAGCAGAGAAAGAGAGAATGAAAGATTTTTTATCGAATTATAATTAGTTAACATTTTATTTTAATTTTTAAATTCTTGTAATCCTGAAATTTTTTAATCTTATAGCTGTTCCCTTTGAGTCTCGATTGTAAATTTATCAATGCCGGAAGAGCGTGCAGCATCAATTACTTTAATTACAAGATCAACAGCAACGGTCTTATCTGCCCGAATTATAAGATTATCTTCCATTTTCTCTCCTTTCATTACATTCAATTTTGCCGGCAACTGGTCTATACTTATTTCTTCATTACCTGCATATACAGCACCGCCTGCCGTTAAAGTAACAATAAGCTGCGACGGTGTTGAAGGCTCATTAGTCTTTGAACCGGGCAACTTTACCTTAACTCCCGTTTGAATAACAAACTGTGAAGTAAGAAGGAAGAAAATAACAAGAAGCATTACAATATCTGTTAAAGAAGAAAAACTAAAAATGCTTATTGGTTCGTTTGATGTTTTAAATTGCATAGCTTAATAAAAATTATTAATAAATTTTTCTGTTTTATTTCACAATCAATCATTCAGCCAATTATTCGAGCATGACTGGATGATTGCATGAATGCATGGTAAATGAATTCTTGAACTTGCTCTTGATCTTGCACTTTTCATTTTACAAATCCAATTCAATTTCTTCCTCCACATCATCAGCAGTAGTAGAACTATCCTGCATAACATCTACAACATCATTTGCAACTGTTTCCATATCGCCCACTGTTTTCTTTACTGCAGAGAGAAAATAATTGTAAAAGGCAAGAGCGGGAATTCCTACAATCAATCCGAACGCTGTTGTTGTTAATGCTTCCCAGATTCCTCCAGCAAGATCGCTCGGATTAGCCGAACCGGCAAGGTCTTCAATAGTCATAAATGCCTGAATCATACCTGTAACAGTGCCGAGAAATCCAAGCAAAGGTGCGATACCTGCAATGGTAGCCAAAACAGACAAGCCTTTTTCAAGCTTGCTTACTTCCTGTCGCCCTGCATTTTCTATTGCTTCTTTTACTCTTTCATGTCCAAGGCGATATTTTTTTAGTCCTTTTCTTATGATGTTTGCAACAGGAGATTTTTCTTCCATACAATGACTGATTGCACCCGAAATATCTCTCTTCTTTATTAATCCTCTTATTCTAACCGTAAAAGCCGGAATATTTATTTTCGTTTTACGAAGAACTATATACCTGTCAATAATAACTGTAAGCCCGATTACTGAACAAAGTAAAATGGGCCACATTAAAAAGCCACCCTTCATGAATATCGAGAAAAGGTTCATAGTGCATTACCTTTTTATAATTAAATAATTTTTGTTTTTATTTTTTTAAAAAATCTTCCGCTTCTTCTAATGAATTAAAACCGCCGACACGTACACGGTAATAAGTTCCCTTATCTCCTAATTCCGTCTTTTCTATAAAAGCATTGTAACCCGCTTTCAAAAACTTTTGAGCCTCGGATATTGCAATTGATTTTGATTTCCATGAAGATACCTGGACAGCATACATATTTTCATATTTGTATATATAACCCTTTATCCTGCTTGTAGGCAGAGGATTTCTAATCTCTATATTTCCTGAAATCTCGTTTTCTGGAGAAATTGTTTCATTTAATTTCTGCTCCGGTAAAGTTTCTTCGGTCATGGACCTACTGAGTAATTCCTCATCAATTGCATTATAAGCTTCATCGAACATTCCTTTTTCATAAGGATAAGTAACAGGAATATCATACGCTCTTTCAATCGTTACAGCAAATTCTTTAGGAGTTTCAGGTTGTTGAACTACTGTTTTATTATTTGTATTCGTTAAATAATATGCGAAATAAATTACCGTTCCGATTACAACTAAAACTACAACAGCAAATATAAAACCTCCGTAAGGTTTCTTCCTGTAACTTTCCAATCTTTCTTCTTTTTCTTCAGCGTACTTAACAGCATCAAGGACAGCCTGCTTATCATCATCAACACTTACACTTTCTTCTTCATCTGAAACAGAACCTGCCTGTAAATATTCATCTTCATTAATTTGTGGTTGTTCATTATAGTTTTCAAATTTCTTTTCATCCTCCTCAACAAGCTCATCAGATGGCACATCCTCAGTTAAACCCGCTTCGGATAACTCTGACTGCTCAAGATCCGACTTTAGCTCCTCTTCTATATTTTCATCTTTGTTAATTTCATCTTCTGTTTTTTCTGTTATTTCTTCTACACTCTGCGGCACTTCTACTATCTCAGGAGTAATTTCTTCTAAATGAGTTTCTGTTTCTTCAAGAATTTCATTCGAGATTTCCTCCCCGGAATCACTCACTGCTTCTTCTTCAACCTGATCTTCAACATTAGTTTCTTCAACTAGTCGATTTTCTTCGTCTTGAAGTTCAGAAATATTATTTTCCATTTCCTCTTGTTCATCAATTTTTTCTTCAAGTGAATCTCTGTCCAAATCGGAAGAGGATTTCCAATTCTTAAAAGAAAAATTTATGTGAGAAACATCATCCGTTAAATCCAATGCAGATTCTTCAACTTCAGATTCTGATTTCCGTGCATCTTCAATAAATCTACTTACTTTTAACTCAAACATTCTCTTCATTTCATTCCCTGAGTGAGGAATGAAAAATTCCGAATCCTCATTTCCTTTTAAAGGAATTACAGGCTTACCAATACTTATACTGAAATAAGAATCGATTGAATATATCTCTTTATCTTCTTCAGGAATTCCAAATACAAAATTATCTTCTTCATTCGTAATGATTGCAATCGTATCTTCATCCTGCTCACTCCGGGCTTTTCTATACTCTAACTTTCCAATCTCCCCAATTTTAACAGGTTCGCCGGGATCAAGCTCTTCCGAACATTTTCTTAAAAAGATTTCAAAGAAAAGTTTTTGCTCAGAATCCGGCACACCAAAATGCCGGGCTATTTTTCCTATTAGTATTGATTTATCCATTCACTATATACTTATTGTCATTCGACTTTCTTAAATAAAAGAAAAATTTACTTTTTATCCAATGTATAATGTCATATTACCACAAATACCTGAAGCCTGCAATAAGATCCAGCGGCGGTTCTTTATAACCGTTCCAGAAATAAATATCATCGCCTAAAAGATTTGAAAGTTCAGCTGTAAAGTAAAAATCCGGAACAATCTTATAAGAAAACTTCAATCCCATATCAAAATAACCGGGCAATTTTTGTGTATTGGAAATATCGATATAACTTTCCGATGCATAAGTTAAGCTTACTTCCGTCTTTAGTCCAAAATCAAAATAATATCCATATAACAAAGATGTCTTCATCCTCGGGTGGTAAGAAATAAATTTACCGGCATTTTTCGTGTCGTTCAGTTCAACGTTTCCATAAAACACTCCGAATGGTCCCATGTGAAATAAAAGGTCGGTAAATATTGTAAAGCTGTTTGCATCGGCAGTGGTAAGAAAGAAATTGCCTGTTACCGATGAATCCTGCAAGAACGGGTAATCTGAAGAAGTAAAATATCTTACACCTGCATTTACCTGGTAATATTTATCATATTCATATTTAACTGCCGCCGTAAATGAATTCCTTTTTTTATAAAAGAAATTATAAAAGTTCTGAGGATTGTAGTACCTGTTTAACTTTAATAAATCATAACTTGTTATAAATTCTGCATGAGGAGAGTATTCACCGAAGATGGAGAAAAAATTGTTAATCTTAAAAGCAAGTGCAGCAAAAGGTGCAGTATAACTGTTTCCACCGGATTCCGAATAGGAAATACCCCCGGATACTTTTAATGCATCGGAAATATTCATTCCTCCTGTCGGTCTTACAGAAAAGAAACCGTCAACACCGGAATTTGGAGTCACGTTTACCGGATCGTCAATTGTCAAAGATTGTTTTTTATATTCTGTTTCAATTCCAATATTAAAAATTGAAAAGAACATCTTTGCATATCCCTGTAAACCGAGAATATTTTCGTTGTAATTTTCTTCATTTATTGAAGAGAGATTATCATTAATTCTAATATCAAAATTAAACATACGGTTCATCTGGTTGGAAATTCCAAATGAAAAATCTCCCTTGTTAAGAGTTCTTCTTAACGGTGTGGCTGCAAAAAATTTGTATGATTCAGAGCCAAAGTTCCCATGCAATTTGAATTGTGTACCCGGGAGAACTTCGCTGCTGTTATCAGTTGTATATAAAAAATTTAATCCACCGTCAATCAGGTATCTTTCGCTGTTATCAACATAAGGTCGGTGGTTTTCTCCAGTGAGTCGTGCTTCAACAAAAAAATTATCAAAAGGTAAAAGATAAGTTAGATTTGCCACTGGCAGTGAATATATTCCTGCACCAAATTCAAGATTGCCTCTCTGATAATTCAAAGAATCAAAAATGCTTAATTCGTTTTTAAGAGGAGAAGATAAATCCTTAACTTCGAGTTCCTCGGGCGAGTAAACGGGCTTAAAGAACTGTTCGGAAATAGTGGATATAAACTCAGGGGCAATTTTTTGTGCACCTTTAACAGCAACAACATCGGTACCGGTTATTATGAAATCGGGCAGCTCAACGGCGGGATTCGTTTGTTGAGCATTACCAACACAAAGGTTTAAAATGAAGAGTGACAAGATTTTCTTCATCATTGTAATTCTCTCAACTTATTCTGAGCTTCCTGTCCGTAAACATTTCCCCTGTGCTTACCAATAACAACTCTATACATTTCTTTTGCTTTATCTATCTGATCGAGTTTTGTATAGCAGTCGCCTAATTTAAGATAAGATTTTGTTAACCACTCGTCGTAAGCAGAAAATACAACTCTGACTCTTTCTAAAGCTGCAATAGCTTCATCGGTTTTTTCCTGCTCAAAAAGAGAGTAACCATAATAGTATTGAGCTTCTGCGCCGAGTTCATCGCTGTGTGTTTCTGCAAGCGTTTTGAAATAAAGATCGGCATTTATGTAGTTTTCTCTTGCAAGCTCTATCAAGCCAAGCTCAAATTTGGATTTATCGGCAAAAATAGTTTTACCAAAATATTGAATGACTTCATCGAATACATTGTAAGCGGCTGCATAATCTTTTTTATTTATTAATGTCGTTCCTTTCATATAAGTTATTTCTGCAATTCTCGATGACTGTGAAAGTTTCTCAAGTGCAGCATCATAAATATTTATTGCAGCATCATAATTAAACATGGCATTGTAGATATTTCCTATTTCAATTACAGCTGCTGCTGCAGATTCACTTCCCGGGTAAGACTCGAAAACCTTGTTAAAATTAAAAATTGCTTCTTCGTTTTGACTAAGATTTTGAGCGCTTTTCCCTATCCAGTAATATGCCTCGGCAACTAATTTGCTATTTGGATAACTTGCAATAAACTCCTGATAGCTTGTTTTGGCAGCTTCATAATTACGAGCACTGTAGAAAATTTCCCCTTTCTTAAAAAAGATCTGATCAGAAAAACTTAATGAGGGATTACTGCTGACAAACTGATCAATAAAAGAGATAGCTTTTACATAATCTCCTTTTGCAGCATAACTGTACTGAATTCCGTTAACAGCATCAAATACATAATTTGATGCCGGGTATTCTGCCATTACAACCTGGTAGCTTACAATTGCCGAATCATATTTACCGAGATTAAAATAGGAATCTCCAATCGAGTAATATACAATTGGAGCAAGTAAAGACTGTGGATAAACGTTTAAAACATTTTTGTAAGCAGAAATTGCCTTACCAAAATCATTCTGTTGAAAGTTGATCCAGCCAAGAGTAAACAAGGATTCATCTGCATAATCCGATTGGGGGAATTTTTTCTGAAGGTTGCTGAATTCATTTAGAGCTTCGTTTGTATTTCCCGCTTTGTAAAGAGCCTGTGCATACTGATAATATGCGTACGGATTTTCTATCTCTCCACCACCGGCATTGAATAAATCCCTATAAACTTTACTTGCCGCACTATAGTCCTTGCTTCCGTAATAGCTGTCTGCAAGCCTTAAACTTGCATCAACTATTCTTTTGTCCCGTGGGAAGCTATTGATAAATTCGTTGAAGGAATAAGCAGCATTATCATAATCCTTCAGATTAAAGTAGCTGTAAGCTTTCCCATACAAAGCCTGGGAACCAATTTCAGTTTCCGAGAGATTAATATTATTATATCTTCTTATAGCATCCTGAAAATCTCCCATTGCATAATAATTTTCTGCAAGGTAAAAGTTTACTTTATTCGGCTCAAAATGTTCATTTTCTCTCTCAATCTCTTTAAGTTTTTCTGTGGCTTCTTCGTTATTCCCCAAATAATATAATGAAGCCCCGTAGCCAAGAAGTGCCCTCATTTTTAGTTCGTGGGAAATGCCGCCTATATTTAAAGCTGCTTCAAAACTGTTCTTAGCAGATGAAAATTGTTTCCTGCTTAATTCAATTTCTCCCAACAAAGTAAATCCTTTCGAACGGATAGTTTCATCAGCGGATGTTAAAGCATCTTTTAAAAATCTTTCAGCCTGGTCGAGCTGCCTATTACTATAATATACAACTCCCATCTGGTACTGGACTCCTTTAACGAGTTCACTGCCGGGATATTTTTCAACGAACTGGGCATAAATTCTAAAAGCTTCATCTTCCTGTCCGGCATATCTTTTAGCTTCTGCTTTCCAGTAGAAAGATTTTACAGCAATACTGTCATCTCCATCGGAAAGAGAATGAAATGTTTTATAAGCATCATTATATTTTCCCTGCTGAAAGTATGTCCACGCCAGTCCATACATCGCATTCCTGGAAAAATCGGAAGAGGGAAAACTCTCAAGAATTTCAAGATACGTTTTCTTAGCATCTTCATATTCCTGGACTCTATAATAGGAGTTGGCAAGAATGTAAAGACTCTCAGAATATAATTCCCCCGGCAAGTCGGAAAGCAAAGGGCTCTTTAGTTCAAGAATGGAAGAATGATAATCTTTTAATTTAAAATAACACACACCTATCCTGATTTGTGCTGAAACAGCAAGTGGGCTATCTTTATGAAATGAAAGGAGTTGATCGTAATATTTCACGGCATTCTCGTAATCACCGGTTTTCTCATAAACTGTTGCAAGTGTATAAATAGAATAATCTTCGTACTTATTATTTTTGTGTTTCGCGACAGCTTCTTCGAGATAATTAATTGCATCACTTAACCTGTCCTCCGCAGAATAAGATTCTCCGATCCAGTATAAAGCAGTACCCGCATGCTCACTGTTCGGATATTCATAAAGCAGTTTTTCGAATCTTGCTCTTGCCCGGGAAAATTGTTTGGTGTCAAAATATATAATTCCCAGTTTGTAAAAAGCCCTGTCTCTAAAGTTTGAAGATCGAAAATTATTTACCAAAAACTCGAATCCGGCGGCGGCGGCATCCTCATCACCTAAATTCAGCAAAGCATCTGCGGAATAAAATTTTGCAGTAGCATACATTTCATCTTTTATTTCGTAATCAGTAAAGAATTCTTCAAATAGCCTGTAAGTCTCGGCATACAAACCGGAATTGTATGCATCCATTGCTTTAGAAAATTTTTCAGGGGATACCTGTGAAAAGATATTATAATTAAAAAATATTAAGATGAGGAGTAAAAGAAGTGATCTTTTCATTTAAACCTTGATGACATCATATAAAAATATTGAAAGAGCATAGTTCCTTCTCCTAAAAACAGAGCTAAACATCAGAACAAATATAGAATTTTACGCCTCTTTAAATCAAGGTATTTAAGAAAATATAGGGAATCACTTAAAGAATAATATTAAAGAGGATAAATTATAAAAGAATTGAGAAGCAGAAATACTTTTGAAAATTATACTCTTGTATTAATAAAAAAACCCCCGCTAAGCGAGGGTCAAATAAAAGTACTTACTCTATTTTAAAAGTCCTAATTCATATTCAGCAGTTTTTTTGTATGTAGCATCTGTTCTAGCCTGACTGAACATATCTTTTGCTTTATCAAGATCGTTCTTCCCTTTATATGCTACACCCATATAATAATATGGACCGCCCTTTCCAATACTTGACCTGTATTTCAGAGAATTCTCTGCTGCTGCAATTGCTTTATCCCACTCACCTATTTCAGTATAAAGTTTTGCCAGCGAAAGATAAGCTGCATCGTAGTTACTATACTCGGCACCTTTAGTTAAATTTTCAACTGCTTTTGAACTATTACCTTCACTTGCAGCTTCATTGCCAAGCTTTGTATAAGCAAGGGAAAGATTTTTCTTAACCTTATTTTTTATTGAATTATTTTTAGAAATCTCCAAAACCTTTTCAAAGTTTTTTATAGCCAACTGGTAGTTGCTGATCGAGAAATAAACACCTCCAAGAGCATTATATCCCGCATCAAAATCAGGCTTCATACTAATACAAGATTCGAAAGAATTCTTGGCTTCTTCAAGATTACCGGAACTTTTTAAGGCTATGCCTTTCTGGTAATAAATTCGATAATCTTTCTCAATATTCAGAGCCTGATTATATTGCAGAATAGCCCCATCATGGTTGCCTGCTTTTAGCATTTTGTTCCCCTCATTATACAGTTTTCCTGCTTCAGGATTCATATCCTGTGAAAGGATAACACCTGTTCCTATAATAAAAAGCAAGAAAACAGATATGAGAATTTTCATCTTATTCATTTCTCTTCCTTTTGTTTTTGGATGGATAATTACCTCGTGCGGAAGACGGGACTTGAACCCGTACGCCAATTAAGGCACTACCCCCTCAAAGTAGCGTGTATACCAATTTCACCACTTCCGCAAAATTTGAAGATAAAAATATATCTGCTTCCTCTGAAAATCAACCCTAAACCAGCGTTTATTATGCGCTTTTTGGCTGCTATGTTCCTTAATCCATCCCTTTTCTTTTTCGGGGATGAAAAAGTACATCCCTTATCTCTTCCCTAAAGCGTCTTTCGAACAGGGCAAGTTTAGCCAGTTGTTTTATTGTAAGAATATCGGAAAGTGAATTGAAGAATCTCTTCCGTTCCTCATCCATTTTTTGGTTTGTAGAAAGATAACTGTCGATCATCTTTTTTAATTCCGGGTCATTGTCATTGGTAAGAGAAGAAATTTTGTTCTCAATTTTTTCATATTGAGCATCCTGTTCATCCATAAAAGTTTTCATACGTTCCCTATGTTCGTTTCGCCTTGCAAAAAATTTCAGCGCGGTTTCTTCATCCAGATCAAGTGTTTCAAGAAGCTTAATTTTTTCCAGCGACTCTATCTTCCCTCTTGGATCTCCTTTTCTTTCACCCTGACTATATACAGCTACCTGTATAATTAAAATAAATAGAAAAGATAAAAATGTGATTCTCATTTCAACCTCAACAATTAATAAATCTTCTTAGAAATAAGTGAGCTGTAAATACTCTCAGCATCCTCGTCGGAAATTTCATCAAGTATATTATAAAACTCATTACCCGTAACATCTACCAAGTATTTCCCTGAATTATCGTCAATATTCAGTTCATTAAAAAATATGGAGTTGAATAACGAATCATATTCTTGTGGTACACTTTCAGTCAACTGCATTTCGTAATAATCCTGGGGATTACTTTTAAGATAAGAACTTAATTCTTCACTGCTGATTTCATGAACTGGGTTAATTACCTGATTATCTTTATTAAGGATAAATACTAATAATATGGAAGTCAGCACAAGTGCAATACTGCTAAATGCAAAAGCGGGCTTCAGTTTTAACCGCTTTTTATTCCTCATACTTTCATGAAATCGGGGAACAATATTTATAAAATATGATTCTTCACTATTTACATTTTCAATCTTTTTAAATTGATTCAAAGTATCTCTGTAAGAATCAACGAGGTTTTTTAACTCCGGCGAATTATTAATCTCTGTTTCAAAGTTCTTTAGTTCTTCACCTGTTAATTCTCCATCGAGGTATTTTCTTATTTGTTCGTTTTTATTCATTACTCATCATCTCAGTTAGTTTCCTTAAAGCATGAAAATAATTTGATTTCAAGCCACCTTCGCTTCTTCCGGTAATCTCAGCTATTTCTTTGTACGATAATCCATCAATCGCCCTTAGAATAAAAACCTCGCGTTGCTTTGCAGGAATATATTGTAAAAATTTTTCCAGGCGTTTCACTTCTTCCTTATTTTCTATTTCGGTTACTAAATCCGTTCCGGATCTCTGATCACTTTCAACATCGTGTAAGGAAAAAATCTGCTTCAGGGATCTTCTTTTAATATAATTGATACTGCGTGTAGTTGTGATTGTATATATCCACGTATATAAAGAAGATCTGAAATTGAAAGTCTTTATCTTCCTGTACATTACCAAAAGAACTTCCTGAACTATTTCATCGGCGTCCAGGTGATTACCTGTCATTCTTCTTGCATGCCAATATATTCTTTGCTGATATTTTCTTGCCAATTCATTAAAAGCCGATTCATCTCCATTATTGAATCTCTCTATAAGATTATAATCATTATCTTTTTCCGTCATATATCAGCAGAATATCCTGAATATTCGACATTATATTTGGGGCATAAGTTTAATGTAATAGATGAGTTGTCTCAAAATATTAAATTTGTCAGGCTGAGCCTGTCGAAGCCTGACATTTTGTAATAACCTAAGCTGTCGGCAGGTAGGTTCACACTTCGACAAGCCTGACTGCCGTCAGGCAGGCTCAGTGTGACAGAAAAAAACTTATAAGACAACGTCTTCTAACAAAAACTCCTGATACATTAAACCAAAGTTATCTCTTCAATGTCAAAGTTCAAAAAGACAAAATAAATATAGGAGACAAAAATGAAAAACCTAATATATGCATTAAGCATAATAATTCTTTCCTCTTTTATAAGCTCTGGAGATGGATTGGCCCAGCAAAAACAGAAATCCGATAGGATGAATTTCAGGGGAAATATGATCGAAAAGATGAATCTTTCCGATGAACAAAAAGATAAAATAGCCGAACTCAGAACAAAAAATCAGAAAGAAATGATTGATTTAAAAGCTGAACTTCAGAAAAAAATGATCGACAAAAGAGAATATAAAAGAAATTCCGACCTAACCAGAGCAGAATTAATATCCTCAGTCAAGGAGATAAACAAAATAAAGGAACAAATTGAAATTGCAAGGGCAAATCATCAAATGGATGTTTATGAATTGCTCACCCCCGAACAGAAGAAGATATGGCAGGAACATAAACCAATGATGAGAGATCATATGAGAATGAAATTCAGGGATGGAGATTGTGGTGCGGGAAGATTTAACCGTGGAGAATTTGGTCACCCATTAGATTTTGATGACGATGAACCTGGTCCTGATCCCGATGACGATTAAGCTAAATCACTAAAGCCGGGTTTTTATCCGGCTTTTTTTATTTCGGGTTTGTCGGTCTCAAATCAATTTCACTCATCAAAGCTCTAACCGGAAGATTAATTATTGCAAGAACAGCATGAGCTACGTCTTCGGATGCCAGAACTTTTTCAACTTCTTTCTTTTGATTATTCCCGCTTCCAAAATTTGTAGCAACTGAACCGGGACAAACTGCTGCAACTCTGATATTGTGCTCTCTTACTTCAAGCATAAGTGATTTTGTAAATCCTAAAACGGCGTGCTTTGTTGCGCCGTACATTGTACCGCCGATAAATCCATTTTTGCCAGCCAGAGAAACAATATTAATTATTGAGCCCTTCTTTCTTTTGATCATATCTCCAACAACAGCACGGCTAAAATTAAAAACGCTGTAAACATTAGCATTAACCTGCTCTTTAAGCTCATCGAGCTTTGAATCAGCAAGGGGTTTCAGGATTCCCATTCCTGCATTATTAACCAGGTGGTCAATTTTGCCGTAAACATCAATTATCTTTTTAACAGACATTTGAACAAATTTTTCATCACCAACATCCCCGGCAAAATACTCGCAATTAACACCTTTAGCCTTTATTTCCTTCTGGACTTTTTCAAGAGCACTAACGTCCCTTCCAAAAATAATTACATCCATCTCTTCATCGGCAAGAGCTAAAGCAATTGCTTTTCCTATTCCCCTGCTTGCACCGGTAACGACTGCTAATTCCTTGTCATCCATAAATAACTCCTATTTCGAATTGTGGATTTCGGATTTCGAATTGAAAAATATTAATATTTTTTTCTTCTTTGTTTAACAGTTTTACCTGAAGAGGTAAAGATAACAGTTAATTCATTCGCTTCTTTTAATAAGCTTTCCAATCTTTTTTTTCCATAATATTCGATTCCGAGATTAATTCCAACCAAAAAGCTGATTCATTTGCCTCTTCTTCTACAATCTCTATTTTATAAATAAAATCTGCATCTGATTTTGCTCTACACGCTGCTCTGTAATTAGCACCCACTGAAGTTCCCGCTCTTAACAATTGCTTTCCAATAATTTCTCCTTTTTTGGATTTTGCGAGTTCTTCATAAAGCTTTACTATCCTTAAACCAAAATTCTTTGTTCTTTCTTTTAATTCTTCTGTATTCATTTGTGCCCCCTTTCACTATTTAATAAATGTTCCTACTTATTTAATTAAATTCGAAATTCAAAATCCCCAATCCGAAATTTAAAGGTCTCCTTCAATTGGTCTTACAACTATTTCCTCGCTTATCATATTTTCTTTCTGTAGATAAACCCAAACGAGCAACCTTGCAATATCTCCGGTCGACATCATTCTTTCTGAATTTTCTTTCCTTGTTTCCTGCGACCACATTGGTGTTTCTGTAGCTCCCGGTATAATATTTATCACTTTTATTTTATGTTTTCTTACTTCTTCTCTCAAAACATTGGTATAAGCCATTAAGCCATTCTTTGAAGCTGCATAAGCGCTCGAATGAGTAAAAACTTTTTTTGTAACTATCGAAAGAATGTTAATTATTGTTCCTCCTCCTTGCTCAATCATTTTAGGAAGGACAGATTTAATCGTATAAATGGAGCCAAGAAGATTTGTGTTAATTATGTCATCTATTTCGTTGATGGAATTTTCCTGGGCAAGCTTAAAAGATGTAATCCCGGCATTATTGATCAGGCAGTCTATTTTATGAGTTGATAAAATTTTTTTTACAGTTTGCTCAACGTTAGCACTTGAAGCGACGTTACAAGGAAAAATATCCAACTCAAGTTTATCTTTACTTAAAGATTTGTTAAGCCGTTCAAGTTCTGTTACTCTTCTTGCAGAAACAAAGACTCTGCAGCCAATTCTGGCAAACTCCTCTGCTGCTGCTTTGCCTATTCCTGAACTGGCTCCGGTTATCCAAATACCCGACTTCTCGTCAGCCATAGCTTATTTATGATTTACGAAAATTAATACTTACTTAAAAATGAATTTAATTCTAATATTTATGAATTTCTCGAAGTTTTGGAAATTGATGTAAAAATTGCAGTCAATTCATCAGCTTCTTTGATTAGTTTCTCTACCAAAACATCTGTCAAGATTTTCGATTCAAAAATTAACTGAAGCCAGTAAAGAGTTTCATCGGCTTCTTCCTCAACAATTTTTATTTTATATCTAAAATCATCTTTTGATTTCGCTCTGCAAGCGGCTCGATAATTAGCTCCAATCGAAGTACCCGATTTTAAAATTTGCCGGCTTATTATATTGCCAACATTATTATTAGGTAATAACGATACAAAATTTATTATTTCCAGAGCAAAGATTTTTGTCCTATTTAATAATTGTTGTTTGTCCAATTTGCCACCCATAAACAGTGATTAATATTTGAAATCGTAAATCCGAAATCGTAAATCAAAAATCAAAGCTGCTTACTCGAGATCAGTGTCAGGAACTCACTTCTTGTTCTCGCGTCTTCCTTAAACACTCCATGCATTGCACTTGCAGTTGCAGAAGAATTTTGTTTTTCAACTCCACGCATCATCATACACATGTGAAAGGCTTCCGAGACAACTGCAACACCCTGGGGTTGGAGATATTTTTCAAATGTGTCGGCAATTTCCTGTGTCATTCTTTCCTGGACCTGGAGCCTGCGAGAAAAAACTTCAACGACTCGTGGAATTTTGCTCAGCCCGACTATCTTACCGTTAGGAATATATGCAACATGAACTTTGCCATAAAAAGGGAGCATATGATGCTCGCAAAGACTATAAAAATCAATATTCTTTACAAGTACCATCTCGTCATATTTTTCACTGAATACTGCATTATTAAGAACGGCTTCTATATCTTTTGTATATCCGGCCGTAAGAAATTCATAAGCTCTTGCAACTCTCCTCGGAGTAGCCAGCAGTCCTTCCCTTTCCGGATTTTCACCTATCTCTTTTAGCATTTTATAAACTAATTCCTGAACAACTTTATTATCCAAATTTATTCTCCTTTGTACTCAAAATAATTGTTTTCCGTTTCAAATAATTTCACGGAGTGAAGTGCACCTTTCGGAATTTTATCAACAAGCTGATTCCAAATTGCAATTGTTATATTCTCTGCAGAAGGAATTATTCCCTTCATAAAATCTGTATCCAGGTTCAGATTTTTGTGATCGACTTTTTCAATTACACGTTTTCTTATTATTTCTTTAAGATCTTTCAGATCCAAAAGGTAACCTGTTTCGGGGTCGACTTCTCCTTTCACAACAACTTCCAGGACATAATTATGTCCGTGCCAGTTTGGATTGCTGCATAAACCATAAAGCTTAAAGTTTTCTTCATCACTTAAACCGGTTTTGTATAAACGATGAGCTGCGCTGAAGCGTTCACGCCTTGTTATATAAACCATATTAACTTTTTAAAACCTCCATCACTTCTTCGTTATGACCTTGTACTTTAACCTTCCTGAAAATTTTTTTAATCTTTCCATCAGAATCAATTATAAAAGTCGATCGCTCAACTCCCATATATTTTCTTCCATACATGCTTTTCTCTTTCCATACATCGTACTTTTTAATTACTTCTTTATCTTCATCGGCTAATAAGCTAAAATTCAGATTATATTTTTTAGCAAACTTTTTATGTGATTCAACTGAATCGGGACTGACACCAAGAATAACTGTTTCAACTTTTTTGAATTTGGGAAAATCATCTCTGAAGCTGCAAGCCTCTGCAGTACAGCCGGATGTATTATCTTTCGGATAGAAATACAGGATCACATTTTTTCCTTTATAATCGCTCAATGAAATTTCTTTTTCATTCTGGTCCTTCAGTTTGAAATAAGGAGCTTTATTTCCTTCTTGCAGCATTATTTTCCTCTACGCATTTGTTAAATCAGTTTCTCGCAGATAACGCAAATTCTAACAGTGTAACTCCGTCAAATCAGTGTCATCTGTGTTCTATTCTGCCAAAGTTTTTTTAATCGCTTCATAATTTGGCTGAAGCCCGGTATGCTCACAAATCTCAACATATTTAATCTTTCCATCTTTACCAATTACAAAAGCAGATCTTTTTGAAACTCCGATATAATCATACTTACCGGGAGAGTGAAGGTGATTTAATGAATCATATTTTGATGAAGCATCTTTATTGAAATCGCTTAGCAAAGGAAAATTAAGATTTAATTTTTCGCCCCATAGTTTAAGTGAATAATGGCTATCAACGCTAATTCCTAAAATCTGTGCATTTAAGTTTTCATATATTTTAAGATTGTCTCTCATCGAGCACATTTCTTCATGGCATACAGATGAATTTGCAAATGGAAAGAAAAGAAGAACAACTTGTTTATTCAAAAAGTTTTTTAATGATACTTTTTCACCGTTTGTATTTATCAAAGTGAAATCAGGAGCGGTATCACCAACTTTTAGTGACATTAAATTCCTTAATATGTTTTATGTTAAAAAACGCATTAAAGTTACCCATTTAGTTTTGCACATTCAACTTTCAACTATTATCTGTTTGTTTTAGAGAAGTCCTCTTTTCTTTGTCCACTCTTTAAATCCTTCTTCAAGATGCTCAAAAGAATTTATTGCAAAAAGAATAGGTTGTAAATGCCATACATCATATTCCTGTTTAACAAGCTTTTCGGGGATAAAATCTTTTACTTTAACTTCGTTCGATAAAGCATGATTTACTTCTTCTTTTGATGAAACAATCCCGGCACCGTAAATTCTCATCCCTTCTTTCTGCCTTATCAAACCAAACTCAACAGTAAACCAATGAAATGTTTCAAGAAACTTGCGGTCTTCCCCCTTTGCATTTAATGCGGCTTCACCAAACATTTGATAAAAAGAGGCAAAATTAGGATTAGTTAAAAGGGGCATATGCCCGAACATATCGTGGAAACAATCCGGTGCCGGTGTATAATCAAGTTCCTCTTTTCCTCTGATATAATCAGTTGAAGGAAATATTTTTTCACGAAGCATCTCAAAGAAATTTTGTTCGTGAATTAACCCAGGAACTCTTGCCACTCGCCAGCCAGTAGTTTTTTTAAATACTGCACTTAAATCTTTTAAAGCTGGAATTTTATCTCGTGTAAAATTAAGAATATCAACTCCGGCAAGATATTCGTTACAGACTCTTCCCGGAAGATTTTTCATCTGCCTGTCATAAAGGAATTTCCAACTTTCATTATCAGAATCAGGATAATCAGGATATTCGATTTGATCATCAACAGGAACAGGACCGGTTAGCTTTTGAGGAATACATCTCGGATCAATCCCTTCTTCGGCTGCTTTTTCATAAGCAGATAATCCATCTTTGGCGGACTTTTTTTCATCTTTTGGATTCATGCTTTTCCTTTCATTGATAATAGCTTTTGGCTTTTATCAATATAAGTAATGTTATTTTGAAACTCCCTGATCTTGTTAAATAATATTTACTTCTTCTTTTAATTCTATACCAAATTTATTTAGAACCGACTTCTTTATTTCTTTAGCCAGATTCAGAACCTCTTCCCCGGTTGCATTTCCATAATTTATAAGTACAAGGGATTGTTTTGCATGCGAACCGGTATTTCCAACTTTCTTACCTTTCCAGCCGCAGCTTTCAATCAACCAGCCAGCCGGAACTTTTACTTTTCCATTTCCCAGTTTGAATCCTATTATCCCGTTAAAATTTTTTTTTAGCTGATTGAATTTTTCTTCCGAAACTTCGGGATTCTTAAAAAAGCTTCCTGCATTTCCAATCACTGCAGGATCGGGAAGTCTGCTCTGCCTGATTTTACTAATCACTTCACTTACCTCTTTCACTCCAATGCGATCATAACCAAGTTTACCGATTTCATATTTTACATTTCCATAATCAAGATTTAAAATTGGATTTTTTCTCAGGCGAACAGAAACACCGGTTATTATAAATTTATCCTTAAGTTTATTTTTGAAAATACTATCCCGGTAGGCAAAATTACAATCATCTTTTTGAAATACTGCTGATTCACCGTTTTCAATATAAATTCCGCTAAGATTATCAAAAACATCTTTAAGTTCCTGCCCGTATGCACCTATATTTTGCATCGGAGCCGCACCAACAGTTCCCGGAATTAAAGAAAGATTTTCTATCCCTCCATAATTTTTTGCAACGCAGAATAAAACAAGTTTGTGCCAGATTTCTCCGGCTCCAGCACTAACAATAACCGTTTTATCATTTTCATTAATAACTTCAATCCCTGGAATAGAAATTTTTAAAACCAGTCCGTCAAAATCTTTTGTAAGCAAAACATTGCTGCCACCGCCGAGAATTAACTTAGGTAAGAGTTTATATTCTTCAAAAGATAAGATTTCTTTTAGCTGCGATTCATCATAAATCTCCGAAAAGAATTTAGCTTTTACATCAATTCCAAATGTGTTATAAGATTTAAGCGAAATATTTTTATTTATTTTCATTTTTCCCTGAAACTCCACTTAGAAAATAAGGATAAAATGATAAAAAAAATAAACACGTTAAAAGTACTTCATGAGATAATTTTCTGTATTTAATAATAAGTTTTCTATTTTTGCATGTAAAAAGATAAAATCTATGGAGATAGAGGTATTTGAAGTTAGAATTTAATTTCAACCAATCGGGCGTAATACCTTACAGAAAAAAAAGCGGGGAATTGCAAATCCTTCTTATCACATCTATAAAAAGAAAGAAATGGATACTGCCAAAAGGATATATTGAATTTAATCTTTCTCCATTCGAATCGGCAAAAAAGGAGGCTTACGAAGAAGCGGGAGTAATCGGCGCTAACGAGACTGTCGAACTCGGCTCGTTTATGATGAATCGTTCAATTGGTCATTGCAACATTAAGATATTTTCTATGGAAGTAATTGAAGTTCTTGACGAATACCCGGAAAAAAACGTAAGAAAAAGGAAATGGTTTCCTGTTAAAGAAGCTGCCGAAAATGTAAGTATCCCCGAAGTTTCATCTATGATTCTTTCTTTGGAAGGTGTGATAAGCAAATAATCTCTATTACAATTAAATCTCAAAATCCAAAAAACAATTAACAAATAAATCCCAACTTCAAAATTTCAATATTCAAAAAATGCAGATATAAGAAATTTGGAGTTTGTTCTTTGTTGCTTATTTGTCATTTGAGATTTGTTGACTGGAAATTTTATTCAGTAAAATTTTCACCCAATACTTTTTCTACTGCTTCCCTGCTGGTTTCATAATCATAACCCCGCGAAGAAAGGTAAGAGTAAATTCTTTCAGCAAGTTTTCTTCTTTCCAGCTTTTGGTGTGAAAGTGTTTTCATCTTTTTTTCAGCAAGAATTACTGCATCATTCAATTTATTCCCTTCAGGAAATTTTTCCTTTATCACCTGCGAGATCAATTCCCG